>JBBQNE010000006.1:0-42933 GCA_038329675.1 Hyphomicrobiales bacterium | reverse complement strand
GTTCCCGCCCGCTCAGCCCCCCTCTTCGCAACGGTACTCCTGTTTCTCATCACCATGATCGCACTCGCAAATACTCTGGCTGCCAAGCCTGCTGCAAAAGCAACCGAGTTCAAACTCGCCAACGGCATGCAAGTGGTCGTCATTCCCGACACGCGCTCTCCCGTGGTGACGCACATGGTTTGGTACCGGGTCGGCGCAGCCGATGAGCCCAAGGGCGTGTCCGGCATCGCGCACTTCCTCGAACACCTGATGTTCAAGTCGACCGATAAAATCGCCATGGGCGAATTTTCAAAAATCGTGTCGCGGCTTGGCGGACAGGACAACGCGTTCACCGGCCATGACGCCACGGCCTATTTCCAGCGCATCGCCAAGGATCGTCTGCCGACGGTGATGGAGATGGAGGCTGACCGCATGGTCAATCTCAAGCTGACCGAAAAAGAGGTGCTGACAGAGCGCAACGTGATCTTGGAAGAGCGCCGTTCACGGGTCGAGAATAGCCCGAGCGCGATCCTCGACGAGCAGATGGCCGCTGCACTTTATCTGGCTCATCCCTACCACATCCCCATCATCGGCTGGGAGCACGAGATCGCCAAGCTCTCGCCGTCGGACGCCCTCAGCTTCTACAAGCGCCATTACGCGCCAAATAACGCGATCCTCGTTGTGTCGGGCGACGTGACGGTCGACGAGGTCAAGCGCCTCGCCGAAGGCAGCTATGGGAAAATCCCTGGTAACGCCGCCGTCGGTGCGCCGCGCGAACGGCCGCTTGAACCGCCGCATCGTTCGCCGCGCCGTTTGACGCTTGAAGACGCCCGTGCCGGTAAGCCATCGGTATCGCGCTATTATAAGGCACCGTCTTACGTCAGCGGGAAGCCGGGTGAAGGCGAAGCGCTTGATCTGTTGATGAAGATCGTTGCCGAGGGGTCAACGAGTCGGCTCTATCGCGCACTCGTCAAGGACCAGCAGATCGCGTCCAGTGCAGGTGGATATTACTCGGGCAGTGGCCTCGATTACGGGTCGCTTGGGGTTTACGCCGTGGCAGCTGACGGTCAGACTTTGGAAAAGGTCGAGGCCGCGATCGACGCGGTGTTGGCCGAGGTCAAAGACAAAGGCGTCACGGACGAAGAGCTGCAGCGCGCCAAGAACACGATGGTCGCCGCCTACGTTTACGAAAGCGACAACCAGTCAACGCTGGCCCGCCGTTATGGCTGGAACCTCGTTGTTGGCCGCACGATCGCCGACGTCGACAATTGGCCAGAAGCGATCGCCAAAGTGACAACGGCTGATGTCAAAGCGGCGGCTGAAAAGCACCTGGAGTTGCGCCAGTCGGTGACCGGATATCTCGTGCTGCCGCCGGGCGTGGCTCCTCGCGCCGATGCTGGGGGCCGAACGGCCGCTGGCGCTGCTCCCGCTTCGCTCGCACGCTGATAGGGTCGCCCACATGAACTCGCTCGCCCATCCAAAGGTGGTTACGTTGTTTCGCCGGGTCGTTGGCGCAACCACGGGCTGCCTGTCGCTCGTCATGACGATCCTCACCCTTTCCACGACGCAGGCCGCCGCAATGAAGATCGAGACTGTCAAAAGCCCCGGTGGCATCGAAGCGTGGCTTGTCACCGAGCGATCGGTGCCGATGATGGCGCTGCGGTTCGCCTTTGATGGCGGCAGCACACAGGACGCCATCGGCAAGGATGGGACTGCGAACTTTGTCGCTTCCATGCTTGATGAAGGCGCCGGCGACATCGATTCGACGCTGTTCCAACAGCGCATGGAAGACATCGCCATGCGCATGAGCTTTGAAGACGGTAAGGATACGTTCTACGGCAACTTCCAAACGCTGACGGTCAATCGCGACAAGGCCCGCGATCTTTTGAAGCTCGCGGTGACAAAGCCGCGTTTTGATACTGAAGCGATTGACCGCATTCGCAACCAACTGCTGGCTGGCCTCGTCTACGCCGAGCGCGACCCCCAAAAAGTCGCCGGTCGCGTTTGGTATGAGCACGCTTTCGCGGGCCACCCCTATGCGCGGTCTTCTGAGGGCACAAAGGAAAGCTTGGCTGCCATCGATAAGGCGGCGCTTGAAACCTTCCGGCGCAAAACGTTTGCCAAAAACAATCTCAAAGTTGTCGCCGTCGGTGACATCGATGCGACTGAACTCGGTGCGTTTTTAGATACTGTGTTCGGTGACCTCGCTGCCAAAGCCGACCTTGCCGACGTGCCTAAGACCGCGCCGATCAAGGGCGCGATGCAAAAGATCGTTGAGATGAACGTGCCCCAGTCGGTGGCGGTGTTCGGATTGCCAGCGATGATGCGCAAGGATCCCGACTTCATGCCGGCCTTTGTCATGAACCAGATCCTTGGTGGTGGCGGGTTCGCGTCGCGGCTAATGGAAGAGGTGCGCGAGAAGCGTGGGCTCGCCTATTCGGTCTACAGCTACATCCAGCCCTATCAGCACGCCTCGATTTTTGCCGGCGGCGTTGCCACCAAAAACGAGGAAATCAACCAATCGCTTGAAGTCATCAAAGCCGAATTGAAGCGGATGGCCGACAATGGCCCGACCGAAACGGAGTTGGCCAACGCCAAAAGCTACCTGACGGGCTCGTATGCGCTTCGCTTTGACACGAACGGTAAGATCGCCAGCCAGTTGCTTGGCCTTCTCGTTGAGGGGTTTGGCAAAGATTACATCACCACGCGGAACGCTCAAATCGATGCGATCACGATGGCCGATGTGAAACGCGTCTCAGCCAAGATGCTCAAAAGCGATGACCTGATCGTCACCATCGTTGGCAAGCCGATCATGCCGACAGCTGGGCTTCCGGGCACCGCGGTACCGGGCGCCGCCGCACCCGTGGCCCCGGCAGACAAAACCCCAGCCGCCGCCCCACCCCGCGGCTGAGGGATGGGGGTCGCTTGACCCACTTCCTCGCGTCTGTCGGTGTGGCGGAAGTGTTCGCGTCGGCAAAGGCCCCTCGCCGATCGGTCCAAGTTTGACGCGCCAATGTGCGATCGCGCTTGTCCCCAATCGAGCGCGCAAAACTCAATCAAGCGTGCCGACCTCAATCAGGCGTGCCGACCTCAATCAGGCATGCCCGGCCTCACCGACCAGCCGCGACAGGTCAACGCCAAGTGTTTTCATCGCGCGCTCGTACTTCGTTTCAAGGTCGGGCGAGAACACAATGTCGGGGTCGGATGGACAGTGTAGCCAGCCGTTGGCTGCAAACTCACTTTCGAGCTGGCCCGCCCCCCAACTCGCGTAACCGAGCGCCAAGATCGACCGGACGGGCCCCTGTCCCGCAGCAATGTCGCGCAGAATATCGACCGTTGCGGTCAAGCTGACGGTATCGTCGATCTGCAGGGTCGAATCCTCAGAAACATAATCGGAGGAATGCAACACGAACCCGCGTCCGGTTTCGACCGGTCCGCCAACGTGCACCGCGCGTTTTAAAAGATCGGGGACGATTTCGCCATCACCGCTGGAAATGCCGAGCCGTTCGAGCAGCTTTGGAAACGCCATGTTACGGGCGCGCTGGTTGATGATGAGCCCCATCGCGCCCTCATCGGTGTGGGCGCACACGTAGATCACGGACCGCTGAAACCGGCGGTCCGTCATAATCGGCATCGCGATCAACAGTTGCCCGTCGAGGAAGGTGCTACGTTTCGAGCTTCTCCGCCGAGGGGCTTTGCGGGGCGTTCGTACCATGGTGGGAGTGTAGCCGACCCCGTTGGCTGGCGCCAGTCACCAGACGCGGCCAAGCGCCGGTAGACCCTTAGCCCACGCCGCCTAAAAACTAAGCAATTTCAATGTCTATTGCAAAAGCGCTTGCCGTGCGGCATCGGGTAGCTGATACCGACCAGGCCGTCGAAGCGAGCGTGTTTCGGCAGGCCTTCCGACCTGGATTGGACATGGTCCTGCCGCATCCTTTGAAACGTTTCACATCGTCTGCCTGGCACGAGGTCGCCTTCGCTTGCCAAGCAAACGCGATCGCGCGGCTGTTGGCGATTTCGGCTGCCACACTGCCCATGGCACTCTTCGCGTTGATCGATCCGACCGTAGCGCGCGCCGCGGTTACCGAATGGACAACAGGCAAAGCCGAAACACGCGCCCGCATGATTTCGGGCGACCTTCCGCTCGGCGTCGAAGCGTTTGGCGCCAAGCCCGGCTTCGTTATGGCCGCCATCGAGATCGAACTTGCCAAAGGTTGGAAAACCTATTGGCGGTTCCCGGGTGATGCTGGTGGCGTACCGCCTGTCTTTGATTGGTCAAAGTCAGACAACGTCAAATCGGCGCGTATGCTTTATCCAGCCCCCGAGCGCATCGCCGACAAATTCGGCGACATCCTCGGCTACCAGGGCCGGGCACTTCTGCCCATTCTGATCGAACCGGCCGATCCCTCAAAGCCTGTCGCGCTGGCGATCAAACTGGACTACGGCGTCTGTCGCGATATCTGCATCCCCGTCGAAGCCGAGTTCACCGCAACCATCCCAGCAACCAGTCGCGACCTGTTGCCCGCAGCGGTCGCAACCGTTCTTGACCGGGTGCCGCGAACCGTCACCACCCGGCGCGCCACGGACCCGAAATTACTCCGGACCGCGCTACGCACCGACGGCGATAAACCGACCTTGACGATCGAAGGCGAATTTCCCGGCAGCGCGGCCAGCGCTGATGTTTACGTCGAGAGCCCGGATGGATACTACATCCCGCTAACGAAGCCCGGCTCGGGCAAGTCGCTTGGCGGCGACATTG
The DNA here is from genome assembly GCA_038329675.1 of Hyphomicrobiales bacterium. Classification (GTDB taxonomy): domain Bacteria; phylum Pseudomonadota; class Alphaproteobacteria; order Rhizobiales; family Hyphomicrobiaceae; genus JANXVY01. The sequence goes on along the minus strand of JBBQNE010000006.1, from coordinate 38,195 downwards.
TTCGGTTCGACATCGAACTCGCTGGCGCCGTTGACCCCAATCAAATTCGCGGCAAAACCGGCCTCGTCACCCTCGTCTCTGAGCGCGGCCGCTCGGAAGCTGCGATCACGTTTGACTGATGACACCGCACCACACAGGACCGACCCATGACGATTAAGCCCGGCGACACGCTTCCCACAGCCACCTTCACGATCATGACCGTCGATGGTCCAAAGCCGGTTACCACCTCGGACGTATTCAAGGGTCGCAAGGTCGCGTTGTTTGGTGTTCCTGGCGCGTATACGCCGACCTGCCACAAAGACCACATGCCGGGCTTTGTCGACCGCGTTGGCGAGCTCAAAGCCAAAGGTATTGATGCGGTCGCTTGTACGGCGGTCAACGATGTCTTCGTGCTCTCGAACTGGGCCAAAGATACGGGTGCTGACGGCAATATCGAAATGCTTGCCGACGGTAGCGCTGCGTTCGCAACCGCACTTGGGCTCGAGGTCGACTTAATAAGCCGTGGGCTTGGCATCCGCTCGAAGCGGTATTCGATGCTCGTTGATGACGGGGTCGTCAAAGTCCTCAACGTTGAGGACAGCCCGCCAAGCCACTCCATTAGCAGCGCCGAGACCATGTGTTCGATGATCGACGGCTCGCTTTAAGCTGCCTTTAGGCAACGGCTGAGTGACATTCGCACGGTCGTTGTCGGCTTGCCCTGAAATGAGCTAGTTTGCTTTGTCTCCAAATCGACGCCGCGGGCTTTGACGGGGAACGGTTTCCATGGGGGACGGCTCGATGATCGCGACGGGCGGCGGTAGGTTTGGCGTTGAGCGCCGCACCTGGGCCGTCGCGGCCACCGCCTTTGCCGCAATGATGTTGGCGCTCATCGTCGTTGCCCCGCACACGGCGGTTGCCGAGGACAGCATTCCCACGCCCGAAGAATACGTGAACCACAACGGCGATGCGCAAATCGTTCCGCCCAACCAATTGAAGCTCGACGGCAACCGCATGGACTGTGGGCACCGTCCAACGGTCCTCGATAACCAGCTCGACGATTATGGCGCTGCCTATCCCGGCTTCGTCATCCTCAATCCGAAGTTGCTGAGCCGCGTCTCCACCGTCGTTAAAATGTGGATCTACGCGCACGAGTGCGGCCACCAGTTCCGCGGGCCCGACGAAGAGACTGCCGATTGCTTTGCCGTCCAACGGGGAAAGCGACGGGGTTGGTTAAACGAGGACGGCCTCGAAGAAATCTGCCGCTTCATCGCCCCCGCACGTGGCGACAGCATGCATTTTTCTGGCTCCAACCGTTGCGAATACATGCGCAAGTGTTACGCCGATCCCGCGATCCGCTAGCGAGCGCAAGTTTCTGGCAAATTCTAACGAAGGTCTAGACCAGGTCTAGTCGCGCTTGGTCCGCACCTATCCCCGCGCCGTTCATAAAGCCGTGGGCTGAGCAACTCGGCGGCCCCAATGTTTACGGGCGTTAACCGAGGTCGCCCACGAAATTTTCCCCGAATCTATCCCCGCTCCCACTGGCAGGCGCATAATGCCAAGGCCGGGACCCGGCACCGTGCGACCCCCGCACCGGCACACGAATGACGCTAGGACCGGTATGCCGTTTGCCCTCTACACCTTGAAAGTTCTGGCCATCGCTGAAACGCTGCACCGCTGGATCGGTATGCTCACGGGCCTCGATCGCAATAACCGCGAACGCATCGCCGAATACGCCGAAACCATCGCCGCGACGCTCGCCCGCGCCGCAGCCGCAATCGCCACGCTTGACGTCACGCCTACCGATCCGCGCGCCCGCGCCACGGCACTGACGGAACTGGGCCGTATCACGGGCTATGTTGAAACGATGGTAGCGGTCCTCGAACAGCACCTTGACGGCCGCAAGATTGCTGGCGTTAAACGGCGGCTAGAAAGCTTGGGAGCGGCGCGTCTCGCTAGAGATCTGGGTTCGGCCGTCGGCCAAAAACCATCGCAACCTCTGGCAGATCGCACCGCAACATTATTGGCAGCAGAAGGGTATTTTCGTGCGCTGGCTGATGGGATGCGCGCTTGATCCAATCACGACAGCTGCAAGCCAGCGAGCCCGGGGCATACCATCGCCCAATCCCGCACACCCGATCCCGAACATTCCGACGCCTAATCCCGCCCCCCAATCCCGCCCCCCCCTTTCCGGGCGCGAATCCCACCACGGAGCCACGAATTTGGATAAGTTCACGACACTGACCGGGATCGCTGCGCCGCTGCCGTTGCGCAATATCGACACCGACATGATCATCCCCAAGCAATTCCTCAAGACCATCAAGCGGACCGGCTTGGGTCAATCGCTATTCTTTGAGATGCGCTATGACGACGCTGGTGGTGAACGCCCCGACTTTGTTTTGAACAAGCCCGCCTACCGCAACACGCAAATCCTGATTGCCGGCGACAACTTTGGCTGCGGCTCCTCACGCGAACACGCGCCATGGGCGCTTCTCGACTTCGGTATCCGCTGTATCGTTGCCACCGACTTTGCCGACATTTTCTACAACAACTGTTTCAAGAACGGGATCTTACCGATCAGGTTGCCGCAATCGGAAATCGACAAGCTGCTTGATGATGCGAGCCGCGGTCCCAATGCGACGATTACTGTCGACTTGGCGGCACAAGAAATTCGCGGGCCAGACGGCGGCGTTATCCGCTTTGAAATTGATGCTTTTCGCAAGCACTGCCTGTTGAACGGCCTCGACGATATCGGGCTCACAATGCAAAAAAGCAATGCCATCGATGCCTACGAAGAGACCGCTGCGTCAGCGCGGCCGTGGGCTTGATCGCGTCAGCGCAACTCAAACCCGAACCTGAACTCAAACCCGAACCTGGACAGCTCTTCGATGCCAGCAACCGCGGCCCATATGATGATCCGCGTCACCGACGAGGCCCGCTCGGTGGCGTTTTATGCGGCGGCATTTGGGCTCGAAATCGCGCAGCGCGCGGACTTCGATGCTTTCACGCTTATCTATATGCGCAATGCCGCCTCGCCGTTCGAGGTTGAACTGACCGTCAACAAGGACCGCACGGAGCCCTATGACCTCGGCAGTGGTTATGGCCACATCGCGTTCGTTGTCGATGACCTGGCGGCCGAACACGCGCGGATGGTCGCCGCAGGGCTCGCGCCGCGTGATCTCAAAGAGATGGCGCGCGCTGGTCAGCTGTTTGCCAAGTTCTTCTTCATCGAAGACCCGGACGGCTACAAAATCGAGGTGATCGAACGTGGCGGCCGATTCATTTGATCTGTATCGTCAGGTGGCCGAGCGCACTAATCGGGTCGCATAAAATCCGTCGAGGCCGGACAGCGTCGGCGTCGCGCCGGGCAGGTGGTATGGCAGCGTCCGCAGGTCGCCGTCTGCGGTTATGAATTCGTGATTGCCGCCGACGTCGTCAGCTGTCACGGGCAACCGCTGAAACGCTGCATTGCGCGCCAAGAACGCCGTCGTTTGATCGAGACCTTCCTCGCGCTCTAGCGAACACGTACAAAAGACCAGCACGCCGCCTGGCGCAACGTGGCGCGCTGCGGCATCGAGCAAGCGCGCTTGGGTTGCGGCCAGTCGCGTGATGTCAGCTGCGCGTCGAATTCTCAAAATGTCGGGATGTCGTCGGATGGTCCCGGTCGCAGTGCATGGCGCATCAAGCAGCACCGCATCAAACGTCATCTCCGGCTGCCAGGATGTGATGTCGGCCACGACAATCTCAGCTGATAGTCCGAGGCGATCGAGATTGGCCCGCAACCGCTCCGATCGCGTCGCTGACATATCAACTGATGTCACGTGCGCCCCACGCGTTGCCAGCCATGCCGACTTTCCGCCGGGGGCCGCGCATAGATCCGCCACTCGCCGACCCGACACATCGCCAAACAATCGCAGCGGTAGGGTCGCTGCCGTATCTTGCACCCACCACGATCCATCCGTGAATCCCGGCAGATCCTCGATCGGCCCGCGGGCGTGCAGTCTAATTGATCCCGTCGACAAAACTGTCCCGCTGAGTTGCTCGGATAGTCCCGCCACGTCGGCATCCGGCTTGACGGACACATCGAGCGCTGCTTCTGTCAGGCTCGCTGCCGCGATCTGTCTCGCCGTCTCCGCCCCATAATGCGTCGTCCACCTCGCCAATAGCCAAGCTGGGACATCTGCATCAATCGCGTTGATTGTGTCAGCTGCTGCGGCGCCATCGGCTGCGACCTTCCGTAAGACCGCGTTGACCAACCCCTTGAGGTGGCGGCTTTTGTGGTCTCCACCCGCGAGATCGACCGCAAGGCTAATCGCTGCGTGCGGCGGCGTATCGAGCAAGGCTAGCTGTGCGGCTCCCATCAGCAGGATTGGCCACACCAGACCCTCCCGCGGTGTTTTGCGCAGGTGCCCCGCTAGCATGGCCTCCAGCGTCCCCATTCGGCGGATGACTGTCGCCGTCAGCAATCGCGCGAAGGCCCGGTCGCGCGGCTCCAGCTGGGCGTGTGGCAGCACCGCTTCCATCGCCTCATCGAGTGTCCGCCCGTGCGAGATCACCGCGTCGATCATTTGTGCGGCGGCGAGCCGGGCGTCATAACCAGCTGGATGTGGCGACCGTTGACTGCGCCGCGCGCCGTGATCTGCGCGAACGCCGTTGCCCCGCGAACGTTGATCAGGTCTATCGCGTGGGGCGCGTTCCGGCGGTGACATGCGATTTTTGCTCCTTATGCTGCAGCCGAGCCTTGACTGCGGCACATACCCCTGACACCGCCCCTTGGCGATCCTTGTTGGTCAAGCCCACGTAAATAGAGCGTGCTTCAAATTAGGACACCGCATGTCGACCCCATCAGAGTCAGATCAAAATGGCACAGTGGCGCAGTGCGAGGCCGCTCGGCCGTTGCCGCCAGCCGCCCAACGGGCCCTTGCCGAGGCAGAGGAGCGCCGTCGCCTGCGCGAAGCGGCCGAAAATAGCCCAAAACGGCCTGAAATCGGCGGCCCAGCGGGGCCCGAGCCCGTCCGCTACGGCGACTGGGAGAAGGGCGGCATCGCCTGGGATTTTTGAGAACATTTTGAGTTTTTGAGAAAATTGTATCGAATTTTCGACAACCGTTAGGAGACATTTAACGCTTTCGTCACGAATGCCGTCTCGGCCGTCCAACTGGCCCGCTTAGGGCCCTGGGCTTGCACTCCTCCCTCTCGCAGCAGCGCGATCGTTTCAGGGAGAGACAACAATGGCTGATTCTTCAGCAGCCGCCGGACGGGCCGGATCGGCTAAGCCATTCCGAACCGCGCCTGCAAAGTTCATGCGCGATGAGAACGGCGTCGTGGCCATCACGTTCGCTTTCATTGGCATCGCTACAATGTTGTTTGCTGGCCTCGCGATCGACATGGCACGCATCCTCACCGCACGATCGGCACTGATTGATGCCGCAGACTCAGCGGCTCTCGCGGTTGGTCGCGCGTTAGTTGCAGGCGTGTCGCTGGCTGAGGCCAGGGACCGAGGTGAAAAGTACTTCGCTGCCAACGTGAAACCGGTTGACCGTGCTGGCGCGCCTGCCCCGCTGCCCGACATCCAAGCCGATCCCGTCGAACAGGTCGTTAGGATCAACGCAAGCGTTACGGTGCCTTTGACGCTGCTCCGGCTGACAGGTCGCACAGAAATCGTTGTGCCCGTGACCTCTCAGGTCCGCTACGACATCAAAGATCTCGAAATCGGTGTCGCCATCGACGTTACCGGCTCGATGCTCCAATCAATCAACGGTCGCGTCAAAATGGACGGTTTGAAGTTGGCATTCGCCAACTTCATCGACCAGGTCCTGCCCGACGAACTTCCGCTTGGCCGAAAAGTGCGCGTTGGTGTTGCGCCCTACTCGGCAGCTATCAATCTTGGTCCTTTTGCAGCCGCCGCTTCGAATAATCGGAGCGTTGACCGCTGTGTGACGGAGCGGCTGATCGCACAATACGACGATGACGCGCCGGGCCCGGTTGCTGGGTACTTCGCCGTGAGAGCAGATGGAGTAGTGAGTCGAGAAGGTGGCGCAAACGCGTATGTTTGCCCAACCGCTGCCTTAGTACCGCTTACCGATGACGGCGACTTGATCAAGCGCGAGGTTAACAGGTTCACGCCAGCTGGGCGTACTGGTGGACAATTCGGCGCCCAGTGGGCGTGGAACATGGTCTCGCCAGAGTACTCGCCATTGTTCACAGGCAATGCTCGTCCTGAGTCATATGCTCAGACGGCAGGCGCAAATCCTAAGCTTATCAAGGCCGTCATCTTGATGACTGACGGCGTTAACAACACGTCCTACCGCCACACCACGTCTAATCAGCAAGAAATAGCATTGTGCACGGCAATGAAAGCCCGGGGCGTTCGGGTGTTTTCGGTAGGTTTCGGTCTAACTGCAGACGCAGAAGGCCAGGTTGCTCGCGCAACGCTCCAAGCCTGTGCGACGCCTGGGCCTGAATACTTCGCCGATGCGTCCGACGCTGCCCAGCTCGACGCCGCCTTCAAGCAATTTGCTGCCGTCCTTGGTAAGCTGCGCATCAACCAGTAACGGCCGTTATTCCCGCGTATTTCGCGGGCTCCTGCGGGAAAAGCGCGCTCTCAGGCGGGGAGTGCGCTTTTCTCGTGTTTCGCCCAAGCGCAGCCCTGTTAGAACCCGTCGGTACGAAGCAACCGGTGAGGGACTATGCGGCGAGCTTGGACGATCCTATCGCGTGCCGTACTAGTGGCACTTCTCGCCACGTTCGCGGCTATGCCGTTCTGGTTTGGCCTCGTTCCCCAGCGTTGGAGCCCGTTTCCCCCGATCGCTCTGTCGCAGCCAGCCAACTGGTTCCTTGACGTTCGCCTTGCCGCGCTCCGCCGTGACCCGAGCCTATGCCGCGCGGTCCTCATCGGCCCCTACGTGGACGCCAAGCCGATCGAGGATGAACCCTTCAACAATGGCTGTGGGCTGATGAACGCGGTCCGGTTGCGCACCGCTGGCGGTGCATCGATCCCGGCAGATAAACTATCGTGTGAGGTCGCTGCTTCCTTTGCACTTTGGATGACGCATCACGTCCAGCCCGCCGCCCTGAAACATTTCGGCAAGCGGGTGGCCGCGCTTCAAAACTTCGGCACCTACTCGTGCCGTAACATTATCGGCAACCCGCTGCTCCGCGATATTCGCAGCCAGCACGCTACGGCGAACGCCATCGACATCGCTGGCTTCACGCTTGAGGATGGCACCGCCATCTCGCTGGCTCGCAATTGGAACGGCCCCGAAAAGCATGCTGCTTTTCTGCGCGAGGTTCATCGCGGGGCGTGCGGTCTGTTCCGTGCCAGCCTGTCGCCCGATTACAATGCGTCCCACAAAGACCATTTCCATTTTGATCGCGGCCCGCTTTGGACGTGCCGTTGACGCACTTGAGACATGCGAACACGCGATCTTAACCTTGCTCATGAACGGCAGTTTAAGCGCTTTAAGGGTAACTCGTTTGAGGCTTATCAGCGAGTTGGTCGATGTCGGTGTCACAAATCGAACGGTTTAGTTCGTGCAATCGCGGTGCTGTCGCGATCGTTTTTGCGCTTCTGCTGTCGGTCCTATTCCTGTTCATCGGGCTTGCGATCGATATGTCCCGGGCCATGCATGTGCGCCAGATCGTCCAGGACGGTCTTGATGCTGCGACGCTGGCGGCGGCCAAACAATTCCAAGAGCCTGGCACAACCGAAGCCGACGTCGAGCTCGCCGCAGAGAAGTTCTTCTTCGCGGGCTTCCGCGACGATGCCCCGTACCGGGCAACCTTGTCCAACTTCAGAGCGAGAGCTGTTCGCTCTACTGGCAGCGTGTCGGCCAACGTCGACATCGATTTGCCTACCACATTCACCAAGGCTGGTGGCTCGATCGCAAGTCTCGAAATGCGACCTAGGGCTGTTTCATCCTACACCGAGACTAAACTTGAAGTCGTGCTGGTCCTTGACGTCACCGGCTCGATGAACAACCCGGCGCCCGATGGCTACATCAAGCTCGAAACCATGAAGCGGGCGGCGAAAGACTTCACCGATGCCATGTATGTTGGCACCACCAAGCCGGGTTTCATTCGTTTGGCGATTGTACCCTACGCTGCCTCAGTGAACGCTGGCAGCTACGCGACCGCCGTTGCCGGTCTCGGCACGGACGCTTGTGTCGTGGAGCGACCTGGCGTCGAAGCCTATACCGATGCTGCGCCAGATGGCTTGAACCGGCTCGGCCGCACCAGCGCGCTCGCCGAGCCGCTTTACAGCTGTCCGGGCGCCGCAGTCGTTCCGTTGACCGACCTGTTTTCAGCGGGCGCCCGCGCAGCCTTTAAATCCAACATCGACACGTTAACGGGTGCCGGCAATACCGCTGGCCATCTTGGCGCGGCTTGGGGCTGGTACGTCTTGTCGAACCGCTGGTCGGGCATCTTTGGCGCGCAAGCTGGCAGCGGCGCAGGCAACATCCGCAAGGTCATCGTCTTCTTGACGGATGGCGACTTTAACATCGCCTACAGAAATGGCGGCGGCTCGCTGACTGATCCTGACCGAACAGATCCGCTGATTGCTGGCAGTTCGCCCAATCAGGCGCTGCGATTGTGCGACAACATGCGAGCCGAAGGCGTCGCCGTCTACACGATAGGCTTTGCAACGAGCCCAGCGATCGAGACGACGCTCAAGGCCTGCAGCGGCGAAGAAAACTTCTACGACGCCAGCAACAGTAGCCAATTGCTGGATGCCTTCCGCGCGATCGCGACCAAACTCACGAGCTTGCGTCTGACGGGGTAATCCGGCCGCCGTCGTGCGTCACCGACTTCGGTGCCCGACGCTTGGCGCCCAAACCGTGCCAAGCGCCGCGCCGCGTTGAGACGCCTCAGCTGGCTTTCTTGTTTTGCCGGTTCGAGATCAGATCATCGACGACGGCTGGGTCAGCCAACGTCGACGTATCGCCCAAACTCCCGAAATCGTCCTCGGCGATCTTGCGCAGAATACGCCGCATGATCTTGCCCGAACGCGTCTTCGGGAGGCCCGGTGCAAACTGGATCATATCGGGTGTCGCGATTGGCCCGATCTCCTTGCGCACGTGCGTCACGAGTTCCTTGCGTAACGCGTCATCGAACGTCAGCCCGGCGTTCAGCGTCACGTAGCAATAAATCCCCTGCCCCTTAATGTCGTGCGGATATCCAACAACGGCTGCCTCTGCCACTTTCGGGTGGGACACCAGCGCGCTCTCGACTTCCGCCGTTCCTAGCCGGTGGCCAGATACGTTGATCACGTCGTCAACGCGCCCCGTGATCCAGTAGTACCCATCGGCGTCGCGACGGCAGCCATCACCGGTAAAATACATGCCCTTGTAGGCCGAAAAATACGTCTGAACATACCGATCGTGATCACCAAACACGGTGCGTGCAATGCCTGGCCAGCTGTCCAGCAGCACGAGGTTGCCCTGGTTTGCCCCTTCGAGCAGCACGCCCTTATCGTCAACGAGCGCTGGCTGCAGACCAAAAAACGGCAGCGTCGCCGATCCTGGCTTAAGCTTGGTTGCGCCCGGCAATGGTGAGATCATGATCCCGCCTGTCTCGGTCTGCCACCACGTATCGACGATCGGGCAACGCCCATTGCCGACCACGCGGTGATACCATTCCCACGCTTCGGGGTTAATCGGCTCGCCGACCGAGCCCAGCAGCTGCAACGACGAGCGGCTCGACCTCGTAACGAAGTCGTCGCCAAGCGCCATTAGCGCGCGGATTGCTGTCGGTGCCGTATAGAACGTGTTGACGTGCCACTTATCAATCACGTTCCAAAACCGCGACGCCGTCGGATAGGTCGGGATGCCTTCAAACATCAACGTCGTCGCGCCATTCGCGAGCGGCCCGTAGATGATGTAGCTGTGGCCCGTCACCCAACCGACGTCGGCTGTGCACCAATACACATCGCCGTCGTGATAATCGAATACGTACTGGTGGGTCATGGCGACGTAAACGAGATACCCGCCCGTGGTGTGCACCACACCCTTGGGCTTGCCCGTCGAACCTGACGTATAGAGGATAAACAAAGGGTCTTCTGCAGCCATTTCCTCCGGCGGGCAGTCAGCCGTTACCTTAACCAGTTCTTCGTGCAGCCACACGTCGCGGCCCGCCGTCCAATCGACGGGGTTGCCCGTGCGCCGGACGACCAGCATTTTCTCGTGGCCCTTGCCGACCTTTACCAGCGCAGCATCGGCATTTTTCTTTAGCGGCACAGCCTTGCCGCCGCGCATGCTCTCATCGGCCGTGATGATGAACGAACTATCGGCATCCTCGATACGACCGGCCAGCGCGTCAGGCGAAAACCCACCGAACACGATCGAATGCACTGCGCCGACCCGCGCGCACGCCAGCATCGCGTAGGCAGCCTCGGGGATCATTGGCAAATAGATCGTGACCCGGTCGCCTTTCTTGACGCCGTTTGCCTTCAACACGTTGGCAAATTTGCACACCCGCTCGTGGAGCTGGCGGTAGGTGATCTGTTCGTCCTGGCTCGGGTCGTCGCCTTCCCAAATAATCGCGACTTGATCGGCCCTGGTTGCCAGATGCCGGTCGACGCAATTGGCCGCGACGTTCAGCGTCCCGTCTTCATACCATTTGATCGAGACGCTGCTCGGGTCAAAGCTGCTATTGTTGACCTTGGTGTAGGGCTTTATCCAGTCGATGCGCCGACCGACCTCGCCCCAAAATCCCTCCGGGTCTTTGACCGAGCGTTCGTAGAGCTGCTTGTAACTCGCCTCGTTCAGCCAAGCGCGTTTGCTCCACTCCGCGGGAACCGCGTAGATTTTTTCAGACATGGCGTTTCCTCAAGGTCTTTTTGGCCAACACGAACAATGCGGGACCGCTTGACACGGTTTTCACACAGGCTCGCAGACCATAGACCCTGATGCGCTGTTCGCAACCGGCTAAGCCGCCTCTGCGACTATGGTTCTAGACGTTTGCGTTAATCTCGCGTGGTTTTTACAAACGTCATCATCGCTGCGCCGATAACGAGAAACACCAAAATCGACGCCATACCCGTCCGCTGATCCGTCAGTCCGGTGACGATCGCGACCAGTAGTGGGGCTGCAAACGCTGTCGCTTTTCCTGAGAATGCGAACAGCCCGAAATACTGCGTTACCTTATCGGGCGGGGCGAGGCGGGCCAGCAACGAGCGGCTTGACGCCTGCACCGGGGCCGACACCAATCCGACCAGGATCGCGAACCCCAAAAACACCTGCTCACCGATCGACGAGAACGGTGCTGAACCCGGCGCCTTCGCTGCGACTTCGGTCACATATAAGACGTGCGTCGCGTCAACCGACAGGATGCCGATTGCTCCAGCCATCAGCGCCGTCAGCGCGCCGATGATGACCTTCTTTGAGCCCAGTGCGTCGTCGAGATAGCCACCGGAAACCGCGCCTATCGCGCCAAAGATCGACAGCACGATCCCAAAGATGCCGAGTTCGACCGGTCCCCAACCGAACACCGATGCGCCGTAAATCCCACCAAACACAAAGATCGCGGACAGCCCATCCGAGTAGAGCATCCGCGCGGCCAAAAACAGAATGATGTTGCGCGGCAGTGACTTGAGCGTATCGCCGAGTTCGGCAAGGACGCTGCGCTCCGGCGCACCAAAGGCGCGAACCGACGGCTTGTCAGGCACGAACAGGAAGAATGGAATTACGAAGACGAGGAACCATAGCGCGGCGAACGGCCCAGCGAGCCTGTCACCTTCGCGTGCTGCTGTGTCGAGCGACAGCAGCGGCGTCAGCCCAAGCAGCGTCTTGCCGGTATCAGGAAGCGGCGCGATCAAACCAACCATGATGATCAGGCTTGCGAGCCCGCCGAAATACCCAGCCGCCCAACCTGCCCCTGACAATCTCCCGAGTTGTCCGTTGGGTACCAAGCTCGGCATGATCGCGTTGGTGAACACTTGCGCGTACTCAGCTGCAACCGCTGCGACGATAAACGCAACCAGGACGAGCAGGATCGTGCCTTGCGAGGCGCCCGGCGTCGCAAACCACAACATCAACTGCGCGAGCATGAAGACTGTAGCAAACAGCGCCAGCCAGGGTTTGCGCCGCCCGCGACCATCGGCGAGTGCGCCGAGAAACGGGCTGCCGAGCGCAATAAACACACCAGCGATCGCGGCCGCATAACCCCACGCCGCTTGTCCAGCGACCTTGTCGCCGTAAACCGCGTTGGCGAAGTAGGGGGCAAACAGGAAGGTTGTGATCAGCGTGTAAAATGGCTGCGCCGCCCAATCATACATCGTCCACGCCACGAGCGCGCTGGTTGGTGCAGCTTGCGCCGGGCCATCGGCCGTGGCGCTGGAGGTGGCAGGCGGCGCCATGTGAGACGACAAGGGCAACTCCAAAGTGTCAGCAATCGCGGGCGATGCTTGGTGACATCCGTTTAGGACGTCGTCTAGTATTTGGGACGTCGTCCTAATTTTGGCCGCCGATAACGTCTCGATCACACACGGTCCCGACCAACTAAGCGAGCACGATTAAATGGTTTGGCAGCTCGTTCGGGTCAACCTGGCCCGGCGGAAAGTGTGTTGCGAGGTGCCGACCACACGTTCCTATTGCGGTCACGAAACCATCAACCGCACGATCCTCAGATAGGTCGGTCGTCAGTTGATCGACTACATCTTGCCACGTGCCCTCCGGCACCCTGGCGTGTATCGCGGTGTCGGCGAGCACTTCGGCGTACCGTTCGGCCAGCGCGACAAAGATCAAGACGCCCGTCCGCCCATCTGTGGTGTGCAGGTTCTGCGCGAGATATTGCTCGACCGCGCGGCGGTGCGCGTTCTCCTGCTTCAGGCTCGCTGGTACAAACCACATCCGCCTTTGTAGCGGCCACGTCAGGCCAATCAGCAGCGCAAACACCGCCAGCTGGGCCACATAAATCCACTGCACGCTGATCCACGTCAGATAAATCAGCGGCCAGGGAACCAGTAGCGCCGTCAATCCCGCTACCAGAAACGGCACGTGCAGATAGCTGTCCGAGCGACCGCACACGACAGCGAGGATCTCTCCCGACGTCGTCTGTTCTGCCGCCGAGATCGCCGCTCCGATGCGGGCGCGCTCTTCGAGCGTGAAGAGCGTTGTCATAGCGAGACCTCCCGTGAGGTGATCTCGACAACCAGCTCGGTAATCCGTGGCAAACTACCAGTCACCGGATGCTCCTCCCCCGCCAAAACTTCCCCCACCACCAGAAAATCCGCCGCCACCCGAGCCCCCGCCTGAGCCCCAACCACCGCCCCAGCCGCCCGAACCGCCCGGGATGACAATGATATCTGGCCAACCGTTGTCATCTAAACGCCGCCGCCGTTGATTGAGCCGCCGTCCGTTGCGATCGAATTGGGCAGCGCCGATGTTGCCTTCCCGGGCCAAGTGTTGAGCTGCCCGATATTGCGTGTAGATCACCAGCGCGACGACGATCGCCAACATCGCCAAGACCATGAATGCGTCGGCGTATGGGAACGGCGTTGGCGGGCGCTTTGACCGCTGCTCGAGTTCGGCCGCATCACCTTCTAGAACGGCTCGGACACGCCCGACGCCTGCCGTAATGCCGCCAGCGAAATCCCCGCGGCGAAACGCTGGCAGCACCGTTTCTCGAATGATCGTGCCGGCCTTGCCGTCGGGCAGCAGCGGCTCGAGCCCGCGACCGACCTCAAAGCGCACCTTTCGATCGTTGGGTGCGACGAGGACGATGACGCCGTTGTCTTTGCCTTTTTGGCCGAGGCCCCATTTTGCGCCGAGCGCGAGGCCGAATTCTTCGATCGGGTAGCCCTGCAATGACGGCACCGTCACAACGACGACCTGATCGGTTGACTTGGCTTCAATCGCGGCAAGTTCGGCCTCGAGCCGCGCACGATCGCTGGCCGACAGTAATCCGGCGCCATCGACGACGCGGCCGGTCAGTTCTGGCAATGACGGGGCGGCCGCGAGCCCCGTAGCAAGCCCCGTAGCAAGCCCCGTAGCAAGCCCCGTAGCAAGCAACGTCAAAGCGACCATCGCGGCCATCGCCAGCGCAGTCAGCCCGCCAAATGCCAGCGGACATGGCGACAACCGCCGATGCGTCCGGGGCTCAATCTTCAGATGCGCCACACGTGCGAGCGCTCCGCCCAGCGAAGCCCGCACGGCTTACTTCTTCGTGCCGAAATCGACCTTAGGCGCCTTGGTCTCCTCAGCGGGAATTTCAAACTGCGTCAACTCCTTAGCGCTCGTGTAAACGAACCGCTTCCACAGCGACCCCGGCAGTGTCGTAATCTCAGTGTTATAAATCCGAACTTGCTCGATATACGACCGCCGCGAGATAGCGATCCGGTTTTCCGTCCCGGCAAGCTCATCCTGCAGTTTGCGGAAGTTTTCGCCCGACTTGATGTCTGGGTAATTCTCCGTCACCGCCAGCAACTGCCGCAGCGCACCGCCAAGAGAGTTCTGAGCAGCTTGGAAATTTTTCATCGCTTCCGGGTTTGTGAGCACATCGGCTGGAATGTTGATTTGCGCTTTGGTTGCTTCCGCACGCGCTTTGACGACGCCTTCGAGCGTCGATTTCTCCTGCTCGGCGAAGCCCTTGACCGTGTTCACGAGGTTGTCGACGAGGTCGGCCCGGCGCTTATACTGGTTCAGCACTTCGGCCCATGCCGCCTTGGCTGACTGTTCGTAGGTCGGGATGTTGTTGACCCCGCATCCTGCAAGCGGCGCCGCCAGGGCGAACAACATGGCGAACGCAAAAAAACGGGCGCGGCCTGTCAGAGCGGAGATCATTGCATCGTCCTCGTGTTGCAAACGTCACGGCCGCAAGTAATAGCGTCAGCGCGCTTGATGTCGGCACGTCCGGGCGTCTCATAGCTCAAGATCGCTTGCTGACAAACGCCCCCCTGACAAACGCCCCCCTGACAAACGACATGTCGTCGTGCAATGATAATCTTAGGTTGTTGGCATTTCGGGATGGTTGCATTTTCTGAACGATAGAGCCTGTGGTCAGTCGTTGTTTGTTTGTTTGGGGGCGTTTTGTGATGGAAGGTCATTCCACTACTCCGGCAGCTGCGGAGGATGCTAAGCGGCGCGCCGCGATGGCCCGTCGAACCACGGCCGCATTCGGCCAAGTCATGGCGCTTGTTATGCGGTCACCTGGCCACCAACGCATGACGGTTGCGGAAATCCGGATGGTGATTGCGCCGATTGTTTTAACCGGGCAATTCGCGCTTGCTGGCCGCCGGTCCGCCGACGGTGGGTTCCCTCGGCCGATCGCTGCGGTCTTGTGGGCCTCGGTATCGGCCGAAACGGACGCGCGGCTGATGGCCGCTGGGGCTTCGAATTTTGCGCTGAAGCGGGATGAGATTTCCAACGGCGACATCATCTGGATTGTCGACGTTTTGGGAGACGGTATCGCCGTTAAAACGCTGATTGACGAACTGGGTTCAACCAGATGGCAAGGGCGCACGGTCCGCGCTCGTGCGCTTGGCCCAGAGACAACCGTTGAGGTGACGACGCTCGGTCCGTTCGCGGCTGCGCTCTAAAATCGGGCACGCACTACAGGTTAAATATAAGCTGAAGTAAATCGCCTCTGGGGGGCAAGCGTGGCGGGTAAAACGGGGACACGTGTGCACGCGGCAAGTTTGGGCCGTGCCAAAAACGCTTTTGCGTTCGCCGCGCTATTTTCGGGCTTCATCAATGTTTTGATGCTGACTGGCCCGTTATTCATGATCCAGGTCTATGATCGCGTTTTGACCAGCAAAAGCGTTCCGACCCTCGTTGCCCTGTCGCTCGTCGCTGCCGGTCTTTATATTTTTATGGGACTACTCGAGTTCGTTCGAACGCGGATCATGGTCAGGGTCAGTGCGCTCTATGACGAAGACCTGCGCATGCCTGTTTTTGACCGCATGTTGTGGCATGCGGTTGCCAGGACACCCGGCGTCGGGACGCAGCCGCTCCGTGACCTCGACACGGTGCGCCATTTCATGGCGGGTCCAGCACCCTTTTCATTGTTCGATATGCCGTGGGTCCCGGTTTACATCGCGGTTAATTTTCTGTTCCATCCTTGGCTTGGCTACCTCAGCGCTGCGAGCGCCGCGCTTCTGTTCAGCCTCGCCATATGGAGCGAGGTCTCCGCTCGCCGAGGTCAGCAGGCGGCCATGGAAGCGGCCATGAAGGCCCACGTGCTTGCCGAGGAAGCCGCTCACTCGGCCGAGCTTGTCAAAGCCATGGGCATGCAGCGAGCGTTCGGCGCGCGGTGGAGCCGCATCTATCGCGACACCGTTGACCAGCAGAGCACGGCCGCCGACCAAGCCAGTGTGATCGGGTCCCTGTCGAAAGTCATTCGATTGGTTTTACAATCGGCCGGGCTTGGCCTGGGTGCCTACCTTGCGGTTCGTGGCGACATTACCGCTGGCGTTATCATCGCTGCGACCACGATCATGTCGCGCGCGCTTGCCCCGGTCGAACAGGCGATTGCCCACTGGCGCGGGTACGTCGCTTATCGAAAAGCGCGAGAACGCATCGACCGCCTACTGGCATCCGTCGACACCGACGAGCAGCGCATGGAACTGCCGCGGCTCAACGGCGCGCTTTCCTTGGACGGCGTGTCGATTTCGGCTCCAGGGTCGCGCACTCACTTACTCCAGGGCATCACGTTTCATCTTGAGCCGGGCTCATGCCTCGGCATCGTTGGCCCGACGGGAGCTGGAAAGTCGTGCTTGGCACGCGCCATCGTCGGTACGTGGCCCGTTAGCCGCGGTTCGGTACGGCTTGATGGCGCCAGTCTTGACCAATGGCCGCCCGAGCAACTCGGCCGTCAAATTGGTTATGTTCCGCAGGATGTTGTGCTGTTGAGCGGCACGATTGAAGACAACATTTCCCGGTTTGCCGATGATGCGGAGCCTGCTGCCGTTGTTGAGGCTGCCAAACGAGCCAACGTCCACGAGATGATCTTAACGCTGCCGGACGGCTATAACACGCTCGTTGGATCGTCCGGGGTGCAGCTCTCGGGAGGCCAACGGCAGCGGGTCGCCCTCGCCCGCGCTTTGTACGGCGACCCGGCACTTCTGGTCCTGGACGAGGCAAACTCAAACCTCGATGGTGAGGGTGAGGCAGCCTTGATCGCCGCCATCCAAAACGCCCGACAGCGCGGCACGACCGTTATCGTGATCGCACACCGGCCGAGCGCGCTGCGCGCCGTTGAGTACGTGCTGCTCTTGAAAGATGGCCACCAGATCGATTTCGGCCCCCGCGACGCCGTCTTGCAAAAGCTCCAGGCGGTCGGATCGCAATCGGGATTGCAAACGGGCTCGCAAATCGCCCGCGCCGGTGGTGGCCTCGCCGTCGTCAAGGAGCCAGCATGAAGGCAAATCCAGCACCTCGGGCCGATCGTGAATTACGGACGGAAAAACCCTCGCCAACGGCTCTCGCCCGCCGTTCAGCGCAAGCATCGTTGCGCCGCTACTATCTGCTCGGGCTATTTTCGATTGCGGCGATGTTTGGCGGCGTCGGCGGCTGGGCTGCGATTGCTGAAATCTCCGGCGGCGTTATTGCGCCCGGCACAATTGCGGTTGAAGGCAACACCAAGAAAGTCCAGCATTTAGAGGGCGGTATCGTCGCTGGTATCCGGGTAAAAAATGCTGACTTCGTCGAAGCAGGGCAAGAACTGATCGCACTCGATGGCACCGAAGTGCGCACGCAATTGCTCATCATTCAAAGCCAGATCGAGGAGCTTCGGGCGAGGCGCGCACGGCTTTTGGCGGAACGAGACCAGAGACCGTCATTCGCCATCGAACTGCCGGGCGAAGCGGCTGAGCCCGTGCGCGAAATTTGGGCTGGCCAATTCAGCCTATTCGCGGCCCGATTTGAAGCAAGAGACGGCCGCGAAAAACAGCAGCTTGAGCGCATTGCTCAGCTGATCGAAGTTAATCGGGGAACCGACTCTCAGCGCAACGCAAAGGAAAAGCAGATCAAGTTGGTTGGCGACGAGTTGGAAGGCCTATTCGAACTCGAGCAAAAACAACTCGTCACGAAAACGAAACTTCTCGCACTCCAGCGTGAGCAGGCCCGGCTTGATGGAGAGCGCGGACAATTGGTCGCCGAAATGGCCAAGACCAACGTCCAGATCAGCGAAACCCGATTACAGATCGCCGAACAGCGCCAAACGGTTCTGTCGGAGGTCCTTGGCGAATTGCGCGAGGTTGAAACCAAGCTCGCCGAGATCAGCGAACGTGAGATCGCTGTCCGTTCGCGGTCAAAGCGGCTCTCGATTGTCGCGCCGCAATCGGGCGTCGTCCACAAACTCGTTGCCCATACGGTCGGCGGGGTGGTTGCTCCCGGCGAAATTGTCATGGAGATTGTTCCGCAAGGACAGGGGCTCGTGGTCGAAGGCCAACTCGATCCGACCCACGTCGAACAAGTCAGGCGCGGCCAAGGTGTATTGCTTCGTCTGACAGCCTTTGACCACGCATCGACGCCAGAGCTGCACGGCACCGTGCAGCATGTGTCAGCTGACGTGCGCCAGGATAGCGTGCAAGGGGCGCGGTACTATGCGGTGAAGGTCACGATTGATGCTGGTGAGGTTGAACGCTTGAAGGGCGGCACGCTCGTGCTTGGCATGCCGGTCGAACTCATCATCAAGCGAGTTGATCGAACCGTGCTGAGCTACCTCGCCAAGCCGCTCACCGACCAATTGGCCCACGTTTTCCGTGAGCGCTAAGGCTGCGAGCTGGTTCTGCGCCTTTTTGCCTTGGTCGCGTTTGCCTTATCCGATTTCGCTCGCGACCGCTTTTCCAGCCTCCGTCGTCGACAAAGCTCCGCCTAGATCGCGTGTCCGGCCCGATGGCTTCTCCAACGTTCGGCCGATCGCTGCGACGATCGCGTCATGGGCCGCCGTCTCGCCGAGGTGGTCGAGCATCATCGCGCCTGACCAAATCGCGCCAACCGGGTTTGCAATCCCCTGCCCGAAGATGTCGGGCGCGGAGCCATGCACAGGCTCGAACAAAGACGGGTATTCGCGGCTTGGATTGATATTGCCCGAAGGCGCGATGCCAATGGTGCCGGTGCACGCGGGCCCAAGGTCTGACAGGATGTCGCCAAACAGGTTTGAGGCAACGACCACGTCGAAACGCTGCGGCTGCAATACGAATAGCGCAGTCAAGATATCAATGTGATACTTATCGACTGTGATATCGGGATATTTTGCAGCCATCGCTTCGACGCGCTCGTCCCAATACGGCATCGTGATCGAAATCCCGTTGGACTTCGTCGCCGACGTTAGCTTTTTGCGCGGGCGTCGCATTGCAAGTTCGAACGCGTAGCGCAAAATGCGATCGACGCCATGTCGCGTCATGACCGTCTCTTGAACGACGAACTCACGCTCCGTATCGGGGAACATCCGGCCGCCGATTGAGGAGTACTCGCCTTCGGTGTTTTCTCGCACCACGAAAAAATCGATATCACCTGGCTTGCGACCAGCGAGCGGGCAAGGCACGCCCGGCATCAGCCGCGCCGGGCGCAGCGAAACGTATTGGTCGAAGTCGCGACGGAATTTGATCAACGATCCCCACAGCGAGATATGATCGGGAACGGTCGCTGGCCAGCCTACGGCACCAAAGAAAATTGCATCGTGTCGCCCGACTTGCGTTTTCCAATCATCGGGCATCATTTGGCCGTGCTTGGCGTAGTAGTCGCACGATGCGAAGTCGAAGTGGTCGAAGGCAACCGTGAAGCCGAACGCGCTTGCGGCGGCTTCTACCGCGCGTACGCCCTCGGGAATGACCTCTTTGCCGATGCCGTCACCCGGGATTACCGCAATGCGGTAACGACGCTGCGTTGAGGTGGTAGACATCTGACACTCCAGAACATGCAGCGTTCAATACGTCTGCTGAGGCGCTGTGCCTAACGGTCAAGCTCTTGGCAAATAATATCAAAATAATTCATAATCAAATTAGCTTAATCACCTGGCATAATGCTGCTAAGTCAAGACCTGCAACGCAGGCGGGTCGTTCCATCAGCTGGTGAGCTGCCCATCGAGCGGATGCCAACAACACGATACCATCGCGCCAACACGTAAGGCACGAGTTTTGGAAACGAGACCAAGCAGGAGTTTTAGATGAAAGCGTTCAAGACCGCACTTGCAAGCTCGCTCGCGGCGGTTACTGCCGCAGCGCTACTGGCGACCAGCGCGTTTGCCCAAGCGTATCCCGATCGACCCATTACATTGGTTGTTCCGTTCTCGGCTGGCGGCCCAACAGACGTCGTCGCGCGGATTATCGGCGACCACATGTCGAGGACGCTTGGCCAGCAACTTGTCATCGAAAACGTGACCGGCGCTGGCGGCACAACTGGCGCAACGCGCGTCAAGCGTGCGACCGCCGACGGCTACACGATTTTGATGGGCAATCTGGGCGCAATGTCCGCCAGCGTCGGCATGTATGGCGACAGGTTGCAGTACGATCCTCGCACGGACTTCGAGTTTATTCTCAATACTGGCGGCGTGCCGATGTACGTTGTGCCCAAAAAAGACTTGCCCGTAAAAGACTTCAAGGAATTCGTCGAATACGTGAAGGCCAATGCGTCGAAGCTCAACTTTGGCTCGGGCGGCGTTGGGGCAACGTCACACCTGACGTGCCTGTTCCTTCACTCGCTCCTCGGTGCTGAAGTCACGCACGTGCCGTTTAAGGGCTCGGGTCCTGCGATGCAGGCCGTTCTGGCCGGTCAGGTCGACTATGTGTGCGACCAGTCAACGACGGTCGTGCCGCAAATTCAGGGTGGTGCGCTCCGCGGCTTGGCGATCGCCTCTGAGAAGCGGTCAGCGTTGACGCCTGACGTCCCAACGTCGGCTGAGGTCGGGCAACCTAAGTTTATCGTCAGTGGGTGGAATGCACTCTTTGCACCTAAAGGCACGCCAGCCGACGTCGTTGCCAAACTGAACAAAGCCGCCGTTGCGGCGTTGACCGACGACGCGGTCAAGAAAAAGCTTAACGACATCGGCGTTGATATTCCTGATGCTGCTGGACTGACACCGGAAGCACTCGGCGCTCATGTGAAGGCCGAAGTCGACAAGTGGACGCCGGTCATCAAGGCCTCTGGCGTCACGGGTAACTAAGCGCAATCGAACTCTCCGCCCAATCTATGGCGGGGAGTTTTTTTTGTTTCAGGTTGCGTCCAATGGACTTGCGCCAGCTGCGTTGTTTCGTTGCGGTTGCCGAAGAAATGCACTTCGGCCGCGCTGCAGAACGGCTGCACATGGCGCCGCCCGCGCTGTCGCGCGTTGTTCGCAGCCTCGAAGACGAAATCGGCGCCACACTTCTTGAGCGCACAACGCGCGCGGTTGCCTTGACGCGTGCAGGATTGGGGTTCCTTGAGGATGCCCAATCCATCCTTAGCCGCATTGATACGGCAGCCCAATCGGCCCGCGATCAATCGACCCGGGTGACCACGACGCTGCGGGTTGGCGCAATCGATGCCGGGATGGGCGGCGTTCTGCCAGCTGCCATTGCCCGACTTCGGGTCGAATACCCAGATGCGGACGTGCGGATCACCGAAGCGATGACGCTGCCGCAAATCCAAATGCTCCGTACCGGTCGGCTTGACCTCGCGCTGTTGCGGATGATCGACGATAGCGAATTTCCATTCGAGGTCTTGCGCCAGGAGCGGCTCGTCGTGGTTGTACCCGATGGCCATCGCTTCGCGCGCAAACGTCAGTTGACGGTCTGCGAGGCACGCGATGAGCCGTTTATCATCCCATCCCGACGCGTTCGGCCCTACGCCTACGATCTGGTCATGGCGTACTTTGCGGCTGCCGACTGCGTGCCGCGGATCGTGCTCGAAACCACTGAGAAGCCCGCGATCCTTGCGATGGTTGCCTCGCGGATCGGTATCGCGTTCGTTCCAGACTGGGTGACGACGCTCCGGTTTAAAGGCGTTTGCTATCGCCCGCTCGTCGATCCTGCTCCAACGCCGCTACCGCCGGGCGCCTTGCTTGGCATGTCGTGGCGCCCGCAACAACGGCATAAACTTCGCGATGAATTAATGCGTGAATTGCGCGGCGCAACGGCAGCGTATAACCCGTGGCCAAGCTCTGAAACCCGAATGTTAAAATCTTAAAAAATCCCGCAGAATGGATTCAGAATAAGGGGAGTGCAATGTCAGATAATAGCGCAAGATCAGGTGACGATGACGATGACGATGACGGCACACGCGGGTTGATCAAAAGCCCGCAAAACTTCGTCGGTGGCCTAGCCCTGTTGATATTTTCGGGCGTGTGCTGGTGGGCCGTGTCTGACCTTCGCGGTATCAGAGGGGCCTCTTTTGGTCCTGGCACGATGCCACGGATCTACGTGGCGTTTTTAATGTTCTTTGCGCTGCTCGTGACAGTGTCAGCATTCACAACGCGCGGCCCGAAACTCGAAACGATGCCGTGGCGCGCGCCATTTTTCATTATGGCGGGTGTGATCTTTTTTGGCCTTACAATTCGGGGTTTCGATCTTGGCGTTTTCAAAGTTCCCGGCCTCGGCTTGCCAATCAGCGGTTTCGTGACAACGCTGCTGGCCGGCGCTGCAATGGACGATTTCCGTTTAGGCGAGGGCGTGCTTTTTGCCGCCGCGATCACGGCGTTCTGCGTTCTATTGTTTGCGATCGTTCTCGGCCAGCCGATCCCAGTTTATCCGCCATTCTTGCGCTGAGGACACGACCATGGAATTCCTGTCCCTACTGGCCGGTGGCTTTGCCGTCGTCTTCCAATTTGTTCCCGTCGACATCTGGCCCGGTGACGGCAGTCTGATTGTTCCCCTTCCGGTCAACATTCTTTTGTGTTTGGTTGGGACTTTGATCGGCACTCTAATTGGCGTGTTGCCGGGCATCGGGCCAATCGCGACGATCGCGATGTTGCTGCCGATCACCTATAAGCTCGACCCGACCGGCGCGCTCATTATGCTCGCTGGCATCTATTACGGGGCCCAATACGGCGGTTCGACAACGGCGATCCTCGTCAATATGCCGGGCGAGGCAACATCGGTCGTGACCACGCTTGATGGATACCAGATGGCTCGCCAGGGCCGTGGCGGCCGTGCGCTTGCGATTGCAGCCATTGGATCGTTTATCGCCGGTTGTTTTGCCACACTGCTTATCGCGGCACTGGCAAAGCCCCTATCGGCATGGGCGCTGCAATTCTGGCAGGCCGACTATGTGTCGTTGATGATCATGGGCCTCGTTTTCGCCGTCGCATTGGCGCGCGGGTCGGTGTTGAAGGCGCTGGCGATGATCTCACTCGGCCTCGTGTTGGCGTCGGTTGGTACTGATGTTGACAGTGTCGATACGCGGCTGACGTTCGGCTTCGTCGAATTGGCTGATGGTATTGAGTTTGCAGCACTTGCCATGGGCGCCGTTGGCTTTGCCGAAATTCTGCGCAACCTTGAAAATCCGGAAAGGCGCGACATCGTCGAAGGCAAAGTGACTGGGCTGATGCCGACGCGCGACGATCTTCGCCAATCGGCCGGCCCGATTGCACGAGGAACGCTGATCGGCTCGATCCTTGGCATTCTGCCGGGCAATGGCGCGGTGTTAGGCCCCTTCGCCTCTTACACGATCGAAAAACGTCTGGCCAAGGACCCGTCACGATTTGGTCGGGGCGCAATCGAGGGCGTGGCTGGCCCAGAGTCAGCCAACAACGCCGGGGCTCAAACATCATTCATTCCGATGCTAACGCTCGGGATCCCGCCCAACGCCGTGATGGCGATCATGATCGGTGCGATGACCATCCACGGCATCGTCCCGGGCCCTCAGATCGTCGAGAAGCAACCCCAGCTGTTTTGGGGCATGATCGCGTCGATGTGGGTTGGTAACTTGATGCTGCTGGTCATCAATCTGCCGCTCATCGGCCTTTGGGTCCGCCTGCTCAAGGTGCCCTACCGGCTGTTGTTCCCAGCCATTCTCCTATTTTGTTGCATTGGCGTTTATTCGGTTTCGAACCAGCCGTTCGAGGTTTTGATGACCGGTGCATTTGGATTAGCGGGGTATTTCTTGATCAAGCAAGGTTTCGAGCCTGCGCCGATGCTCATCGCGTTCGTGCTTGGCAAGCTGCTTGAGGAGAATCTCCGCCAAGCGATGACGATCTCGCGTGGGACGTGGAACGTTTTCTATGAACGCCCACTGTCTTTAACGTTTCTAATCATCGCGGCGGTCCTGCTGACGCTGACGATGTTGCCGTCCATTCGAAAAAAGCGCGAAGAAGCCTTTGCGGAATGAAACAAAATCGGTCCGGAAGCTTAGTTTCCGGACCGTTTTTTTGGCGATGTTGGATTGGTGTGCGCCAATTCAGCCGCGCGTACGTGACCGAATGATGCGCGGGAAGTCGTCCCCGTGGTCGGTGCCGGTTGCCCGTTGGCCAGACGCTGCATCTGTCGACCACCAGATGTCTACGGGGTTGGCGGTCAATAGCGGGACGGCGTGCTGTGGGGCCGACTGAGCCGCTTGCGTTGGCGGTGCTGGCAACTGCGCGCGCACAGGTGCCGCTTGGGCGATCGATTGATCGCCGACCGCAAACCACGTGTCAACGAGGTCAATTTCCTCCGCCGAAAGCGTGAGGCCATTGCTGCGGCACCTCGCAATCACAAAGTTGCGGAAGCGCTTTGCAAATACGTTGGCGGAGATGCCGTTCTCAAACCACTCGTCGCCTTCGCTGACGACCTCTAGAATGAAGCGAACGTCGTCGCGTGATAGTTTGATGCCGAAGCCCTTCGCTTGATTGCCGATCGATTCAAGCGTTTGCATGCCAGCCAGACCACGCGCAGAAATTTCCTGCGCCATGATATCGAAGACGAGGCGATATTCGGGTGGCGAAATGCCCGGCGCCTGGCACGCCTCATAAATTCGAGCGACCATTTGTTGAACCGCTGCCGTCGACATGGGCTGTGGGCGCTGGGGCGGCTGAATTTGAGCGGGCGCTTGTAACTGGGCTTGCGGTTGATGCGACGTTGGCGCTTGTAGCCCTGTTGGTAATTGTTGCGGGATCGGGTGATGCGCGACGTACTGGTGCGGGGCCGCGTGCTGCTGTGTCGTGTGCGGCTGCGTGACCGGCTGTGATCCTGGCGCATACGTGGATGGAGGGTGTTGAACGGTCGGCGCTTGCGAGCCCCGCTGGGGAGGCAGCTGGGATTGGCCCTGCTGGATCGGTTGGCCAATCGTGCGAGGCTGGCCAGGAACCGCTGGCAGCTGGGCTAGGCGTTGCGCATCGGGTGCCATTCGTGGCTGGCGGACAGGCGGCATCGTGGGAGATGCGGGCTCGGATGCAAACGGCGCTGGCCCGCGAGGCGAGAGCGTTTGCGCATCGTATCGCTGGGTTGCCTCCGCTGGCGTCGTATCAAACACGACGAACGGCGGCTGGTCGCTAATTTTAATACCGTCGGGCAGATAGCTCGCCATCAGATCGCGAAACCCGCCCATGCCGGCCCAGTTACTGCCTGACGTTCGGTCGTGCCCGAACTGACGAACGAGCCGATCAGCCAACGCTTCCAGAGGCACCGGTTGTCCTGCGGCGCGAACGAGATTTGCCGCTTCGTTTGCGAGATCGCGGCGTAACAACGAGTGCTCTGCGCCCGGTTGTGGCAACTGCGCTGGCGGGGCGTCGGCCGTAATGGCCCGGTCAGTGCCGCGCGTATCGAGCAATAGGCGAAGCAGATCTGATTCTCTAACTTCGCCATCGCTGATCGCAGTGTAGGGCGACGCCGTTTGGTCGTTTGCATAGATAACGGTGCGCCGGGCATGCGCGCGTAGGCGGTGGAGCAGTGGTGTAAAGTCAGCATCGCTCGACAGGATGATGAACTCGTCAAAATACGTATCGTGCGTGATCATATCCCGCACATCCATAACGATGCGGATGTCGGCGGAATTCTTGAGCTGGGCCGTTAGCGGCGGGCAGTCGATGACCTCAGCACCGGCACGAAGGAAATGATGCCGGATGAACGGAAACGAACTCATGTCTGTTGAGTTGTCGTGGCTGTTACGCCGCGGGACGGGATTGCCATAACACCGGTTCATTACGATGCGGCGAGCACCTGCCGTCGAGTACCCGCTCGTTGCGGTGATGAGCGCGCCGTTCTCGAGTTCCCGAATCCAAAGCGCGGCGTCTTTTGAAAAACGCTTGGCAGCATCTTCATTCTTACGCTTTAGCGACATATAGATATTGTCGTAGTCGACAAAAATCGCGCTCAACGTCGGCCCGTTGGCATCACGCTTCATGGCTTCTTGCCCTCACTCGATCCGATTCGTGAGGTCACTGTTTACGAGTCGCCTTGGAGCGGCAAGTCGAGGTGGCGCCCCCGGTCGCGTCACTGCCGATGGAACTGTGCAAATCCAATCGACGTTGCGCGTCGATCCCTAATTTAGACGAGGATGACAGTAACTGCCTGCTTGTGCGTGTTCGTCGAGGCACACATCAGCGTTGGATGGGGTCAAAAGCCTCGGCCGCGTTCTCAAAACCGTCAAACGTGAAGCCTGGGGCGACCGTGCAGCCAACCAGTGTCCACAGCCCCAGAGATCGGGCTTGTTGCCATCGCCCGGCGTCGACCACGGCTTGGGGACGTTCCCCGTCAAGAAGCCGATGACCAAGCACGACGTGGCGGACCTGTCCGTCGTGTTCGGTCGACAATTCGAGCGCGGCGCCCGCATACCAGTGCCACACCTCGGCTGCATCAACGCGGTGCCAGCGCGAGACCATGCCGCCAGGGAGTAGGAAGTAAATCGCAGTTGATGCCGCGCGCTCGCCAGCCCCGACCGGGTCGCGAAACGTTTCGCGATAGTAGCCGCCTTCGGGGTGCGGTGCGAGCCGCAGCAGCGCGACCACGTCGGCTGCGCCGATGTCGGGAAGCGGACGCATTAGCTTCGGTTCTTTCGGTCACGAATTTCGCCAAAGACTTTCCAAGCTGGACCATCGGGGATACCGACGGCGGCGCGCACGGTTGCTGAATCGGCCCGCAAGAAGGGGTTGGTTGCAAGTTCGTCAGCCAGCCGCATTGGAACGCCTTTGGCACCAGCGGCTGCCCGCGATGCACGCTCGCGTAGAGCGGTGTTGCCTGGTTCAATCGAAACGGCGAACTGCGCGTTTGCTGCATCATAGTCGTGCCCGCAGAAGATCATCGTGTCGCCCGGTAACGTCATAATTTTCTGGAGCGATGCCCACATCATCGGGTAGTCGCCTTCGATCACGCGGCCGCAACCCATCGCAAACAACGTATCGCCGACGAAGGCCAATTCGTTCGCGCGCTCGATGAAAGAGATGTGCCCCAGCGTGTGGCCAGGCGTTTCCAATACGGCGAACCGAGCACTACCGACTTCGACTGTCTCACCTTCGCGGACCATGAGGTCGAGACCGGCGATCTTGTGGGATTCGGCGGCGGGACCGATGACCGTGGCGCCGAACTCTCGCTTCAAATCTGCTATCCCGGCGGTGTGGTCCCAATGGTGGTGCGTGATAAGGATGTGCGACAACGTCCAGCCACGCTCGGCACACGTTCGGGCAACTACGGCTGCATCCGGCGCGTCGATACAGGCTGTTGCCTTCGTTGCTGGATCGTGGAGAACGACCGAATAGTTATCCGTGAGCGCTGTCGCCTGATGGACGTCGAGGGTGGGCATGCGCGGATCGCCTCGCCGGGTTGGGTTGCTGTCGGGCAATATTGACCCGCTGAAATGACTTAGCATTTTGAAATCGTAATTTCGACTGCTGGCGTAGCGCTGGGGTTCTGGCCGGGGGCTGTTGCGTAACAAATTCTAAAATCACAGTTATTTCGCATATGGTCGGATAGCTTGCATCACGGCTAGCAATCGCAGAAGGTCCGCTGGCAGACCTCATCAGCGGGCCAACGGTCGATGCATAATGACGTCACCGATCTGCGAGACTTTTATCAGACGCCGCTGGGGCTCATGGCGCGGCGGATCTTGACGCAAAAAATCCGTACGCGCTGGCCGCGCCTCAACGGAATGACGCTTGCGGGCTTTGGCTTCGCGTCTCCGTTCCTTGGCTCATTTCGCGGAGAGGCAACGCGGATTTGTGCCCTGATGCCGGAAGGGCAAGGCGCGCTCGTTTGGCCAACGGCAGACCGTAATATGACGGTGCTGGTAGAGGAAGAATTCTGGCCGCTGGGCGACAACAGTCTCGACCGGATCCTCGTTGTCCATGGTCTCGAGACTGTAGACCGACCAGCCGCTGTGCTGCGCGAAATGTGGCGCGTTCTTGCGCCCTCTGGGCGGTTACTTATCGTCGTGCCGAACCGGACGGGAGTTTGGGCGCGAACCGACCGGACGCCATTTGGTCAAGGGCGTCCGTTTAGCCGTGGGCAGATCGAGCAGCGGTTGCGCGATAGTTTGTTGACGCCGGTTGGCTGGGATAGCGCGCTACATCTGCCACCGATCGACCGCAGCATCGTTGTTCGCTACGGACCAACGTTTGAGCGCGTTGGCGCACGCATGTTTCAGCCGTTCGCTGGCGTCATGCTCGTCGAGGCGACGAAGGAATGTATCGCGCCCATCGGGATCGCGGCGCCAGCACACGCCGTTCGCAAGCTCAATCCGATCGCAGCTGGTATCCGCACGAGTGGTGCGCGGGCTGGAACCCACTCTTCAGCCTATTCGGCGTGAGGGCTCAAAACAAAAAAAGCCCGGTCCTTTGACGGGCCGGGCTACTGTGTATTTGTGGTGTTAGCGTTTCAGCTTATCATTCCGCCGCCATCTTCGTGGTCACGGTCATTTCGCTGACCGGGCAATGCGCCCACAAATCAGTGAGGGCCGAGCACAGATGATCCATGTCGGCATCGCTATGCATCGGGCCGGGGGTCAACCGAAGCCGTTCGGTGCCGCGCGGGACCGTTGGGTAGTTGATTGGCTGCACGTAGATGCCGTGGTCGGATAGCAGCGTATCGGTCACCGCCTTGCAACGCACAGGATCGCCAACGAACACGGGCACGATGTGGCTCGGATTTTCCATGACCGGCAATCCCGCCGCCGTCAGGCGCGCTTTCAGGGTGCGAGCGCGTTCCTGGTGGCGCGCCCGTTCCATCTGGCTCCCCTTTAGATACCGGACGCTGGCGAGTGCGCCAGCCGCGACGGCTGGGGCGACTGACGTTGTGAAAATGAAGCCCGCAGCTGTCGAGCGGATTGCGTCGCAACAGGCACGGCTCGCTGCGATATAGCCACCCATCACGCCGAAGCCTTTGGCGAGCGTACCATTGATCACGTCGATGCGATGGGCTTGGTTGGAGCGCTCCGAAACGCCACCGCCGCGCTGGCCGTACAGGCCAACCGCGTGGACTTCATCAATGTAGGTCAGTGCGCCATAGGCCTCTGCGAGATCGCAAATGCGCTCGATCGGCGACATGTGGCCGTCCATTGAGTAGACGCTTTCAAAGGCGATCAACTTTGGTGCGCCAGCTGGCAGCGAGCGCAGCTTAGCCTCAAGGTCAGCGACGTCGTTGTGGCGGAAGATCAGCTTTTGGCAGCCCGAATGGCGGATGCCTTCAATCATCGACGCGTGGTTTTTTTCGTCTGACAGAATAACGAGGCCCGGGATCAACTTACCAAGCGTGGCGAGCGTTGCATCGTTGGCAACATAAGCGGACGTGAACAGCAGCGCGCTTTCTTTGCCATGGAGATCTGCAATCTCGGCTTCAAGTTCGACGTGATAATGGGTCGT
Source organism: Hyphomicrobiales bacterium (assembly GCA_038329675.1). GTDB lineage: Bacteria > Pseudomonadota > Alphaproteobacteria > Rhizobiales > Hyphomicrobiaceae > JANXVY01. Next base: position 8,538 of record JBBQNE010000006.1, on the reverse strand, counting down.
GCCCGCAATGTTGCGGGTGCCGCCGGAGCCCGCACCGACCGTGTCGATGGCTTCATGCATGGCCGCGAGGACAAGGGGATGTTGGCCCATCCCGAGATAATCGTTCGAGCACCAAACCTTGACCTGGTGGGGACCCGTCTCGCGCAAATGCGTCGCGTTGGGAAACTTGCCCCGCTCGCGCGCGAGGTCGGCAAAAACCCGATATCTACCCTCCTTGCGAATATCATCAAGGCGCTGCTGGAATTGTGCTTCGTAGTTCATGGACGCCTCCGGGGCAGGTTTTTGACGGTTTGTTTTGGAAAAGGAACCATGATCGGTTCGGTGATCGGGCCTGTTGCGAGGGCGCCTACCGGGGCCGCTGTCGGTTGTTGGGGGGCGTGTGATGAAAGCCCCCATCGCCACAGCGCGGCGGCCGAGAACGGCACCACCATCAACCAATGTTCAAGGAGGGCGAGCGCAGCTAACGTTGCGAGCAACGCTGATGCTGTCACGTCAAAGGCCGTAGCACCCGGCGCCATCGTTCGCGCAGCCAGGTATGCAGTCAGCACGGTGGCGAACGTGATCGACAGTGGAAACACGGGGTTGAGCGTCGAGCGCCGACGAAAGTAAGTTTCCAGATAGCGGAGATGTGCTGGCAGGAATTCTTCTGACAGATTGCGCACGCCCAGGAACACGTTGATTTTCGCCGACAGTCGCAAGACCCACAGGATCGCAAAAGTCTGGAACCCGACGCGATTGGTAGCATCTGCCGTCAACATGAAGATGGCAAGCGCTGTCGCTGCGATTGCGATCTCGTGCCAGAGGATCGCCTCGGTCGCGTACCTAAACCGCTCAACACCCTTAGCGTCGGGCGGGCATGGCGTTGTTCGTGGGCCGGTGATAGCGCCCATCAGAAACGCCATTTCGTTCCAGCCCCATGCGACAATCGCACAGCCAAACGCAATATAAGCGCCGGTGACCGTTGTGTCGTTTTGCGTTGCCCAAAGCACGTGCAGAGCCGCGCCTAACGCCGCCGTTGCTAGCGCCATCGATAGCTTGAATGTCCGACGCGGCATGCCATCCAGATACAGGATCGCTCCTGTGGTGAACCACCACAGGAAGACTGTGAACAGGGCCGCATGGGCAAAGATCGCCAGCGTCGACATCAAGGATCAGTGCCTTACCAGACCGGGGCCAAACGAATATCGGCGGGAAGTTCGTTTTTATGGACGGGTAGCACGTAGAGCCGGGCAAACGTCGCGAGCCCGACAGCCTTGTAGCCGATTTTCTGGAACCAACCCGTGATGCCGCCGGTCGTCTCGGCCTGCTCAAGGCCATCAGAGACCCAACGCAGGCGGCGCAAGCCCTTGCGGAAGGCGGGATGGTCGATGTCAAGCGTGAGCGGGAACACTTGCTTGGAGATTTCGCTCGTCAGGCGGAACACGCGGTAGTCGTAGTCCTCGATGTCGACGCCGAGGGCCTGATGGAAGCGCGGCCGCTGGTGGTCGCGCACATACATCGTGGCGTAGACAGCAAGCAGGAAGAACCGGATCCAGTACCGATTGCCGCCTTCCAGCAGCTTCGGGTTGGCGCGCATCAGAAGTGCGAAGGCTTCGCCATGGCGAAACTCGTCATTGCACCACTTTTCAAACCACGTGAAAATCGGGTGGAATTGTTTGTCGGGGTGGCGCTCAAGATGGCGATAGATCGTAATATAGCGCGCGTAGCCGATCTTTTCTGAAAGATACGTCGCGTAGAAGATAAACTTCGGTTTGAAGAAGGTATATTTTTTGACTTTCGTCAGGAACCCTAAATCCACGCCAACGCCAAAGTCTTTGAGCGACTCGTTGATGAAGCCAGCGTGGCGGGCTTCGTCACGGCTCATGTAGGTGAACAGTTCGCGGACATCGGGGTTTTTGATCCGCTTTTTCGTCTCCGCATAAAGGATGCAACCGGAAAACTCCGATGTCAGCGACGACACGAGGAAATCGATAAATTCGGGCCGCAGATCTTCGGGGATGCTCTCCAGAAGCTCCGTCCAATCGCCCTCGCGCTTGAAGTGGCCGCGGTTAGGATCAGCACGCAGCTCGGCCATCAGCTTGTCCCACTCGGGCCGGACGGAGCTGATATCGAGGCGGTCCATCTCATCGAAGTCAGTCGTATAAAATCGCGGCGCGAGCATCGTATCGCGGGCCGCAATCTGCATCGATTCGTTCATTGGGCTAGCTTCAGTCCCAGACATCGTGGCCGTGCTCATGGCGTGGTCCTTTCAACGGCTTCTGACCGCACAGGGTTCGCGGGCTTAAATCGGATCTCGTGGCGCGGCTGAAAGCCGACCTCGTAGAGTTCTGTCAGTGCCAGATACGATTGCATGCGCGTGATCCAGCGCCGCATTGGGCCAGCTTTGATGACGGTGGCGCGGCTGGTTGTATAAATTTTTCCGCCGAATTCGATCTGGGTGGGGGAGGCGTGGACCAGAACCTCATCGCCGCACTCAACCTCGATGCCGTCGAGCGAGACGTGGGCGTGCAGAGTTTCAGCAGAGCGCTCAAGTTCGATCGAGCAATTCACTTCAACAGCTGGGCGCTTGCCGATCCACAGCCGTCGCTGAGCTTGGGTTACCGTTTCAACCAAAGCGGGAGACGCTGAGCCACGATCGAATTCAGCTGACCGGACAAGGCTTGTGTCCGTCATGGTTTGGCTCCCTTTGCGACGTCGATCGCGACATTGGCTGCCTGTCTGGCAGGGGTGGGAGCCAGTGTAGCGGCTGGTGTAGCAATTGGGGCGCGGGTAGGTGCACGGGCCAGTGTCATAAGGCGACGGAACTCCTCGGCATTGGTGTGACCGAAGGCTTCGAGTGCGATCTCGTGGCCGTCGGCTGGGTCGCGAAGCGAAAAGCGTCCATCGGCCCAACGCACCAGTTCGAATGGTGTATCGTCAGGTGCCTTGTTCATCCGACGGCCATAGCGCAACGCGCGCGTGCTGCCGCGGACGAACCCAGGCTTGCCTGGCTCGATCAATTCAAACGGTTCGGAGGCTCCCGCATCATAGATCGCCAGAACGCCGTCGGCGCGATCTTCGAAGCGGATAGCCCGCGTTTCAACTGCGACCGAGGCTTCGTGGCGTAACACCCCGTAGCCGGTTACGCGCGCCGCTAACACCAGTACCAAGGACCCGACGACGAGCGTGCCGGCAACGAGAACGGCCCAACCGGTCAGAATGGTCCCCCTCGTTTCGTTTCGCCGTCCAATAATTGGTGTCATTTGGTGGGTGTCTCCAACTCAAACGGGTTGCGGTAGGCCGGTCTGTCCAATGGTCACTGGCAAGACTGGCTGTGCTGCCGGTGCGCGGACACCAGCTGCGGGACGACTGAGAGCATCGCCAATTGGCAGCGCAGTTTCAATCGCTTTTGCCAAAATTGCAGCGACTTTAACCGGTTCAGCAATCGAGCGGAACATCGGCTGCGGCGCCATGAAATGCCAGCGGCGAACGTGGGGCCACATCATCCAGTAGGCGAATTGCTCGCCGCCACCGATTTGGAGCGGAATTTCTCCGCTGCCATCGGCAAAACTTTGGACATCAGCGCCTTCGATTTTGGCGAAGGGTATGTTTACCGCGATTGGGACCACAAGACCGTAACGAATGATCACACGCTTTGATGTGATCGAATAAACCGTTGTCCGCACGATCATCAGCGCCAGACCAGCGAGCAAGCCTGCCACGATCAGACCGAGAAAACCGAGCCACGCTGCTGATGATAGCGCGACTTCGATGCCATTACCGCTGGAAATATGTGAGTAGGCGCGCCACGTCATGATTGCGGCGAAGTAGCCAGCAATCCAGCGCAGGTGCAACACGTGAATGAACGTTGAGCGCCAGGTGGGCGTGCCTTGCCAGACAAGTGTCTCGCTTGCGGGCATCAGGCCGGGGATGCCCTTGACGGGCTCCTGCTCGAATTCAAAGAGGGATGTCATATGACGGGCTCCGATCGTTGAGAGGTGGCGTAAAGAGTTCCGCCGCCGAAGTAGCCGGTGATTTTATCTTCTTCGAGCAGGGTCACCTGATCGGCGTTCCTGATCGCTGGGACGTCGGCGAAATGTTTGCCCAGTAAGGCCCCGACCGAGATGCGGCGGCGGCCGCTGTCGATGTCGGCAAAGTTGATCGGCAGCAGTATCGTGCGCTTGCCGAGGTCGACTTCTAGGTAGCGAATGACGGATTCGGCGCGATCCACCCAGAGGTCGGTGACGGTGCCGACCTTGACACCATCTGTTCCAAACACGCCCATGCCAACCGGGTTGGCATCTTCTGAGGGTACGTGATAATTTAGGTCGACCCGGGTTGGGACGATACGTGGTTTGCCGTTCATGACCCGATCAGGGACGTCGGCGCGTTGGGCATAGGACGCTGGCCCAACCGCATCGAGCATGGGGTTACCTGTTGGGATGTAGGCTGTGCCCGGGTAACGACTCATGGGCCGCAATTTCAGGTCCACGTTTTCGCGCTCTAGCAGATCGGGGGACATCGCTTTACCGCCGCCGGGCAGATTGTAGGTTTTCGGGACGGGCATAAGTGATGCGCGTGGATCGCGTTGGCGGTTCGTCGTTTCATCGAATAGCGGATAGCCTTCGCGGCGGCTCTCTTTTTGGAGGTAGAGCACAAGAAATAGGAAGAACAGCGCGAACAGATTGATCGCGATCAATCCGCCGTCAATGTAGTCGCTAGCCGTCAGGATCAACATGGTGGGTCTCCTAATCTGTGGTGTTGGTTTGGTTCGGATTCGGTTCAGGTCGGTAAGTCGGGATCGAAATTGGTTTGATTCATTGGGCGGGAGACGTTGCAGCTGGTTTTAAGCTTTGTTCGGTCGAAGGCGCCACGAGCGGCCCGAGCGCGACGAGCGTGGCAAACAACAGCAAGAGTTCGAGGTGGTAGACGAAGCTATAACCCGTTGCCGGGTCAGCCAAAGCGACGCCAAGGCTGCCAGTCACAGCCATATGGCCAATGACGTCGTGCAAGATGCCGCCGCCTGCGATCGCGAGACCTGCCGATGTCGCTTGAACAGCACCCCAGATGCCAAGCGCAAAGCCGGTGTCGTCATCGCGGCAGGCGTTCATGGCGGCTGTGAGTGTGGCGTGGCCGAATAGGCCACCGCCGACCCCAATTAGTCCGACGCCGATCGCAAACAACAACGGCGAAGCGAGCGGGGCTGCAAAGATCACGTCGGCGAATGCGACAAGGCCGATCAGCACGCCGTAACTCGCGACCCGGTAGGGGTCAGAGCCGGTGCCGAGGAGGCGGGCGGCAATCGCCAGGCCAACAATACCACCGCTTGCAAAGAGCGCGGTGAGTGCCGTCGTCTGTGCGACGGTGAGTTTCAAGATTTGCCCACCGTACGGCTCAAGCAACACGTCCTGCATGCTGAACGCAGCCGTGCCGAGCGCGAGTGCGAACAGCCGACGCTTGGCCTGTCCGGTCATCGCAAACGTTCGCCACGATTGCAGAAACGTCGGCCGGACCCGGTCAGGCGCGGTGAGCCTCGGCTGCCGTGGCTCTTGCTTCCAAACGGCGATGGCGTTGAGGATGAACGTCGCGAGCGCTGCGCCTTGGATGACCTGGACGAGACGACTGTAACTGAAGTCAGCCAGCAGCGCGCCAAACAGCGCCGCACTGATCACCATGCCAACGAGAAGCATCGTGCACAACAGCGCGACAACCTTGGGGCGCGCGTGGGCAGGCGCAAGATCAGTCGCCAGCGCAAGGCCGCAGGTTTGAACCATGTGCAAACCAGCGCCAACCATCAAAAAGGCGAAGGCTGCCGCCGCCGGGCCAAGCCAAGCCGGGCCGCTCGACCCGTCGGCCAGAACGATCAGCGCGAACGGCATGAACGAGAGGCCGCCGTATTGGAGCATCGTCCCTGTCATCAAATACGGGACGCGACGCCAGCCAATGACGGACACGTAGCCATCCGAGCGATGACCGATCAGGGCACGCGCTGGCGCTAAGATAAGCGGCACCGCAACCATCAGTCCAACAACCCAGGCTTGAACGCCAAGTTCGACGATCATCACGCGGTTGAGCGTGCCCATGACCAGCGTCGCGGCCATGCCAACCGTAACCTGGAACAGCGAGAGCCGAAGCAGGCGGCCCATCGGAAGCTCGGGCGTCGCGGCGTCGGCGAAGGGAAGGAAGCGCGGGTCGATGTGCATCCAGCCACGCGAGGCGCGCTGGTTGAGGCTCGCGAAGTACGCGGTGAACTTGGTCAACAGGGCCGTCAGGGTCGATGTCATTGTTGCCCCACGCCGATGCGCTCGAAGCGAAGGGCTTCGGAGATGTAAAACCCGCGTGAGATGCGGCGGCTTGCAGTGAATTGGAAGCCAGCCAGGCGCGGCTCGGCACTCGCAAGGCGGGCGAGATGGCTTGGCGAGATCGGCTCGATTTCAGGGGCGCGGTCGCCTTTTGGGAACACGCGGCCAACCGTATGCATGGCGGTGAGTAGAGGTGTGCGCGGGGCAACCGTGAATAGGATTGCCCGACGCGTCATGGGCGCGAGGCGGGCGAGTGCGCCGACGATGTCGCTTGATTGATAATGGATCAGGCTATCCATCGCGACGGCGTAGTCGAAGCGGCCACCGTCGCGTTCAGACGGGCGCGGTGGATCGAGCATATCACCGGCGTGGTAGCCGATCTCGCCGCGACCCAGGTCGTGAGGTGTGCGATCGCGGGCGATCCCAACAAGTGTTGGCGATAGGTCGACTGCCGTAACGGATGCCCCGCGTCGGGCTGCATCAATTGCCAACAGTCCCGTCCCGCAGCCAGCGTCGAGCACCGTTTGACCAGACATGTCGGCTGGCAGCCATGACAGCAGGGTCGCCCGCATCTCGTCGCGGCCCTGGCGGACGGTTGCGCGGATGCCGGACACCGGGGCGTCTGTCGTCAACCGCGCCCACGCATCAACGGCGGTCCGGTCAAAGTATGTTTTGAGCCGGGTGCGTCGCTCAAGATAGGAGAAATTGGCCATCGGGTGCTTCAATCGTAACCGAGGAAGTCGAATAAATCGCGGTCCCGCATCGGCGCGGCGTCGTGGCACGGCTCGCAGCCAGAGACGAGCATCTCAGCAAGCCGCATGTATTCGTCCGTCACGGCCTTGAGCTCGGGCGTCTGGTCCATTTCAAACAACGTCGATTTTTTGAGACGCGAGCGGCGAATGATGTCGAGGTCGGGGAAGTGGGCGAGCCGCTTAAGCTTGGTCGCATCGATAAACCGATCGATCTCGTCGGTATCCTTGCTGCGGTTGGCGATGACGCCGCCGATGCGCACTTTGTAATTCTTGGCTTTCGCGGTGATCGCTGCTGCGATCCGGTTCATTGCGAAAATGCTGTCGAAGTCGTTGGCGGCAACGATGAGCGAGCTGTCGGCGTGCTGCAGCGGCGAGGCGAAGCCGCCGCACACCACGTCGCCCAAAACGTCGAAGACCACGACATCGGTATCTTCTAGCAGGTGGTGCTCTTTGAGGAGCTTGACCGTCTGGCCGACGACGTAGCCGCCGCAGCCGGTGCCGGCCGGCGGCCCGCCAGCTTCAACGCACATCACGCCGTTGTAGCCTTCCGCGACGAAGTCTTCGCGGCGAAGTTCTTCGCTGTGGAAGTCAACGCTTTCGAGCACGTCGATGACGGTCTTTTGCATTTTCTTGGTAAGCGTGAACGTGCTGTCGTGCTTGGGGTCGCAGCCGATTTGCAGCACGCGCTTGCCGAGCTTGGAAAAAGCGACCGACAGGTTCGATGACGTCGTGCTTTTGCCGATGCCACCCTTGCCGTAGACGGCGAACACCTGCGCGCCGCCGATCTTGAGGTCGACATCGAGCGCGACTTGGACGCTACCTTCGCCATCGCCGCGCTTGCCGCCGACGGTGATTGGAACACGAGGTGGTTTGACATGAACGTTCATAGTGCGGCCTCCAGGCCGGTTGTCCGCTGGGCGGAATGCGTATCAGGACCGATACCTTCAAGGCGATCTTCGAGTTCTTCCTGGGCGCCCTTCAGCGCTGCAAGCGTGTCGGCGTCTGGCGTCCAGTATCCACGATCGTGGGCTTCAACGAGGCGATTGGCGACGCGCATCGAGGCGGTCGGGTTGAGCTTGGCGAGGCGCTCGCGCATCTCAGCGTCGAGCACGAATGTTTCTGACAACTGCTGGTAGACCCAAGGTGCAACTTCGCCCGTTGTTGCCGACCAGCCCATCGTGTTGGTGACGTGGACTTCGATCTGGCGAACGCCCTCGTAGCCGTGCTTGAGCATGCCTTCATACCATTTGGGGTTCAGCATCCGCGTGCGGGTTTCGAGGCTGACTTGTTCGCGCAACGTGCGGACTTGGCCGTCGCCTCGGGTCTGGTCGCCGATGTAAACGGGGGCTGCCTCGCCGCCCTTGGCGCGGCGCACGGCGCGGCTGATACCACCCAGCGTATCGAAATATGTGTCAACGGACGTGACGCCAATTTCGACACTGTCGAGGTTCTGGTAGGCAAGATCGACCCTGGCTAGCACCGCGTCTAGCAGCACCTTGTTGGCG
>JBBQNE010000005.1:0-44192 GCA_038329675.1 Hyphomicrobiales bacterium | reverse complement strand
GTATCGTGTCACAGCGCAAGCCGACAACCCGTTCCGCTTGACGTTGCGTGACGTGGCTAACCTTAAAACCCGTTCGACGAGTGGCGAGATGGTGCCGCTAGGCTCCGTTGCAACCTTCCGTGATGCGACCGGCGCCTACCGCGTGCCGCGCTACAACTTATATCCCGCCGCCGAAGTTCAGATGGGACTGGCGCGCGGCTACTCATCGGGCCAGGGCATCGCAGCAGTTGAAAAGATCGCCGCTGAAAAGTTGCCGTCAGGCTTTGGCTTCGAGTGGACCGAGATCGCGCTGCAGGAAAAGTTAGCTGGCAATACAGCGACACTCGCGTTTGGCTTAGCCGTCGTGTTCGTGTTCCTGCTGCTGGCTGCACTTTATGAAAGTTGGCTCTTGCCGCTCGCCGTCATCCTCATCGTGCCGATGTGTATCCTGGCCGCTATGATCGGCGTCAATGTCCGCGGACTTGATCGCAATATTCTCGTGGAGATTGGCCTCGTTGTGCTGGTTGGATTGGCCGCCAAAAACGCAATTCTGATCGTAGAGTTCGCCAAGCAGGCCGAAGATGATGGCAAAACGCGCTTTGAGGCCGCCGTCGAAGCGGCCCGGACCCGGTTGCGCCCAATTCTGATGACGTCGCTAGCCTTTATCCTGGGTGTGGTGCCGCTCGTCCTAGCGACGGGCGCGGGTGCTGAGATGCGGCAGTCATTAGGCACGGCGGTGTTTGCTGGCATGCTCGGTGTGACGCTCTTCGGATTGATCTTCACGCCGGTGTTTTACGTGTTCGTCAGATGGCTCGGCAGCAGCCGCGGCGACAAACAAGGCGCCAGCCAACGAGATGCACCACCGTCGCAAGACGGCCAATTGCCAACCGCCCGAGCAGCCGAGTAGTTCGTTTCCGCCCATAAACCTGACGGAAGCCTGTAACAACTGCCGCGGCATCACGGGTCGCAGTTCCCAACTCGGCACTGCAGCCCGATCAGCCGCGCTCGCGCGTGGCGGAGAAGCGGATATCGGGGTTGTTCTCGATGGTGTGGTTCAGCTTCCACGTGCTCTCGGCAAGGTAGACCATGGCCCCGTCTCGGTCTTTGGCCATCCACGATTTTGTCTTGTCGATAAAGGCTTGCAGCGTGGCGTCTTTATCGGCCGCAATCCACCGCGCGGCTTCACAAGGTGCAGCTTCGTAGGTCACTTTGAGATTGTATTCAGCCTTGAGCCTGGAGGCTAAGACGTCAAGCTGCAGGGCTCCAACGACGCCGAGGATCGGCCGTGACCCGATCATCGGGTGGAACACTTGCGCGACCCCCTCTTCGGCCAAATCATCCAACGCCTTCTGCAGCGCCTTCATCTTCATGGCGTCATCGACAATCACGCGCCGCAGCAATTCTGGCGCAAAGTTTGGGATGCCCTCAAACCGTAGTTTTTCTTTTTCTGTCAGCGTATCGCCAACTCGCAACGTCCCGTGGTTGGGCACGCCAATGATGTCACCAGCGTAGGCCTCATCGACCGTCTCGCGCGACTGAGCAAAAAATAGGATCGGCGCCGTAATCGCGAATTGTCTGTCCTCGCGTACGTGATACATTTTCATGCCGCGCCGGAACTTCCCCGAACACAGACGAACGAAGGCGATCCTGTCGCGGTGGTTGGGGTCCATATTTGCTTGAACCTTGAACACGAAGCCCGTCACACTCGGCTCGTCGGCCGTCACAATGCGGTCGCCAGCCTTGCGCGGCATCGGTCCCGGCACCCATTTTGCAAGGCCGTTCAACAGATCATCGACGCCAAAGTTGCGCAGCGCTGAGCCAAAGAACACGGGCGAGAGGTGGCCTTCATGAAAGCTCTGCAAGTCAAACGGCGGTAGCACGCCATGGGCGAGCTGGTAGCTTTCCAAAGCCGGGCCAGCGATCCGCTCATCAATATCGGCAGCCGCACCCGGCAGCGTGGTCAGATCAGCGATTGAGCCATCGACATCGACAGTGCGGCCGAACGGTGTGCGCGGGTCGCCTTCGGGCAGCAAAATGCGATTGCGGACGCCGTCGAGTAGGCCGCGAAAGTCCGAGCCGAGCCCGATCGGCCACGTCATCGGTGTCATATCGAGCGCCAAGCCCGATGAAATTTCGTCGATGATCGACAGCGGGTCTTGAGCTTCGCGGTCGACTTTGTTGATGAACGTCACAATCGGGATGTCGCGCAGGCGACAGACCTCAAACAACTTTCGCGTCTGGCTTTCGATGCCCTTGGCCGCATCGATGACCATTACGGCTGCATCGACAGCCGACAATGTGCGGTAGGTGTCTTCGGAAAAATCCGAGTGGCCTGGCGTATCGAGCAGGTTAAAGACGACGTCGCCATATTCGAACGTCATCACCGACGAAGTGACCGAGATACCGCGCGATCGCTCGATTTCCATCCAGTCCGACCGCGTTCGCCGCTGCTCGCCACGCGCACGCACATGCCCAGCGAGCCCGATCGCACCGCCAAACAGCAGCAATTTTTCGGTCAGCGTCGTCTTGCCAGCATCGGGGTGCGAGATGATCGCAAATGTCCGACGCCGCCGGATTTCGCGAGCGTCGGGGGACAGCGTATCGAGTGTGGGGTGAGCACGTTGCATCATTGGGTGGTTAGCGCGATGCGGCCAAGTGCGGCAAGTGCTGATCGGGTCGGTCGCGTGCGGGCCGTCAGACTGCGGCTGAAATAACGGCGTCACCCCATCAGCTGATGGCGACCCCGGCAGGGCTCGAACCTGCGACATCTCGCTTAGAAGGCGAGTGCTCTATCCAGCTGAGCTACGGGGCCACGATACATCGACGCGCTGGGGCTACAACGTCGTCCGTCCGGCGTCAAAATTCGACCGCACGCAGGCACGGTTACTTAAGACGTTATTCGCTTGCCGTTAATAAGATCAACGGCGGCGTTGATGGCCTTAAGTCTTGCTTCCCGCGATCGTCGATCATCCTCGTCGCGAGCGTGGTCAGGGTGCCAACTCATGCGCAGGCCATCGGCTACTTTTTTGAGCGTGCCGTCAGCCGCGTCGGGGTTCAGGCCAAGCAGATTGAAGGCTTCAGAGCGGGTTGATGGAATTTTGGTTGCTCTGAGCGCGGGATCGCCACGCTCGTAGCTCAAAACCGCACCGTCGATGATCCGTCCAATCCGTTCCAGGTCGCGAACGAGGTTGCGGAACGCAGGGGCAAGGTCGCGCGAGTGTTGCTTACTTTCGGCGAGCGCCGCTAACCGCAACGCTGCCAGTCGCCCGTCGATAGCCGCCAGTTCGCTGATCAGCACGTCTGCCAATGGACCTGGGTGCTTCAATTGACCGAGCCTGTTGCGCATCCGCCCGACCATGGCATCGACGGTTTCGACCGCGTTGACCGTTTCAACGGGCAGTGGGTCGGCCCATGCCAATAACGCATGCCGCCGCAATGCCGGTAGCTTTGCCCGTCGATAAACATGGTTGGCGAGCCGATCAAACAGCGGCGATCGGTTGTGGCCGAGGTTGGCGATGACGGCTGCACCTGTGAAGGTACGCGAACCCCGTCCGACGACGGCGATCATGACCAATGCCAACCCAACGAATACCCAAACGCCAAGGTCTGATGGGCCGGATCGCGACGGGCTTTGAGCGATTGCCGCTGGGGGAGTGGCATTGCCCGCGTTGTCGGCATCACCCTTAGTCGCTAGATCAATGTCGGAAGTGTCTGGCCGGTTGTCGCGAGCCGCAAACCGTGGCGGCTCAGCTGTGGCACCCGGTCGCCCGTCGGCATCAACCCAAATGTCAAACTTGGCTCGGTGTGCAACGCCCGCCGCCACGCGGTAGGGCGTAATGTCTGCCAAAGGTGCCGTATCGACCGTGCCTGAGCGAGGTGCGATGGTCTGTTGGGCCGCATCGGGGCCCGGCGTACGAGCGTCCAGACTGGCTGAGCGGCTGTATGTGCCATCTCCACCGCGGACCAGTGCGACGACGGGTTGGAGCCACGCGGTTTCAGCGACCGGGGCAAATCCAGCCGGTAACTTGACACGAACGGGTCCCGTGTCGCCCGCTGGGTCGCGGCAGTTGAGCGATAAGGCAGTGTCAGCGCGCCGGACCTTTTTTGCCTCGCCCATTGGCTCAACGGTGCAATGAACCGCGCGCGATGATGGCGTTTCCGCCTCGGCAATCCGTAATTTGAATTTGCCTCGCGTTGCAATCGCGCTGGCGACATCTGCCCAAGCAACCCGCCGCTCGCCACATGTGACATCGAACCGATGAACTTCGATTGGCAGGCAAGCACCATTTCGTTCCTGCCAGCGCGTTGTCTCACAGAGTTCCACAACCCTGCTCGACCGGGCGCCCAGAATGTCGAACGTTGTAACGAGGCTTGGCGCGACAGTGATGGTGTTGCCCGATTTCAGGCACCGATAAGGGATCGCAAGTTTTTCAGTGCCAGATGCACTGGTCATCGGCCAAATCAACGCTGGCAACGCCAACAGCCCAAGGGCTAGCCGTCTTAGAGCTCCCGGCCTAACCGGCGCCTGGCGGCAATCGATGACGCTCATACCACCCCGTCTGAACCGTTAGCCTAAAGTACGGCAGATTGTCCCCGACCTGGGCGTCACTGTGACCAAAAGCGGTCGCCGAGACGACAAACCCCAACCTCATGTCGGCTGTTCGACTTGCGTTGGTTGTTTGCCACGGGCCATCTTCGCAGTGTAGTGACACCAGATAGTCAATCGGTACCAAATGGCGCGCGTCAGGCCAGATGGAGGGGGAATGCTCACCACGCCTGAAGTTCCCAGGGTGCCAACAACGAACTCAACTGCGCTGAACACCCAGCCGCCAAACGATCGGGCGGTCGGCCCTCGTCTCATGTTTGAGGGTTCATCTCACGCCGCGCCCGAGACGTTTCTGCCGCTGACGAAGGCAGCACTCCTCGATCGGCTGACCGAGCAGAGCCGATGGCCGGGCTATGATGCGGTTAAAGTGCGTCGGCTCTACCGTTATTTAGACTACTGGCGCCAGCAGCAATACAATATGCGCTTGCTCGGCCTACTCGAGGCCTATGAGCCGTTCAGCCCTGATACTGACCTTCTCGAAACGCGTTCCTATACGGCCGATGAAAAATCTGCGCTGCAAACGCGCGTGATTAACGGCATCGAACGTATTTTGATCAGTGCGAATTTCCGTCGGCTTGAACCGTCCGAGCTCGATAAAATTTTGACCGCCGCTTCGATCTATGGGCTCGACTTCCACGTCGATCTTGATGCGTTCGAAGACGCTCGCGTTTACTATCGGGGGATCGCCGACGACGTTCATGAGCGCCGCTCGATCAAAAAATTCGGGCGCAAGGAAGAATTTACGGTTCCCGTGTTTCGACGCCTCTGTCTTGTCTTCAAATTGAAGTCGTTTGACGCCCGTGTCCAGGAAACCATGGAGCAGAAAGGCTGGACTGAAAAACGTGCCAAACGACACGTGACACAGTTGCGCTCCGTGATGCCCAAAGAAATCGGAGACGGAAGCATCTATCTCAAGTTGTTCCGCAATATTCCCCATACCGATATGGAGATGGTGTTTCCAAACACCCAAGTTCGGTTCCGACTATGGGACAAACTACGGCTTGGCGCGACAACCGGTGGCGGTGTCGGATTTGGTTTGTTCACGTCCGCTGGTAAAATAGCGCTGCTAGCATCAAACCCGTTGGCGGCTGCCGGCGCGCTGGCAGGCATCGGGGCGATCGGGTTTCGTCAGGCGATGGCTTTCGTCAACCAGAAGCAGCGATACATGGTTGTGATGGCGCAAAAACTGTATTTCCACGCCATGGCCGATAATCGCGGGGTGATTGTCAAGATCGCTGGACGCGCCGCAGAAGAAGACATCAAGGAAGATTGGTTGTTGTATTCCGTTCTAGCTAAGGCGCCGGCCATGCGCGGGGATATCACCGATATTGATCATGCCATTGAGAGGCATCTGCAACGGGAGTTCGGGATCACCGTCGATTTCGATGTCTCCGACGCACTACGCCGTCTCAAGGCAGACGGTCTTGTGAAGGAAGACGCCGATGGACGACTCCAAACCCTCGATCCGCTGACAGCGGCTGATCACATTGATCGGCAGTGGGATATGCTGCTCGATAAATTGCCTGATCCTGGCGTTGCCGAAGGGATGGAGTTCGATGGCGATGTGATGGCCCATGGTATCGAACTCTCCGCCGCTCGCGCACCACCTCCAATTGGTTCCTAACTCGTTGTGACCATTGCCAATTCCGCTCAACAGGGCCTCACCCAGACGCCGCACGTAGCGACCCTCGTTCACCATGACCGGGATACCGCTCACGCGATCGCATCGGTCCTGCAGGACTTAACCGATCCACCGCCTGAAGCTTTGACGCTGTTTGAACAGGGCGAAAACTGGCGAATAGACGCCTATTATCCCAACGTTATTAGTGGGGTCGCCTTGGCCCAAATCATCCAAGCACTGTGGCCGGACGGAGGGGCCATCGCACCGTTTGCGGTTGAACCTGTCCCCCAGGTCAATTGGGTTTCCGTCAGCCAAGCAGCCCTGCCGCCGGTTGAGGCTGGACGGTTTGTCGTCCATGGCAGCCATGATCGGCACCGGGTTCCGCAGGGGCCGAACGCAATTCTGATAGACGCTGGCGAGGCATTCGGGACCGCACACCACCAGACAACGGCTGGCTGTTTGATCGCAATCGACCGGTTGACACGGGGATCATTGGTGCGGCCTGGCGCGTTCGGAAACGTTCTCGATCTTGGCTGCGGATCAGGCGTTCTAGCGATTGCAACGGCCCGTTGCCTGCCCAGGGCCACGATCCTGGCCAGCGATATGGACGCGCCATCCGTGGACGTGGCGCGTGTCAATGTGCGCTTGAATGGTGCGGCCAACCGTATCCGTTGTGTGCATGCAGCTGGCCTGAGCCATCCGCAGTTGCGCGCCGCTGCCCCCTTCGATCTGCTGATTGCCAACATCTTGGCAAGGCCGCTCATCGGGCTAGCGCCGGATTTATCCGACGCCGTTGTCCGTGGCGGCGTGTTGTTGTTATCGGGGTTGCTGATCCCGCAAGCCCGGCAGATCATCCAAGTCTACCGTTCGCACGGCTTCCGCTTAGAGCGCCACGATCGGGTCGATGGCTGGTCGACGTTGACGATGATGCGGCTGGGTTAGTTGGCCGACTTTGTAATCGCATGGCCAGCGGCTGTGGCGGCTAATGCCAAATAGCCTCCGACGCAAGTGTTGAAAAGTCTCGTCAGCGGTCACTCGATTTGAAGGTCGAACGATGTTCCAGACTTTCGACGCTCCCGCCACCAGCGGTGTACTGGCCCCCCGCATCGAAGCATTGCGGGCCCAATTACAAAAGCGGCGGTTGCAGGCGTTCCTTATTCCGCGCGCCGATGAACATCAAAACGAGTACGTACCAGCCTGCGCACAGCGGCTTGCCTTCATTTCAGGGTTTACCGGGTCGGCAGGGCTGGCCGTCATTGCGATCAAGTCGGCGGCACTGTTTGTTGACGGGCGGTATACGGTTCAAGCGCCAGCCGAAACCGATATCAGCATCTTCGACGTCAAAGGGATCAGGACCACGGATTTGAAGCCGTGGTTGATCACCGCGCTGAAGCGGGGAAGCCGGATCGGGTTCGACCCGCGCCTCCACACGATTACTGAGATCGAAAATCTGAAGTCATCTCTCGCTGGAAGCGAGCTAACGCTCGTGACAGTTTCCAGTAATCCAATTGATTCGGTGTGGGCCAAGGAGCGACCCGCTGCCCCAAATGCCGTCGTAATCGTTCAGTCCGATGAACGAGCGGGGCAGTCGTCAAAAGATAAATTGGCGCTGTTACAAAAGGTGCTGCGCGACGCCAAGCACGACGCGATGGTGCTGTCTGCCACTGACAGTATCTGTTGGCTTTTCAATATTCGCGGCAGCGACATCCCACACAATCCCGTCGTGCTAGCCAACGCGATCGTGCCCGTCAGTGGAAAGGCTGATCTGTTTATTGCACCGGTCAAGGTAACGCGCGAGGTCCGCAAACATATCGCGCCGTCGGCCAGATTGCAGGACCCCAAAGACTTTCGGGCGGCGTTGTTGGCCTTGAAGGCAGAGGAAAAAAAAGTACGGTTAGCGCCATCGGCTGCAAGTTGGTGGCTCTATCGTAATCTTGGTGGCGCGAAATCCGTCGTCAGGGGCGCCGATCCATGCGTCGACTTGAAAGCTGTCAAGAATGCTGCCGAGATTGCCGGCGCCAAGGTCGCGCACATTCGCGACGGTCTGGCCGTGGTACGCTTTTTAGCTTGGCTCGATGAGGCTCTTGTCGAGGGTCCAGTCGATGAAATTACCGCCGTAAAGAAGCTCGAGCATCACCGCTCCGAAACCGGGGCTTTACGCGAGATCGCCTTCCCAACGATTTCGGGATCGGGACCCAACGGCGCGATTGTTCATTATCGGGTCAGCGATATCACCAACCGTGTTTTGCAGAAGGGTGAGTTGTTTCTCGTCGACAGTGGTGGACAATACGTCGATGGGACGACGGATATCACACGCACGATCGCGGTTGGCACGGCGACCATAGAAATGCGCGAGCGGTTCACGCTTGTTTTGAAGGGCATGATCGCGATTTCAACGGCGCGGTTTCCAAAAGGAACGCGCGGTGTTGACCTCGACCCGTACGCGCGCCGTGCGCTTTGGGCAAAAGGGCTCAATTACGACCATGGCACGGGACACGGTGTTGGGAGTTATTTGAATGTGCACGAAGGGCCAGCGTCCATTTCAAAAAACGGTCAAGCTGAGCTCAAGCCCGGAATGATCCTGTCGAATGAACCAGGTTATTACAAGCCTGGAGCCTACGGGATCCGGATCGAAAATCTTGTTCTTGTGACGGATGCAGAAGCGGTTGGCGGGGATATCCCCATGATGGGGTTTGAGACACTTACGCTCGCACCGATCGATCGACGATTGATTGTGCCCACGATATTGTCGGCCGAGGAACGCGATTGGGTCGACATGTACCATCAGAGGGTCCGCGCCTTGCTGTCGTCCGATCTCGACGTCAAAAGTCGTCGATGGCTAATGGCAGCGACTGCAAGCCTGGAGGCGTGAGGACTGAGCCTGCAAGTTTCCCGCTGACGGCTTCGCGCGGGTTGATCGCTGGTCGGTGGACAGCGCGAACGTGAACCTAGGCAAGGGGATCATCATCGCATAGTTTTGGCCGATGAGCGAAAAATCGACACCGGCTGAATTCATCCACCTCAAGGTCCATTCATCCTACTCGTTGCTTGAGGGGGCGGTGCCGATCGCAAAGCTCGCCAAGCTGTCGGAGGCGGCCGGTTTTCCAGCAATTGCGCTCACCGATACAGATAATCTGTTCGGCGCGTTGGAGTTTTCGGACAAGCTGTGGGCGGTTGGCGTCCAGCCGATCATAGGGCTGTCGATCAATGTTGATTTCGGCGACCAGCCGCCCGGCAAATCTTTGGGCTCGTCGTCGGCGGGGCAACGCGCTGGCCCGGCAGGGCACATTGCCGTGTTGGCGATCTCTGAAGACGGCTTTGCCAACCTACTCAAGCTGTCGAGCCAAGCGTTTTTCGATCCCAACGACACTGAGCCGCCGCATATCAAAATTGGCAGACTTCAAGCCCACCATAGTGGTCTGATCGCATTAACCGGCGGGCCGCGCGGACCGATCAACCGGGCGCTCGTCGGTGGCCAAGCCGACCAGGCCGCGGCACGCCTCACGGGCCTTGCCGATATATTCGGCGACCGCCTGTTCATCGAGCTGCAACGGCACGGCCTCCCCGAAGAGCTGGACATCGAGCCAGCGCTTCTCCAACTGGCTTACTCAGCAAGTGTCCCGTTGGTCGCGACTAATGAGGTTTATTTCGCAGCGCCCTCTGACCACGAAGCACACGACGCACTGCTGTGCATTGCGGATGGGCGCTACGTTGTCGAAGACGAGCGTCGGCGGGCAAGCCCCGAACATTACCTCAAATCGACAGCCGATATGGTGGCTCTCTTTGCTGACCTGCCAGAAGCGGTCGCAAACACAGTCGAGATTGCAAGGCGTTGCACGTATCGACCACTCGGTCGCAAACCGATTCTGCCAAGCTTCGTCGGTGAAGCCGAAAGCCCTGCCTTGCGAATAGTGGCAGAGGCCGAGGCCTTGCGCCTTCAAGCAATCGCCGGGCTTGACGACCGCCTGCGTCAAAGGCCTATGGCTCAGGGCTTCACGAGGGAAGACTACGATAAGCGGCTCGTCTACGAGATCGATATCATCACCCGGATGCAGTTTCCCGGCTATTTCTTGATCGTGGCCGACTTCATAAAGTGGTCGAAATCAAACGGGGTTGCCGTTGGGCCAGGACGCGGCTCGGGTGCTGGATCGCTTGTCGCGTATGCGTTGACGATCACCGATCTCGACCCGCTTCGCTTCGGGTTACTTTTTGAGCGGTTTTTAAACCCCGATCGCGTTTCGATGCCTGACTTCGATATCGATTTCTGCCAGGAGAAGCGCGACCGTACGATCCGCTATGTCCAAGAAAAATATGGCTCCGACCGTGTGGCGCAGATCATCACGCACGGAAAACTGCAAGCGCGCGCCGTGATCCGAGACGTCGGTCGCGTACTGCAAATGCCCTACGGCCAGGTCGACAAGCTGTGCAAGCTCGTGCCGAACAATCCAGCCAATCCGGTGACGTTATCGCAGGCGATCGAGGGCGAGCCGAAGCTCCAGGAGGCGCGCGATAACGACCCGCTGGTCGGCCGCTTGCTCGAAATCGCGATCAAGCTCGAAGGCCTCTACCGGCACGCATCAACGCATGCGGCCGGCATGGTGATCGGCGACCGTCCGCTTGATGAACTGGTGCCGCTTTATCGCGATCCGAAGTCCACAATGCCGGTGACACAATACAACTGGAAGCTCGTCGAACAGGCGGGCCTCGTCAAATTTGACTTCCTTGGTCTCAAAACGCTGACTGTGTTGGAGACGGCTGTTGAATTGATACGTATTGGGCGTGGCATATCGGTGGATCTGGCCGCGCTCGAGCTTGACGATAAGCCGTCATACGAGCTGCTGGCCAAGGCAGACACGGTTGGTGTGTTCCAACTGGAATCGACGGGCATGCGCGAGAGCTTGAAGCGGCTGAAACCGGACCGATTCGAAGATATCATCGCGATGGTGGCGCTCTATCGTCCAGGTCCGATGGATAACATCCCGGTTTACATCAATCGTAAGCACGGCGAAGAACCGATCGAATACCCCCACCCCATGCTGGAGCCGATCCTTAAGGAGACGTATGGAGTCATCATCTACCAAGAGCAGGTGATGCAAATCGCGCAGGTGCTGGCCAGCTATTCGCTTGGCGAAGCCGATCTTTTGCGCCGCGCGATGGGTAAAAAAGACAAAAAAGAGATGGCAGCGCAACAGGCCCGCTTCGTTCAAGGCGCGCGGACGTATGGCTTGAAGGACAAACAAGCCATCGAAATTTTTGAACTCGTCGATAAGTTTGCTGGCTACGGTTTCAACAAATCACACGCCGCCGCCTACGCGATCGTATCGTATCATACGGCCTATCTGAAGGCGAACTTCCGGGCAGAGTTTATTGCCGCTTCGATGACGCTTGACCTGTCGAATACTGATAAACTCAGCGTGTTCGCCGCTGAGGCCCTCAAGGCTGGCATCGTGCTTTTGCCACCGTGTATCAACGCATCAAATGTGAAATATACTGTGGAAGTCTCAAAAGACGGCCGTAGGCAGATCCGCTATGCCCTGGCCGCCCTCAAAAACATCGGGGAAGGCGCGGTTGCTGCGATTGTTACCGAGCGTGAACAAAACGGACCCTATAAATCGCTCGCCGACTTTGCCACGCGTCTCAACCCAAAGGCCGTCAACAAACGCGGGCTTGAAACGCTCGCTCAGGCAGGCGCCTTCGACGCACTCAACCCAGACCGGGCGTCGGTACTGGCCAACGTAGAGGCACTGGCCTCACTGGCAGCTCGGACGGCGTCGGACAAAGAAGTTGGTACATCGGACCTGTTCGGCGGTGGCGGTGCGGCTGGACCGATCCTCGCCATGAAAACGGTCCAGGGCTGGACGCCGATGGAAAAGCTTCAAGCCGAATTTGAGGCGGTTGGTTTTTTCCTATCCGGTCATCCCCTTGATCAGTATGTGACCGCGCTGAAGAAACTTGGCGTCAGCACGTATGCGCAATTTGAAGCCGAGATTGAACGTGGCACAACCGATGGCCGTCTTGCCGGGATTGTGATCTCGGCGCGCGAGCGAAAATCGCAGAAGGGCAACATGTTCGCCTTTGCAATGTTTTCCGATACCAGCGGCCAATTCGAGGCCGTCGTTTTTTCAGACACATTGGCGAAGTCGGGTGAATTGCTTGAGGCTGGAACGCCAGTGATCTTGACGATCGACGCTGAGCGCGATGGCGAGACCGTAAAGATGCGGGTTCGGGACATTCAATCGCTGGTGGAAGCCGTGGGAGGATTGCAACGGTCATTGCGCATCGTGCTGGATGCGCGAAGATTGGCGTCGCGAACCGACACGCTGGCTAAGATCGGCAGGCTTTTGCGGGCTGGTGGAAAGGGTGAAATTCGGTTCCTACTGCCGTTCGGCGCAGTGTCGGGTATCGATGGCGGGCGCGACGTCGAATTCGCAATACCCGGTCGATGGGACACTAGCCCCGAGGCCCAAGGCGAGATCGGTGCTCTCCCCGGCGTTATCGAAGTCGTCGAGGTGTAGCCGTTTCACCAACCGCGTTTCAGGCATCGGCAACATTATGTGACGAGCAACGGGTGCGGCGCCCTGTTTTCGATATAACCCTGGACAGCGCGCGCCAGAATGGGTGCGAGCAAAAACCCGTGTCGATATGCGCCGTTCACGCGAATAATTTGCTTTGCCGGGTCAAGGATGACGCGAGGAACATTGTCTGGAAGCGCGGGTCTGACACCGGCGCCGGTCTGCAGGATTGCCGCTTCGGCGAAGCCTGGATGCACGGCCACAGCAGCTGCCATCAGTTCGCTGGCCGAGCGCACCGTCATCGGACCCGCGTCTTCACTTTCGATGACGGTCGCGCCGACCATGAACACATGTTCTGCCCACGGCACGATATAGATCGGCGTTCGAGGCTCGAGGTATCGCACAGGTCTAGCCAGCGTCACGTCTGGGGCGTGGAGCAGCAAACGCTCGCCGCGAACGCCGCGCAAATTTGGAACATCATTTTGAGCCGAGATCCCTCGACAGTCGATCAGCCAGTCGTAGGGCGGCGCTACGTTCTGGTCTGAGCCATACTTGACCAACGTGCCAGCGGCGCGTGCAGCTGCAAGAAGTGATGTCATGGCATCGATTGCCGAAACGTGAGCTTCAGCTGGAAAATGCAAAGCCGTTTCATATCGGTCTGCGATTTCGGGTTCGAGGTCGGCGATCTGTTGACGGCCCAGCAGAACATGCCGCTCGGTCAAGCGGGCAAAGCGCTTGAGTTCGCCGGGCTCACGCAGCGGGGCAATAACAAGACTGCCACGGCGATGGATCGGGACGGCAGCAGCCCACAGATCAATCGCCTCTCGGCCGAGGTCGCGGATGATTGGCGGGGCCGCCTCTGCCTCGGTGTCTGGCGCAAACATGGCGCCAGCGTATCGGCTGGCCGATCCAGCGAACGGATCGGTCGCGGGAGAGCGCTCAACGAGGGTGACCGAGTGGCCAGACTTGGCCAGTGTCAGGGCTTGCCAAAGGCCGAGGATGCCGCCGCCGACAATGGTAATGGACGTCAAGGGCACGGGTTGACCGTTTTGGTGGGTGATCGTGTCAATGGAAGTCACGCGACTTCGGGATGACGCGTTCGCCGCGCGGATGCAACGGTCTGGGGCGCGGCGGCGGTAATCGAAGCGTTGATGGTGGGCTTTCACGCGGTTCGTAACGGGGGCTGCGAGCACCGCGTCTATCACCGGGGCCAGCGTGGATGACCTCATCGGCATTGGCGATTGGGATCGGCATGTCTTCTGCCCCCTCTGCGAGAAGGCCTAGCCAGTCGCTGCGGTCCTCAAGGTGTTCTGAAACCACGTGGATGATGTCCTGATGGCGTTGAATGCGACCATGGATAACGATCAGTCGCGCGCCCATCACGACGCGTCGATAGCGTTCGAGGATCTTTGGCCACACCACGGCATTTGCAACCCCAGTCTCGTCCTCGATCGTCATGAAGACCACGCCTTTTGCCGACCCTGGACGTTGGCGGACCAGGACGACCCCAGCGACCGCGATGCGCGAGCCATCACGCAGATCGCGCACGGCTGCCGCCTCGACGACGCGAGTTGCACCGTTGCCGTGTGCCGATGACAACCGCGTTCGCAAGAAGCTGAGCGGGTGGGCCTTGAGCGACAGGCGAAGCGTTTGATAGTCGGCGACGACGTGTTCAGACAACGCCATGGGTGCCAACTCGACCTCCGGTTCAGGGCCCGTATCTGCCGTTTCGCTCCAGGCAAAAAGGGGTAGAGCAGCCGCGTCGCTGAGGGCATGCACCTGCCACAAGGCCTGGCGGCGGTCGAGACCGAGCGAGCGGAATGTGTCGGCGTCAGCTAGTTTTTCGAGCGTGACGCGACGCACCCCGCTATCGCGCTGGAAGGCAGCGATCGAGGCGAATGGAGGCGCGTTGCCAGGCGGCAAGCGGCGGCGATGGAGGCCGTCGAGTTTTGCGATCTCCTTAGCGGCAAGGCCGTCGACCTGGTTGAGGCCGAGGCGGAGTGCATGTCGTGCAGCCCCGCCCACAGGTTCAAGCGTGCAATCAAAACTCGAATGGGTGACGTCGACGGGTCGAACGTCGACGCCGTGCTCGCACGCGTCCCGTACGATTTGGGCTGGCGCATAAAACCCCATCGGTTGGGAATTGAGCAGGGCTGCCGCAAAGACATCAGGATAATGGCACTTTAGCCAGGACGAAACGTAGACCAACAATGCGAAGCTTGCTGCGTGGCTTTCAGGAAAGCCGTATTCGCCGAAGCCCTTGATTTGATTAAAGCAGCGCGCCGCAAAAATCGGATCGTAACCGCGCGCGACCATGCGCGAGATCATCTTTTCCTCAAGTAGGCCGATGGTGCCGCGCTTGCGGAATGTCGCCATCGATTTACGCAGTTCGTTGACTTCCGCATCGCTGAACTTGGCGGCCACCATTGCGATTTTCATCGCTTGTTCTTGAAACAGCGGCACGCCTTTTGTCTTGGCGAGAATGTTGCGCAGTTCATCCCTCGTGCCGTGCTCGGGCGACGGCTCGGGGTAGAGCTCAGGTTCAAGGCCTTGGCGACGGCGCAAGTAGGGGTGGACCATATCGCCCTGGATCGGCCCCGGCCGAACGATCGCCACTTCGATGACAAGGTCGTAGAACGTGCGAGGTCTGAGCCGCGGCAGCATGTTCATTTGCGCGCGGCTTTCGACCTGAAACACCCCGATGCTGTCGGCGCGGCATAGCATATCGTAGACGGCTGGATCTTCGCGCGGGACAGTCGCAAGCGTTAAGTTTCGGCCATAGGACGAGGCGATAAAATCAAATGCCCGGTGGATGCAGGTCAGCATGCCGAGTGCCAAGATATCGACCTTCAAGAGCCCGAGCGCAGCGAGATCGTCTTTGTCCCATTCGATGAAGGTGCGGTCTGCCATGCCACCATTGCCGACGGGAACGACTTCGATCAAGGGGCCGCGTGTCAAAACGAAGCCACCGACGTGCTGGGAGAGATGGCGCGGAAATCCGGTCAATTCATCAGCAAGTTCTATTGTGGCGGCGAGCAGTGGGTCGGATGGGTCGAGCCCGGCTTCGCGCACGTAATTTTCAGGTAACGTCCCCTTAGATTGGGCGCCCCAGACCATGCCGGCGAGCGCCGTCACAGTATCCTCCGACAGGCCCATGGCTTTTCCGACCTCGCGTAAGGCTGAACGTCCCCGGTAGCTGATGACGGTAGCGGCGAGGCCCGCGCGGTCGCGCCCGTAGCGGGCGTAGATATACTGGATGACCTCTTCGCGCCGCTCGTGTTCGAAATCGACATCAATATCGGGCGGCTCTCTCCGTTCAGGCGTAATGAAGCGTTCGAACAGAAGGTCGATTTCAATCGGGTTCACGGATGTGATGCCGAGGCAATAGCAGACCGCCGAGTTGGCCGCCGAGCCGCGTCCCTGGCACAAGATGGCTTGCGAGCGAGCGAACCTGACGATGTCGTGGACGGTCAGGAAGTAGGGCGCATAGTGCAGCTGTGCGATCAGATCGAGTTCGCGCCACAGTTGTGTGGCGACCTGTTCTGGGAGCCCATCGGGGTAGCGGTCATGGGCGCCCTCGAAGGTTAACGCGGCCAAATGTTGGTCGGGCGTGACGCCTGCCGGGACCGGTTCGTCGGGATATTCGTAGACGAGTTCATCGAGCGAAAAGCGGCATGCGGCTGCAATTTCTGTCGTGCGGGCGATGGCTTCCTGGTGAGCGCGAAACAGGGTTTCCATGACAGCTGGCGGTTTGAGATGGCGCTCGGCGTTGGCTTCGAGCGCGAAACCAGCGCCCGTTATTGTCAGGCCGTGACGGATACAGGTGACGATATCGGCGAGATGGCGCCGGTGAGGAGTGTGGTAGCGCGCAGCGTTGGTTGCGACGAGCGGGATGCCGACGGAGGCTGCGACACGAGCCAATAGAGTAAGACGCTGTTCGTCATCGCCTGTCATCAGACAGGTCGCTGCGAGGTTGACGCGGTCTCGGCCCAGGGCATCAGCGATGCGGCCAGCCTCGCGGGCGAGCGCAACGGCAGCTCCGGTGGAGCCGATGTCGAGGTCTGTCGGCGGTTTGAGGATGAACAGCTGACCTTCGGCGTGGTCTGCGACATCGGCCAGTGTCAGGTGGCATTGGCCTTTCACGACGCGGCCTTGCCCGAGCGTCAAAAGCCTCGTGAGGCGGCCATAGGCGGCTCGATCGCGCGGTAGGCAGATCAGCGAAGGGGCATCGGCCAGATCGAGCCTGGCACCGGGGATGAATTGCAGGCCAGCGTTTTTAGCCGCCACATGCGCGCGGACTACGCCAGCCAGGGTGTTGCGGTCGGCGATGACCAATGCGGCAAGCCCCAGGGCCTTGGCTTGGTCAACCATTTCTGAGGGGTGTGAGGCACCCTCCAGGAACGAGAAGTTCGAGATGGCATCGAGTTCGGCATAGGTCATGGTGGCATCCCGTCAGGCGGCGAGGCCGTGGACAAACCAGGCGGAAATCTGTTCGGCTGTGTCGTGCCTACCGGTGTGCGAGCACTCATCAGCTGCAAACCTCTTTTCATGGCTGTTGCGATCGCCGTCCTGATGGCTGTTGTGATTGCCAATTGCGTCGTCCCTGGTTCGGTAAACCCAAAAGCGGCCACCGGTCGTGACTTGTAGACGGTAGTAGTCGCGCGTTCGAAAACTTCGCTGGGTGCGATCGTCAACTCCGATGGCACGCCACCATTCGGCTTCGATACGCTCGGGTCCGGCGGCCGTGGCGATCCGGTGGGTGACCCGGCGCCACATAAATTGAACGGGTGGTCCATCGGGCACGGCAGCAGTGACGGCAATGGGCTCTGGTCTCTCAAGGAGGAGAGCTGGGCGCGAGGCGCGGCCTGGGATGCGCCAAGGCACTGGCCCAGAGAGGCGGGCAGCGGCGAGCCCAGAGGGGGGCGCGGTTTTGGATATTTGGCCGATACCTGGGCGCCCGCAGCCGATGGCTGGCCGATGCAGAGCGGTTGAGGCGATAGAGGCGCGCTCGGGCCAATGGCTAGCAACGGCGGTGAGACGGGTTACAGCGCCTGTGCCGAGGCGGTTGGCGAGCCGGTCGATAAGCTGCGCACCAGAAATTGCAGCGCTACCAGAAATTGTAGCGTTACTCGGGTCGTGACCAGCGGGGGCGGTCAGCGATTGCTGGGCATGGATCAGCGGTTCGGCACGCGTCGCCTCAAGCACGAGCATATCTGCTCCAAAGCCGAGATCGAGTGATGATAGCTTCTCGCCGAATAACCGCATCAGATGTGGGGGTTCGGCGGAGGGATGGCTGGTCCCGATTGTGACCTCAGCGAAGGTGCCATCACTACGGTGGAGTGTCAGTCGCAAGGCGCGCGCGCCCAGATTGCGGGCCTTGAAATCTTGGCACAGTTGCTCGGTCAAGCGGCCAGTTTGGGCGATCAGGCCGTCCGATGAGACGAGCGGATCGGGGAACAGGGCTTCGATTGATGATGCGGGTGGTTCAACCATTGGTCGCCGCGGTTCGCTAACGGTCCCCAAAGTTTGATCGAGGCGGAGTAGGACTCGCTGCCCGTCGTGGCGCGAGCGGAAGCGGCGCTCAATAGACAATCGCGGGACAGCGGCGAGGCTACCGATGGTCTTGAGGCCAAGCCGGGAGAGCAACTGGGTACAGGCTCTATCGATCCGCAAGCCTTCGACGGGCAGGGATGATATCGCCTCAAGCGCCGCCCCTGGTGGGGCGGTGCGTTGATCCAGCGTTCGCTGTCCCCCATGCCAAGCGAGGGCATGGCCGGCTCCAAGGGTATCGGCAAGGCCGACATGGGCTGTAAGTTCGAAGTGCAGGAGGCGCCGTGAGAGATCGGTGAGGAGCCCGGTTTCGCCGCCGTAGAGGTGGGCGACGCCTGAGATATCGACCCATAACCCATAATGGCGAACCGGGTAGCCGCCCGCGGCGGGGCGGATGAAGCCATAAGCGTTGCGGGCGATGCCATAGCGGCCGAGCCAACGGGCCAACTGTCTCAGACAAGCCCGATCTGCTGCCGGGGTAGCAGGTGCGGTGGCGAGCGCTGGGTAGATGGCCCGTGCATCGGCAAGGGCATCCCCGCTGGCGAGACCAGCCATTTGCGCGGCGCGGTTGACCGCAGCAAGCCGGACCCCGCGGCTGCCGGCTTCGACGAGTGCGAAAGGACCCAAAGCTAACGGGACCTGAGCGGAACGAGCCTGGCTGAAAGTACCCGACTGGCCGCCGTCACCGCGTGACTGGCAGCCTGCGGGCCGGTCGCTTCGCGATATTTTCCGACACTCGATCGGCCACATTGGCAAGGCTACGGAAACGATGCGCTTCATCACACCACTCCAACGCAAACGGCGGTTTATCGTGTTTTAGGGGGCCGGCGGATCGCCATCGTTCAAGCTTGACGGCGACTTTGAAGCTTTCTGCGCGGTGTTGGCGAGGCGGTGCCATGGGTCCTATGCGCCAGCGTGAGGCTGCTGCGGGCGTCTCAGGCTGAGTTGCGCCCGTGACAAGCAGGCAGGGGGTGGCAGAGCTTTCGCTGGCGAGCGACAGGCGCCGTGCCTCGGTCAAGCCGACGGTTCCAACGGTGCCAGCGACAAGGATCGCAGACTGCGACCGCAGTGCTTCTTCGAGCGCCCACAGGGTGTCGGCTGCGCGCGCGGTTTCGATAATCAGCAATCGCGACGGGTCGAGCCCGAGATCGGCGAGCCCAGGCCCGTATAGGCGCCCGCGGTCAGCTGCGATCGCGGTCTGCCAGCACCACACGATGAGACCAGTTTCTTCAAGTTGGCCATGCTGTTCTGAGAAAGCAGGCGGTTTTAGAAAACCAGACTGTTGATTTAAATCAGGGCCAACGGTGAGAGCTCTGGAGAGAGTGCCGTTAGCAAGACGGCCTGAAGCTTGGGCTGCCTGATCCCGGGATAGGCAAGAGATGCGGCGCACGGCCAACCTGAGGGCAAAGCCGATAGCCGCTGCGTTAGCCGCTGCACTTGACGATGCGGTGAGTGCCAAGTGCGCAGCCGAACTGGCCGCTGGACCCCCGTCCACCGAAGTGACGGACCAAGTCGCAGGCTTAATTTCGTGGACGCCGGACAGTGAAAGCCCTTCGCCGAGCATAGCGTCAATATCGTCAGCCCCGAGCGTCCAGTTGGAACGGCGCGCTGGATGCTGGAATTGCGCAGGCTGCCGTTCAATGGCGTGAACCTGGGCACGCAACTTTTCGATAATACCGCGTGCGCTGACGCCGCGTGCACTTGTTTTCGCGGCTTCCGGAGCCGTGCGAGGGCGGTCACGGCTCCGGTCCACGATGCTTGCCCCAGACGACGCAAAAACGGTAAGCGGGCCAGGCTCAGGCGATTGAACCGTGACATCATCGTCGTGGGGGAACGGCGGGGGATCAATCACAGCAACGGCACCTAAGTTCATATTATGTTCTTAGGGCATGCACCTCTCTTAGTCAATCAAAAACAGAACAAATATAGAAAATTAAGTGATTTTTTCAGAATGACCGTTCAGCAGCTCGACGTGCCACCAGCAACGACTCGAGGGTTTCAACGGTCGATCGATCGAGGCGCCCATCGATCCGATCCGGCCGGAAATGGCGCTGAAAGGCGCGCAGGACTGACGCCGTCTCGTCATCAAGAACACCAGACTTTGGCACGCCGTAGCCATAGGCCGACAAATGTAGCTGCGCCGCGCCAACGGCTGGGCCAGCATAGCCCGCTCCAAACCCAAGATCAGTCGTTTTGAGCGGCACCGGCACCACCCAGTGCCCGACGCCGACATCGGCGAGCATCGACCATGCAAATTTCTCACCTGGGTCGATTTTGCGATGGGGCGCAATGTCGGAGTGGGCGAGGACGTGCCACGGAGCTATTGCATTGCGAGCGCAAATATCGGCCGACAACCGGGCGACCGCCGCCATCTGAGACGCCGTAAAATCTGGGTATCCGTCTTCGTGGCCGGGATTTTGGATTTCGATCCCAATTGAAGCCGAATTGACGTCGGTGATGCCGTCCCACACGGAAACGCCAGCGTGCCATGCCCGAAGCTTTTCGGGCACCAGTTGTGTGGTGATGCCGTCATCGTCGACGACATAGTGGCAGGAGACCCGGCTTTGCGCGCAGGCAAGCCATTGCACCGCCTTTTGGGCGCAACTCATGCCGGTATAGTGGAGGATCAGAAAGCGGGGGGTAGCGCCTAAACCACGCGGCTCGACGTTGACGGCTGGGACAACGCAGCTCGCCAACGGCGTATCTGGCTCAAACGGCGTGGGTTGAGGCGCGCGGATCATTGAGGGCGATGTCAGGGCTGCTCCTCGTGACAGGTTCAAGGTTGGGTCGCCGGTTTGCAGTCGGTCACCGGGTCTCCCTGCGATACCAGATCGCGTTCGGTCACGCGCCACCGGCTCGCGCAATGGCAGATGTCGGCTGCAAAGAGTTCGCCCGGTCGCGCACGATTTTGTCGTAGGCGGCATTGATAACCGCAAGCTTGCGTTCTGCTGCGGCATGGAATTCGGTTGGGACGCCACGTGCCATCAGGCTATCGGGATGGTGGTCTCTCACCAATTGCCGGTGGTGGTGCTTAAGGTCGAAATCGGGCGTCGAGCGCGAGACACCGAGCACCTCGTAAGGATCGTCACCAGACGGCCCTGGTCCAGTGTCGCGAATAAAGGCTGCACGAATCGATCGGAATTCGGCATCTGAGATTTCAAACCGGCGGGCCACTTCGGCTAAGAACTCATGTTCCTTGCCATGGAACACACCATCGGCAGCCGCGATATGGAACAACGCATCAAGCACGTCGCGCAATAAGCGCGGTTCATCTGCCAAGGCGTCGTGAATTTGGCCAGCGTAAACTTCAAATCCGGCCGTATCGCCAGCTGCCAAGTCAAACACCATTCGCACAGTGGGCTCCTCGTTAGGAGCAACGGTGTGGAGACGGGAAAACGTCACTTGTTCGATTGGCGCAACGATCCCGTCAGCCTTGGCCATTTTGGCCGCGAGCGAAACGAACGCAATCGTAAAAGCAGCCCGGTGGCGACCTTGCGTATTCGCATCAATACCCGAGATCGTTGCCCACAATCCATCAAGCGCCGACCGGACATAGCCGCCGTCGCTGAGGCCGAGTGCGCGGGTCATCACTTCCCATGGCATTAGAGGGACGTTAGCGCGCTTTGGCCCGGTAACAAAGGGCAAGTGAGGCTGTGGCCAATAACGAAACGGCACGCCCTGTGGGGGGCGTGCCGTTGATGTTGGGCCGTTGATATAAGTACGCCATCAATTGACGCGAGATTATTCGTCGCTCGACTCGCGCTTCTTGATGGCCGCCTTGAAGATGTCGCCAAGCGAAGCGCCTGAATCGGATGATCCAAACTGCGCCACTGCAGCTTTTTCCTCAGCCATTTCAAGGGCTTTCATCGAAATTTGGATCCGACGCGTCGCTTTGTCAACCGACAACACGGCCGCATCGATCTTGTTGCCAACCGAGAAACGCTCAACCCGCTGCTCGGCGCGATCTTTGGAAAGGTCAGCCCGTTTCACGTAGCTAACAAGATCACTGTCGATGATTTTAACGTGAAGACCATTCTCTTCGATCGCGGTAACTTCGCACGTCACCGTATCGCCCTTCTTATACTTGGCGAGTTCGTCGACGGGGTCACCGCCGACCTGTTTCACGCCAAGCGAAATGCGTTCTTTGCTGGCGTCAACATCGAGCACCTTGGCTTTGACGGTGTCGCCCTTTTTGTAATCCTTGATCGCTTCTTCGCCAGCACGATTCCAATCGAGGTCTGACAGGTGAACCATGCCGTCGATCCCGTTATCGAGACCGATAAACAAACCGAATTCGGTGATGTTGCGGATGGGACCTTCGACGATTTCACCACGGGGATGCTGCGCAAGGAAGGCATCCCAAGGGTTGTCTTGCGTCTGCTTGAGGCCAAGCGAGATGCGCCGCTTGACGCTATCGACCTCAAGGACCTGAACTTCGACGGCCTGCGTCGTTGAGACAATTTTGCCAGGGTGCGTGTTCTTCTTGGTCCAGCTCATTTCGGAGACGTGAATCAAGCCTTCGACGCCGGGCTCGAGTTCAACGAACGCACCGTAGTCAGCAATGTTTGTGACGGTGCCGCTGATCTTGGCGCCAACCGGGTACTTCTGTTCGATCGTCGACCAGGGATCAGACTGCAACTGCTTCATGCCCAGCGAGATGCGCTGGGTATCTGGATTGATGCGTATGATCTGGACCTTGACGGTGTCGCTGACGTTGAGGATCTCCGAGGGGTGATTGACGCGACGCCACGCCATATCGGTGACGTGCAGCAGACCGTCGATGCCACCCAAGTCGATGAATGCACCGTAGTCGGTGATATTTTTAACGAGCCCGTCAATGACTTGGCCCTCGGCGAGGCGTGCAACGATATCGGCGCGCTGTTCGGCGCGTGTCTCTTCCAGCACGGAGCGGCGAGAGACGACAATGTTGCCGCGACGGCGGTCCATTTTGAGAATTTGGAACGGCTGCGACTGGTGCATCAACGGTGTGATGTCGCGCACGGGGCGAATGTCAACTTGGCTGCCAGGCAGGAATGCGACGGCGCCATCGAGGTCAACCGTGAAGCCGCCCTTGACCTTGTTGAAGATCACGCCGTTGACCTTCTCGCCCTTCTCGTAGAGCTTTTCGAGGCGGATCCAGCTCTCTTCGCGCTTGGCCTTATCGCGCGAGAGGACGGCTTCGCCGAGGGCGTTTTCGATCCTCTCAAGGAACACTTCGACCGTGTCGCCAACTTTGATAGTCGACGGGCCGTTGCCGATTGCAAATTCTTTGAGCGCGACGCGACCTTCCATTTTCAGGCCGACGTCAATGACGGCGAGGTCCTTCTCGATGCCGACGACGCGGCCTTTGATGACTTGGCCTTCGAATACATCGCCCTGGCTCAGGCTCTCAGACAACATCGCGGTGAAGTCGTCGATCGAGGGATTATAGCTGTCGATGGCTTGCACGGGTCGGCTGCTCCAGATGAAACGTGGTTGACGCCGAGTGCGATGGGCACCGGCGCGTGAGGGTATACAATGCGTGAATGTCTCGACGTGCAAACCGCTGGATCAGCGAATGCGCGCGGTGCGATATCTGGCGACGGTACGCGGGAGCGCTAACGGAGAGCGCGCCGCACGCGGCCAGACGTTTTGCTTACCAGACGCCGTTGATGGACCAGCGGCCCGCCAAACAGGTTTAGGACATGTCTTTGACACATCCCATTTGGCTGATCTTCCTCTCGATCAAACGAACAGCCGCCTGGAAAGCGGCGTCTATATCCAATTCCGTCGTGTCGAGCAAGACCGCGTCTTCCGCGCGCGTCAATGGCGCTGCACCTCGCCCCGCATCGCGAGCATCACGCTCTAGAATATCGGCTAGGACGTCGGCCAAAATCGTCGTGTCGCCGCGAGCCGCCATTTCAGCGTGCCGACGGCTGGCCCGGACATCTGGCGACGCAGTTACGAAAATCTTGATGTCAGCGTCGGGGCAAATCACGGTGCCGATGTCGCGGCCGTCCAGGACGCCCCCCCCCAGCTGGTCGGCGAAGGAACGTTGATAGTTGAGGAGGGCGCGGCGGACGTCCTGGCTTCGGGCCGCGATTGAAGCAGCGCTGCCCGCCGAAGCGCCACGTAGTGCTGCATCTTCGAGGGTGCTGTGGTCGAGCGATCGGGCCAGCGCAGCACCAGCCCACGGGTCGTCCAGCCGGTATCCTCGCGCCAACAAATCTCGCGCAACGGCGCGATAAAGAAGTCCGGTATCGAGGACCGCCAATCCGAACCGGTCGGCGATGCGCTTGGCGAGCGTGCCTTTGCCAGATGCCGCTGGCCCGTCAATTGCAATAATCATTCGTCGGTGCGCCGCCTACCGTTACCGTTGCGACCTCGTTTGGCGGCAAGGGACGATCAGGTCAACGGCCGAACTGCGGCGGGGTGGGCAAGTTCGCTGGTGCGTAAATACTGTGAAGCAGTGATTTAACCGCGCTTCATGCCACCTTGGCGACGAGCTGGCGGAGCGCGGGGTCGGTCGGCGCACCTTCGCGCGCAATGAAGCGCAGTAGGGCTTTTTCCGCCGGTGACATGGCCCCGTTGCGGCCGATGCGATCAACCAGCCAGCGCGCTTTTTCTGGCACAACGGCTTCGGCGCGGAGCTGGGCAACGTCGCGCTCCAGGTTTGCGTCGGCGTGGTGAGCTTCGATGTCGTCGCGAAGGGTGCGGATGGGTTCACGAAACGCTGCGGCACGGGCCGAAAACAAACCGCCAATGAGGCCAATGACATCGGACTTGTAGGCCTGCGGCGCATCCCATTTCAGCGCGGCGTCGCGCGGCGGGACCATCCGGCCGGTCGCGCCAATAAGGTAATTTCCGACGGCGCAGGCAAACATGTTTTCGAACTCGCGGGCGTTGTCAGCACCCACCGTCGCATCCGCGATCGCGAAAAGCGCTTCGGCCTCTTCACGGCTGATGGCCAGATGGCCTTCGCTGCCAGCGCCCCACAAAATTCGCTGGAGCATGGTGATGTCGGCATCGGTAACCCGGCCAGGCGCGTGGTGGCTGCCATGTGCATCGCGACCGTCGCCATAGATGACGGCATCTTTAGCTAAACGAAGCGCGAACGCTGCAAACGCCGGTGGAACCTCGCGGGCGTCCTCAATGATTTTGGCAATCAGCGCGACATCGCCATCAGTCGTTGGCTGTTTACGGCGGCCGATCTGATCTTGCAGCCATGCGGCGTTTTCAGCAGACACATAGCCGACTGGCGCTTCGCTCAAAACATATTGAGCCACGCCGCTGACGAAAAGCTCACTCCACGCGTCGCTATGACTGCGGCGTGCGCGCTCGATGGCGTAAAGTCCCTCGGCCTCGTATCGCGAGACAACGCTGTCGGGGTAAATGTTGCGGCGGATCGACTGGATCTGGGCATCGGTGACCGTGCCGGTCTTGCCAGCTTCGATCGCGATTTCTTCAAACAACACTAGATCCATGCCAGCCCCCGGGCGCGATTGGAATATCGTGTGCGACGGTAGAGCCAAAGCAGCTAAGGCCGCGTTAACCTCATGTCCAAGGTTGGAAGCAATTTCACCGGTAGCTCGCGCCTAGCGTTTCCATGAGGCTGCGAAACTCGGGAAAGCTCGTGGCAATCATCGCCGTGTCATCGACGGTGACAGGGTGGGTTGAGGCGAGGCCGAGCGTCAGGAAGGCCATGGCGATCCGGTGGTCGAGGTGGGTTTTAACGGTTCCGCCGCCAGCGATCGGGCGGCCGGTCCCGTTAACAATCAGCGTGTCGCCGTCGACCGTCGCAGAAGCCCCATTCGCGTGCAGGCCAGCTGCGGTGGCCGCAAGGCGATCGCTCTCTTTGACTTTAAGCTCGCCGAGGCCCTCCATTACCGTCTTGCCAGACGCGCATGCGGCAACTGCCGCCAGCACAGGATATTCGTCAATCATCGAGGGAGCGCGCGCGGCCGGTACGCGAATGCCCGTTAACGTTGACCCCTTGATGCGGATATCTGCGACCGGCTCCCCACCGTCGTCGCGCGTATTCAACATCGCGACGTCGCCGCCCATCTCTTGCAGCGTCAGGTAGAAGCCGATGCGCGTTTCATTGACCAGGACGCCCTCGATCGTGATGTCGGAGCCGGGCACCAAAATTGCAGCTGCGGCGAGAAATGCAGCCGACGAGGGATCACCCGGGACGCGGATTGGACGCCCCTGCAACTCGGGCTCACCGACGACGGTGATGGCGGTGCGACCGTCGGCGCGACGCTCAACGCGCACGGTTGCGCCAAACGCCCGCAACATGCGCTCGGTGTGGTCGCGCGTCGGCTCCGCCTCGATAACGGTGGTTTCGCCCGGCGCGTGCAGCCCGGCGAGCAGGATTGCGCTTTTAACTTGGGCCGATGCAACCGGCAGTTCGTAAATGATCGGGATCAGGCGCGCCGCCCCTTTAATGGTGAGCGGTAGAGTTTCGCGGTCATCGACCACCTCAAGGCCCATCTGTTTCAGTGGCGCCAGGACGCGGCGCATCGGACGGCGCGATAGCGAAACGTCGCCGACCATCGTGCAAGTGATGGGGTGGCCAGCGATCACGCCCATCATTAGCCGCGTACCGGTGCCAGAGTTGCCAAAGTCAAGCGGGCCACCGGAAGCCCGCAGTCCGCCCGGGCCGCGTCCCAGGATTGTCCATGTGCCGGTCTCATCGCGCGATGTCGGTGCGCCGAGCGCGGCCACGGCGTTGGCGGTGTTGAGGACGTCTTCGGCTTCAAGCAGCCCGGTTATGTCCGTTCGGCCGGTCGAAAGCGCCCCGAAAATCAAGGCCCGGTGTGAGATCGACTTGTCGCCTGGAACGCGCACCCTTCCCGTCAACGGTCGGGTGGCAGCGATTGCGGTCAGCGGTTGGGCGGCTTGGTCCTTAGACACGGCAGTGGGCTTTCTTAAGAGGGGCTGGCTTCTTAATCGGTTGACGGGCCAAGCCTGTCGATCGCGCTGGGTGTAGCCCGACATCGCGTGGAGATGTCAACGCGTCCGCCGCACATTCCGGAATTTGGGTTTTGACAGCGGGCAGACGCTATGGCAGCAACCGCGCTTCATTTTCGTCGATCGCACTGCGGTACGGACGGGCTGCGGTTTCCCCGGCGTGTCCAGGACTGCCTACGCCAGCCGATCTGAGCCCTTCGGATCGAGCCCAACCCCCGAGGGATGTATGGCCACCAAAGCCGAGCGCGGCACAAAACGCACCTGCCAGAATACTGGCTGCGGAGCCCGTTTTTACGATCTCAACCATTCGCCAATCAACTGCCCGGTTTGCGGGACGGGCTACAACCTTGCGGTAACTGCTGCGGCGATTGCGGCCGCCGCGGCGCTGGAGAAGGCGGCACGCAAGGCGACGGTTAAGAAGCCGGTATTCGTTGAGCCTGAAGCGGTGGCAGATGATGTCGTGGCCGCAGACGATGCCGACGTACCGGCAATCGAGGGCGAAGAGGACGATGCAGCACCGGCCGCAGACGAGACCTTCCTGGAGGAAGAGGAAGAGGAGGGTGATGTCTCTGGCATTATTGGCGGCGTGAGTGAGGGCGAGGAAGAGAGGTGATTGGCCCGAACGGCTGAGTGGCACGCTGTCAATGTCGAGTTACTCGTCGTTTCTGCGCTTGTAGCCGTTTCTGCGCTTGTAGTTGGGCACCGAAGCGACTACTCACACCAACTTCGCGACGGGTCTCAGCTTCGTCGTGCAGCAAGGTCGGGGCTATAGCTCAGCTGGGAGAGCGCTTGCATGGCATGCAAGAGGTCAGCGGTTCGATCCCGCTTAGCTCCACCAATTCTCGCAATGCGCTGCGGTTTGGCCGAAATTGGCGCCCTAGTGCGCTCGTAGCACGGCGGCAAATCGTGATAGACCGGGCGCGATGACCGAGCACGCTGCCACCCCATCTGAAACGCGCCTGATCTCGGGTGCCAAGCGCGAGATCGACGCGTTTGAAGCCTCGATCCGACCGCAATCGCTGGCCGAGTTCATTGGCCAAGAGCAGGCGCGCGCCAACCTTGGGGTGTTCATCGAAGCCGCCAAACGGCGTGGCGATGCGCTCGATCATGTGCTGTTTGCCGGCCCGCCAGGCCTCGGCAAAACGACGCTAGCGCAAATCATGGCCAAGGAACTCGGCGTCGGTTTCCGGTCCACGTCTGGCCCTGTGATTGCCAAGGCTGGCGATTTGGCCGCGCTGTTAACCAACCTCGAAGAGCGCGACGTCCTGTTCATCGATGAAATCCACCGCCTCAATCCAGCGGTCGAAGAAATCCTCTATCCAGCCATGGAGGACTACCAGCTTGATTTGATGATCGGCGAGGGGCCAGCCGCACGATCGGTCAAGATCGATCTGTCGAAATTTACCCTCATTGGGGCAACGACGCGGGCCGGACTGCTGACGACGCCGCTGCGTGACCGATTTGGCATCCCGATCCGGCTAAATTTTTATACCGTCGCCGAGCTTGAACTCGTCGTGTCGCGCGGCGCCCGGGTCCTGGGTGCACCGCTGTCGCCCGAAGGCGGCCGCGAGATCGCGCGCCGGGCCAGGGGTACACCGCGAATTGCTGGACGGTTGTTGCGTCGGGTGCGCGATTTTGCGCTCGTGGCGGATGCGCCCATCATTACCGCCGAAGTCGCCGATACGGCGCTGCGGGCGCTGGAGGTTGATAACGAAGGGCTCGATGCACTCGACCATCGCTACCTCGCCTGCATTGCCCAAAATTACGATGGCGGGCCGGTTGGGATCGAAACAATTGCGGCGGCGTTGTCGGAGCCGCGCGACGCGCTCGAAGAAATCGTCGAGCCGTTCCTGTTGCAGCAGGGCTTCGTTGCGCGGACACCGCGGGGGCGCGTTCTAACAGCCAAAGCATTTCGGCATATCGGCCTAGTAGCGCCGCCCCGCAATACGCTCGGCGGACAGCCAACGCTGTTCGACCAACGCGACGTCGACGGCGGCGATGGGTTCGGCAAGCTTGGTCCAGCGGACGGTTAACGCATGGGGCGACTGTTCACACGGCGGCAGATGCTGCGGGGCGTGTTGGCGCTTGGCGGAGCGACGGTGGCGCTTGGCGGGTATGCGGTTGCTGAGCCGTGGCGCCTTAACGTCACGCGATACAAGATAACTCCGCCGGGTTGGCCCGATCGGCTGGCTTTAAGATGCGCGATTATCACCGACGTCCATGCGTGCGAGCCTTGGATGAGCGCTGCCCGCATCCGCCAGATCGTCGCGCGGACCAATGCGCTGGAGCCAGACGTCACGCTGCTGCTGGGCGACTACGTGGCGGGACAGCGGATCAGCCATCTATCTTACGACATGCCAAATGCCGCCTGGGCTGAGGCGCTTGCGGGGCTTAAAGCGCCGCTGGGCGTTTACGCTGTACTCGGCAACCACGACTGGTGGCAGGATATCTCCGTGCAGCTGAAGCGCAGCGGGCCGGTGCCAGCCGCCAAGGCTTTAAAGGCTGTCGGTATTCCAGTTTTGGAGAATACCGTTATCCCGTTGGTAAAGAATGGCCAGCCGTTCTGGATGGCCGGGCTCGGTGACCAGTGGGCGTACTGGCCGCGTGGCGCTACCCGGCCGCCATTCGGCTTGCACCGCTACGAGGGCGTCCACGACTTGGCGGGAACGTTAGCGCAGGTCAGCGATGCCGCGCCAGTGATCCTCATGGCACATGAGCCCGACATATTCCCCGAAGTGCCTGACCGCGTAGCCGTGACGCTCTCAGGCCATACCCACGGCGGCCAGGTGACGTTGGGCGGTTATGCGCCGGTTGTCCCATCGCGCTATGGACGGCGCTACGTCTACGGCCACATTGTCGAAGGCGGTCGCCATCTAGTCGTATCAGGTGGGCTGGGGTGCAGCGGTTTGCCAATCCGGTTCGGTCGACCTCCTGAGATCGTAATCATCGAACTTGGAGCCGCGTCGGCCACATGACGAGCCTTGGTACGACGCCATTTGAGACTTCTCCGCCCGAATGGCCCGACCTGTCGGGGCGACTATCAGTGCGCGATGGCGTGCAGGTCCACACGCTGCCGGTCCGGGTCTATTTTGAGGACACGGACGCCGGCGGGATCGCCTATCACGGCAGCTATGTCCGTTGGTGCGAGCGTGGGCGCAGCGATTTCTTGCGGCTGTTGGGCACAGACGCGCGGCGGCTGATCGACGGATCAGACGACCTCGAGCCAGCGGGCTTTATCGTTCGGCGGATGACGTTTGATTTCTTCAAGCCCGCCCGCATGGACGATGTGCTCGAAATTACCACACGGGTGCTCGACTTGGGTGGCGCAAGCGTGAAACTTTCGCAGGTCATCACGCGCATAGCTGTCACGGTGTGCGAAGCCGAGGTCGTATTGGTGCTGGTCGCGACATCTGGCAAGCCGCTGCGCATTAACGACGCGATGCGGGCGGTGCTGAACCCCGAGATACTGCGCGAACCAGTTTTGGCGAAGCGGGACTTAACA
This sequence comes from Hyphomicrobiales bacterium, assembly GCA_038329675.1. Lineage (GTDB taxonomy): Bacteria > Pseudomonadota > Alphaproteobacteria > Rhizobiales > Hyphomicrobiaceae > JANXVY01. The sequence goes on along the minus strand of JBBQNE010000005.1, from coordinate 13,470 downwards.
TGATCGATATGGCGGTCTGGCTTGGGTATCTCGTGGTTGTTGCAGGCTTCGTCGTGACGCCTGGACCCAACATCGTCTACATCACCTCCAGATCAGTGGCGCAGGGCGAGCGCGCTGGGCTCATTTCAGCCTTCGGGGTGATGTGGGGCTACGTTTTTTATCTGCTGGCTGCCGCGCTCGGGCTGACCGCGTTATTGATCGCTGTTCCTGCGGTCTATGAAGCGATCCGATGGGCAGGCGTTGCCTATTTGCTGTGGCTCGCCTGGGGAGCGTTCAAGGGCGGGGACGCACCTAGCGTTGCTGGGCAGACCCTGCCTGTCGCCAGCGCCCGGCGGCTGATGGCGATGGGCTTTGCGACCAACCTGCTCAACCCGAACATCGCGATGTTTTATCTGTCGCTGCTGCCGCAATTCGTCGACCCGGCGCGTGGTCACGTGTTTGGCCAGTACCTCGTTCTTGGCGCGACGCACATTGTCGCTCAGGCGGTCGTCCACGTCGCGTTAGTGATGACGGCTGGACGCTTCGCTGGCCGAGCTAAAGCCCCGCGCTGGGTCGCGTTTCAGCGCTATGCCCTCGGCAGCGTGCTGACCGCGCTTGCGGTGAAGCTGGTGTTCGACCGCCGTTCGGTTTGACGTTGCGGTTATTGCGATAGGAGGTCGCGATTGAGCCGCGCGATCGCATCTGTGACGATCGTATCGGGCGCCCCGCCATCAGCGGCAGCGACCTCGCGAACCATGCGGATAACGTCGCAGCGTTCGTCCCGGCCGCATAATTTGAGCAACAGGGGCTGCACGCGCTTAAAGCACCGATCAAGGTCGCGGACGTCCTTGGTAATCCAACGCCCGTGGGACAGCATTTGTTCGGCCTGCTCACCCGTCGCGCCGAATGTGGTGGTGCAAGCCTCAAGGATCGCAGTGCGTTCACGCTCCGTAATGGCGCCATCGGTTTGGGCGGTGGCGACCATCATGGCGACCGTAGCCGTGCGCGCATCATCGATCAGGTCGAGCGGGCTTTCGGCAAGCTTGCGCCTCCACCGCCAACGTCGGGTGAGACCACGGACGTCGTCTGCGGTGTCCATCACGCCGCGCGCCGCATCGGCGGCCATCGACAAACGCCAGAGCGCAGCGGCAACAGCGCCGATCGCAGCAACCAGTCCAAATAAAATTGTCATGACACAATCCCGCAATACGTTCTGCATCGGGAACTTAGTCGGTCGGGAACTTTAAATTGTTAATGCCCTAAGCCGGGCGATTAACTCGTTGTAAAGCCGTGCTGCCATGGTCAAGACTTCCTTAATCCCAACGGTCAGTATCCAGGCCCGCACGGTCCGCGCTGGCGGCCGAGATTGGTGCATCTCATCAGCGCAAGACGAAGCGGCGCTGCTCGCGCTGGTCGGCCTGCGAGACCCGTTTCCATTGGGGTTGCAGCTTTGGGAGGGCGCTATTGCGCTGGCCGATGTGATGGCCGAGCGGCATCGGGGATCACAGGATTTACGGGATCTGCGCGTTCTGGAACTTGGCTGCGGCGTTGGGCTGGCGGGCCTGTGCGCGGCTCATTTTGGCGCCACCGTGACCATGACCGATCACGATCCAATAGCGCTCAACGCAGCTGAATTAAATGCACATGAGAATGGCATGGCTGCAATTGCATTTCGCATGGCCGACTGGTCCGACTGGGCCGATCGCGCGACCTACGACGTCATCCTTGGCGCTGACATCCTCTATGATCGTACGGCGCACGGCCCGATCCTGGATATCTTGAGCGGTAATTTGGCCCACGGTGGCGTCGCACTGTTCGCCGACCCTGGTCGGTATCAACAGGCAGCGTTTCTGGAGGCTGCGGCGACGAGCGGATTCGTGGCCTCCGCGCACGTGCGCCAAGTCGATGATCTGAAGCGGACGGGGCACACCGTTGCGGTAACAATCATCCAGTTGACGCGGCCTTTCGCCATCGAGGTCGCAGAGGTCGCCCACAGTCGGGGGTGACGGCTTGGCCGGGCGGCTGTTATGCGTCTTCAGACAGGGCCGATCCGGCCGACCACACGACGATGCAACACGATAATGCAACTTGGGCCAAACTTTCATGTCTCAAATTTTGAACGCGCCCACGTTTGCCTCCGCCTTCGATCCCGCGACCGAGGGGCAATGGCGCGCGCTCGTTGATAAGGCCCTGAAGGGCGCCGATTTCGACAAGCGCTTAGTGGCCCGGACGGCTGACGGTATTGCGATCAAGCCGCTGTACACGCGTGCCGATGCCATGGCTGCAGTGTCGCCGCCAGCGCAGATGCGCGATGCGAGTGGTCGCCACATTGCAGTGTCAGCTTTTGGTTGGGACATCACCACGGTCATCGACAGTGGCGACGCTGCGGCGGCCAACAGTGCCATTCTCGCAGACCTCAACGGCGGGGCCAATGCCGTCCTGATCACGACAGAGGCACCGGGCCAAACTGGCGCTCGCGTCGCCGAGGCCGATTGGCCAACGGTACTCACGGGAATTTATCTCGATCTTGCCCCGGTTGAACTCGATGCTGGTCTCGGTGGGCTTGAGGCGGCCAAGGGCATACTCCACGCGCTTCCAGCGCTGGGCGGAGAGCACGGAAAGCGACGCTTTTCGCTGAATCTCGATCCAATCGGAACGATGGCTAAGTTCGGAACGATGGCTAAGTTCGAAACGATGGCTCGCACCGGAACGCAGGCTGGGACCGGAACGCAGGCTGGGACCGGAGCCATGACCGACCGGCTGGACGCCGTGCTGGCCCAAATGATCACGCTCGCAACGCAATTCCGGTCGGCCGAACCGTTGTCGCGGACCATGCTGGCCAGCGGCTTGCCCTACCATGAGGCCGGCGGTAGCGACGCCCAAGAATTAGCGGTAATGGCTGCAACGCTCGTCAGTTATCTACGCGCCTTCGAGGCAGCTGGCATCAATCCAGCGGACGGGCTCGCCCAGTGCTCGGTGCATCTTGCCGCAGACGCCGATATTTTTGCCACTGCTGCGAAATTGCGGGCCGCTCGCGCGATCATCGCCCGCCTTGCCGAGGCCTGCGGCGCAACGCTTGCGGCCCGCGAGGTCCGGCTGACCGCCCTCACGTCGCGGCGGATGATGGCGAGGCGCGATCCCTGGACGAATATGCTGCGGACAACGGTGGCGACGGCGGCAGCAGCGTTCGGCGGCGCCGATGCGATCGTCACGCGCCCGTTCACTGATGCGCTCGGCGAGGCCGATGAGTTTGCACGGCGGATTGCCCGCAATACGCAAATTGTGGCCCAAGAAGAAAGCGGCCTTGGTCGCGTCATCGATCCAACGGCTGGCTCATGGTACGTCGAGCAGCTAACGGCCGAGCTTGCTCAAGCGGCGTGGCGTTTATTCCAGCAGATCGAGGCTGAGGGCGGCATGGTCGCCGCCTTGCAGTCGGGGTCCATTTACGCTCAGGTCGCCAACGTCGCTGCTGCACGTGCCAAGTCGATCGCAACGTGCCGCGTTGAACTCACTGGCGTGTCAGCGTTTCCCAAACTCGGCAATGACGGCCTAACAATCACGGCCCGCAAACCAGCGCCGCCGATTTTAGCACCAGGCGAGATCGTCCCGCTAACCGCTATTCGACTAGCGGAACCGTTCGAAGCGTTGCGCGATGCCGCTGACGCAGCTGTGGCTCGCGGTGCCCGGCACCAGGTGTTTCTCGTTACGCTTGGTCCACCGGCGCAATACACGGCGCGCGCAACGTGGGTGACCAACCTGCTCGCCAGCGGTGGCGTTGCGACAATCGCCTGTGAGATGACCGGCCCAGATATAACCTCCCCAGATATAACCGGCCCAGAAATGACCGGCCCCGACACAGCCGCGCAGGCGTTCGCCGTCTCTGGCGCGAAAGTCGCGGTTATTGCCTCATCGGATGTTGAATACGCGCGCCTCGCTGAACCGGTCGCCCGGGCCTTAAAGGCCGTCGGCGCGCGCCACGTGGCCATGGCCGGGCGTCCGGGCGAAGCCGAGGCGGCCTATCGAGCCGCTGGCATCGACCAGTTCATTTTCGCTGGCCAAGACGCGGTCGAAACGCTCACAGCGTTGCACGCGGCCGTCTAAACCCTTACGCGGCTTCGCTCGTTGATTTGGCGACAAGGTCGCCGTTGACACCCCGGGCGATGAGCGCACGTGTGCCTTCGACGCCGTACATTTCAACAAACGAACCGAACCTGGGCCCGCGGCTCTGTCCAAACAGCACCTCATAGATCGCCGTAAACCAAGCGTTTGAGACGCCCGGTCGATCGGGCGTTGCACCCTTTGCGGTCAAGTCCTGGTAGCGGGGAACCGAACGGCCGATATCGTAGACAATCGCTTGCAACTCCTCAGCTTTTGCACCGGGCTGCGCTTTCAAAAGCGCGTCCGATAGCGCAAGAAGTGCCGATCGTTCGACCTCGTCGGCGGCGCGATAGACTTTCGTCTTCGATTGTCGATCGTTGAAATACGAAATCGCGTAGCCAGCGAGTTGGTCAAGCACTGGGTCTGTCTGCGGGCTAGCGTCTGGCGCAACCCGCCGGATAAAACCCCACATTGTCGATTTATCCGATGCGTTGGACGCCGACACTAGGTTCAACAACAGTGCAAACGTGACCGGCAGCGATACCGATGGCGGCTCGCCCGCGTGGATGTGCCAAATCGGATTATCGAGCTTCTCCTTTGGCCCCTGGCGGCCGAAGGCTTCGATAAACTTAAAGTACTCATCGACCTTCTGCGGGATCATGTCGAAGTGTAACCGCTTCGCGCTCTTTGGTTTTTCAAACATGTAAAGCGATAGGCTTTCGGGCGTGCCGTAGGTGAGCCACTCGTCGACTTCGAGGCCATTCCCCTTCGATTTCGAAATCTTGGCGCCGTCCTCGTCGAGAAACAGCTCGTAGTTGAAGCCCTCTGGCGGTGTCGCGCCAAGTGCCTTGCAAATCTTGGACGACAGCGTGACGCTGTCGATCAGGTCTTTGCCTGCCATTTCGTAATCGACGCCAAGCGCCGTCCAGCGCATGGCCCAATCGGCCTTCCACTGGCACTTGACCGCACCGCCTGTGACGGTGGTTTCGATCTTCGCGCCGGTTTCGGGGTCGGCATAAACGATCGTCCCGGCTTTGGCGTTCCGTTCGAGCATTGGAACCTGTAGAACGCGCCCGGTTCGCGGGCAAACCGGAAGAAACGGCGAATACGTGGCCTGCCGCTCCGGCCCGAGCGTCGGGAGAATGATCTCCATCACCTTGTCGTAGACCGACAGCATGCCCAGTAGCGTGTCGTCAAAGCGGCCCGATGTGTAGCAGTCGGTTGCGGAATAGAATTCGTAATCAAACCCAAATTTGTCGAGGAAAGCGCGCAGCCGCGCGTTGTTGTGGTGGGCAAAACTCTCAAATTTACCAAATGGATCGGGTACGCGGGTGAGGGGGCGGTCGATATACCCCGCCAGCAACTCTTGGTTGGGCACGTTGGTTGGCACCTTGCGGAAGCCGTCCATGTCGTCAGAAAAACACACCAGCCGCGTCGGGACGGTGCCGCCGGTTAGAGCCTCGAATGCCTGACGCACCATCGTCGTCCGGGCGACCTCGCCAAATGTGCCGATGTGGGGCAATCCCGATGGGCCATAACCGGTCTCAAACAGAACCGGTTGAAGCGGGTCGCGCTTTTGCCGATCGAGCCGACCGAGCCGATCAAGTCTGGCGATCAGCCGTCGCGCCTCCTCAAACGGCCAAGCGCGGGCGTCCGATAGGGCGGGGGCGAGTGCGGGATCAACGGTCATCGGCATCAGGGCAAGCTCGGGTTGGAACGACGCGCGGTCTATAACGGTTTTGGCGCTCGCCGCCACGTCGCCTAAGGCGTCGGTTGCCAACCTTAACGTGCACGTTAGCCGAACGCCGTTATTGCAACATCTTGCCTTGTGGCGAGGATGTGGCAAACGTACCATCTTAAGAGCAACCCTATCGCGCCGTTGTTAATCCGGTGCCGCTGCCCCACAGGAGACAAACGATGGACCTCGATACGCCCAAAGGCCACCGGGACATGGACTATCCGCAGCATGTCACGACCTACAAGACGTTCATCCGCATCGCGCAATACGCGATCGTGTTTCTCGTCTTGCTGATGGTCTTAATGTACGTCTTCCTCATTCCGAAAGCCTAATGCCGACGTTTTAGCGCCGACGGTTTAGGTCGTCTCGTCGTGGGCTGCTGGGTCAATTGAGCTTGGCGCCAACGGTCACAAAACGTTGCAAGTAGCGAGGATCACGACTGTTGATCATCGCCAGTCTTTAGCCCGCCGTCGCCGCCGTCTCGTGGCCCCGCTCAGCGTGGCGCCATCGGCCGGAGGAATGTCGTGCGGATCATGTTCGCCACATTAGCTTGTCCCCTGCAGAAGGCAGCCCATGGTTACGATCGCGGTTACGGCAGAAGGCACCGATGAGCCGAGGTTTGCGGCATCTCCTGAAACCGTGAAAAAGCTCACGGCTTTGGGCGCAACCGTTCGCATTCAAGCGGGCGCTGGCGGACGGTCGCGATTTTCTGACGCGCAGCTGACAGCGCAAGGCGCGGTGGTCGTGCCGACGGCAGCAGAAGCCCTCGCCGGCGCTGACATTCTGCTCCGGGTGCGGCGCCCGGATGCGTCTGACATCGCGCAACTGAAGCCCGGCGCCATCGTTGTCGCCATGGCCGATCCCTACGGCGACCGAGCGGCCCTCGAGGCGCTTGCGGCCACAAAAGCCAGCATTTTTTCCATGGAGCTGATGCCTCGCATCACGCGGGCCCAGTCGATGGACGTTCTGTCGAGCCAAGCCAATTTGTCGGGTTATAAGGCCGTCGTCGATGCCGCAGCATTGTTCGAACAGGCGATGCCGATGATGATGACGGCGGCTGGCACGGTCCCAGCGGCGAAGTGCTTTGTCATGGGCGCGGGCGTTGCTGGTCTCCAGGCGATCGCGACGGCGCGGCGGCTTGGCGCGCAGGTCTCCGCAACCGATGTGCGGCCAGCATCAAAAGAACAGGTCGCATCGCTTGGCGGCAAGTTCGTCGCGGTCGAAGATGATGAGTTTAAGCAAGCGCAAACGGCGACCGGTTACGCCAAGCCGATGTCGGCAGGCTATCAGGCAAAGCAGGCCGAACTCGTCGCCGCCCACATCAAGAACCAGGATATCGTGATCACCACCGCGCTGATCCCTGGCCGGCCTGCGCCACTGCTGGTTACGCGTGCGATGGTCGAGAGCATGAAGCCGGGGTCAGTCATCGTTGATTTGGCAGCCGAGCGGGGCGGCAACTGCGAGCTGTCGAAGCCGGGCGAAGTCTACGACCACGGCGGCGTGCGCATCTATGCTCCGCTGAACCTAGCAGGCATGATCCCGGTCAATTCATCCAGCCTTTATGCGAAAAACTTGTATTCGTTCCTGGAATTGCTGATCGACAAAAAAGAAAAGCAAATCAAGGTCAACTGGGACGACGAGATCATCAAGGGGACGTTGCTCGCCAAGGATGGCGCGCTGGTCCATGCGATGTTTCAAGCCGCGAAAGCTGCCTGATGTGCGCCGTATCAACAGCGGTATGGGTCGCGTCGCTAACAATCTCTACAATCAAATGAACCGCGAGATAATCCGATGACGGGCTGCATAAGCGCTGGCCGAATGGCTATTCTGGTGACGGGTTTAGGGATTGGCCTTGCTGGTCTTTTGATCGCAGCGACCTCACCGGCGTTCGCCGCAGAAGGAATCGGTGGTGCAGTCGATCCCGGCATTTACCGGCTGATGGTGTTCGCGATGGCGATCTTTGTTGGCTATTACGTCGTGTGGAGCGTGACGCCCGCATTGCATACGCCGTTGATGGCAGTCACCAACGCGATTTCTTCGGTGATCGTCGTTGGTGCCTTGCTCGCCTGCGGCGTGTCGGCGTTCAAAGACGGCAGCACGCTGGCGAAGCTGTTTGGCTTCCTGGCGCTGATCATGGCCTCGATTAACATCTTTGGCGGCTTCCTCGTCACCAGCCGAATGCTTGCGATGTATAAGAAAAAAGACGGTCCCGCGAAAAAGGCGTGAACGAAGCACGTTGACGTCTGACGACCACTCATCCGCTCGAATCCGGTCACCCAATGACACTGACAGCCAACACCGCCGCCCTGCTTTACTTGGCCTCAGGGGTGCTCTTCATCCTGTCGCTACGCGGGCTCTCGAGCCCGGCGACGTCGCGCCAGGGTAACCTTTACGGCATGCTCGGCATGGGCATCGCCATGGTCACAACGCTGACCCAGCTTGCCGCACCGCAGGACTTCTCAACGTGGTTGCTGATCGTGCTTGGCGTTGGCATCGGTGGTGGCGTTGGCGCTTACATGGCGCGCACGATCCCGATGACGATGATGCCGGAGCTCGTCGCCGCGTTCCACTCGCTGGTTGGTCTTGCCGCCGTGTTTGTGGCAGCCAGCGCGCTCTATGCGCCTGAAGCTTTCGGCATCGGCAAATCGGGCCAGATCGCGCCGCTCGCGCTGCTTGAAATGTCGCTTGGCGTTGCAATTGGCGCATTGACGTTCACGGGCTCGGTCATCGCATTTGCGAAGTTATCAGGCCGGATGTCGGGCAAGCCGATCACTTTACCGATGCGCCATTATATCAACCTCGGTCTGGCCATCCTAATCGTTTACCTGATCTATCAGTTCTGCCAGTCGGGCGGCTCGCTCCTGCTATTCTGGGCGATCACGTTCCTGGCCTTAGCGCTCGGCGTGCTGCTGATTATCCCGATCGGCGGGGCGGATATGCCAGTCGTCGTATCGATGCTGAACTCGTACTCGGGTTGGGCTGCCGCCGGTATCGGCTTCACGCTGGGTAACATCGCGCTGATCATCACAGGCGCGTTGGTTGGATCGTCGGGTGCGATCCTGTCCTACATTATGTGCAGGGCCATGAATCGGTCGTTCATTTCGGTGATCGCAGGCGGTTTTGGCGGCGAGACGGCAGGTCCAGCCGTCGGTGCCGAACAGCGCCCCGTCAAGCTCGGTTCAGCCGAGGACGCGGCCTATATGATGAAAAACGCCAGCAAAGTGATCATCGTGCCAGGCTACGGGATGGCCGTTGCACAGGCCCAGCACTCGTTGCGTGAGATGGCCGACACGCTCAAGAAAAACGGTATCGAAGTAAAGTACGCGATCCACCCCGTTGCCGGCCGCATGCCGGGTCACATGAACGTGCTGTTGGCCGAAGCCAACGTGCCATACGACGAAGTGTTTGAGCTGGAGGACATCAACTCTGAATTCAGCCAGACCGACGTCGTCTATGTGATCGGCGCTAACGATGTCACGAACCCGGCCGCTGAAGACGATAAGACCTCGCCGATTTACGGGATGCCGGTGCTGCAGGTGTGGAAGTCGGCGACCGTTTTGTTCAACAAACGCTCGCTGTCATCGGGCTATGCAGGCATCGACAACCCATTGTTTTATCGCGATAATACGGTGATGGTGCTCGGTGACGCCAAGAAGATGACCGAAGAAATCGTGAAGAGCATGGCGCACGCCTGATCGTCGATGAGGGGCAGAAGGCGAAGTCGATCGCCTTCTGCAAACTCACAGACGTTACGTTTATCAAGGTCCGCCGATCACAGTCCGCCGATCAGCGTGTATTTCATTTCCAGGAACTCCTCGATGCCGTGGTGCGAGCCCTCGCGCCCAAGGCCCGATTGCTTGATGCCGCCGAACGGGGCCAGTTCGGTCGAGGTCAGGCCCTCGTTCACGCCGACGATGCCGAACTCGAGAGCCTCAGATACGCGGAACGCCCGGGCGAGGTCGCGCGTGAAAAAATAAGCGGCGAGCCCAAACGGCGTGTCGTTGGCGATGGTAATGGCTTCGTCGTCCGTCTCGAACCGGATCAACGGTGCGACGGGGCCGAACGTTTCTTCGCGCGTGATCAGCATGCCCGATGTGACGCCAGCCAGCACCGTCGGCTGATAGTAGTTGCCCGGCCGTGCAATTCGGCTACCGCCGGTTAAGATCGCTGCGCCACCCGACAGTGCATCGGCGACGTGGGCTTCGACCTTGGAAATGGCCGCCGCGTTGATGAGCGGTCCTTGCATCACACCTTCGTCGATCCCGGGACCAACCTTCAGCTTGGCGACTTCGGAGACGAGGCGCGCCGCGAACGCATCGTAAATACCTGCCTGCACAAGAATGCGATTAGCGCACACGCAGGTCTGCCCGGCGTTGCGGAATTTTGACGCCAGTGCGCCAGATACGGCTCGTTCGAGGTCGGCGTCGTTGAACACGATCAGCGGGGCGTTGCCGCCAAGCTCAAGGGCAACCTTTTTGATCGTGCTGGATGCTTGTCGCATCAAGATCCGGCCGACTTCGGTCGAACCGGTGAACGTGACCAAGCGCACGCGCGGGTCGGTCGTCAGCACCTCGCCAATCGCGATAGGATCGCGGGCTGTGATGACGTTAAAGACGCCGGGCGGAATGCCAGCACGACTGGCAAGTTCGGCGAGTGCCAGCGCACATAATGGCGTATCCTCGGCGGGCTTTACGACGACTGTGCAGCCGGCCGCGAGCGCGGGTGCAACTTTGCGCGTAATCATCGCGACGGGAAAATTCCATGGCGTAATCGCAGCGACGACGCCGACCGGCTCCTTCGTCACCATGATACGGGCGTCAGCTTTGTGCGAGGGGATTGTCTCGCCGTAAACGCGCCGGGCTTCCTCCGCGTTGAATTCGACGAACGCTGCCCCGTAGGCCACCTCAGCGCGGGCTTCAGCCAGCGGCTTGCCCTGCTCCTTGGTCAACAGCAGCGCCAATTCATCGACGTGCGCGATGATCAGATCATACCAACGACGCAGGACCCGGGCACGCTCCTTGGCGAGCGTTCGCGACCACGGCTTGAAGGCAGCTTCGGCGGCTGTAATGGCAGCCCTCGCATCGACGGGCCCCATGTCAGGTACGCGGGCGATCGTCTCGCCTGAGGCTTTATCAACGACCGGAAACGCCGCCCCGTTCGCCGCCGCAACCCAAGCGCCGTTCACAAAAGCCTGGGTCCGCACGAGGGTCAGCAGCGATTTATCCATGACATGTGTGCCTTCAATAAACGTGGGCGTCGGGGACGATGATTAATTGCGGGACGACCCCAACAATGTCGACAATCTAGGCCGAGCGCCTCAACACCACAATTGCGGCTCTAGCAATGCTGCCCGTCGGTAAGTGCCATTCGGACGGTCGGCCGCGCGACAGAACGGCGCCACCGGCCGTATGCGACGCGACAGGGCAGCTCTCGTGTGGCGGCCATCCACAGGCGCGCAAAGACGCGTATACGGTCACAACCTGATCAACCGGAGTTTAGCGCTTTGGCCGCCACCCGCGCCGCGACCACGATCGTCTTCGACCTCGACGGCACGCTGATCGACACCGCTCCAGATTTGATTGCGGCGACGAACCACGCGCTTGCTTCGCTGGGTCGGGCACCAGCCGACGCCGCCACGCTTCGCAACGCTGTGAGCCACGGTGCGCTCGCGATGATCCGGGCGGGCATTGGGGAAGATGCCAGCGACTGGGAGGAGGAACGGCTTTACCCGTTGTTGCCAATATTTTTGACGCACTACGAAGCCAACATCGCCGCAACGAGCCGACCGTTCGACGGACTACTTACCACGCTCGATGTCTTGGACGATTGCGGTTACCGGCTGGCGGTGTGCACAAACAAGCAAGAGACGTTGGCGAGGCGCTTGCTGGAAGAACTCGGGATTGCTGCAAGATTTAGTGCAATTGCGGGCCGCGACACGTTTTCTGTCTACAAGCCCGACCCGGGCCACCTCACGATGACTGTCGTCAAGGCTGGAGGCGACCCGTCGCGCGCTGTCATGGTTGGCGATAGCGGTGTTGACGTTACGACAGCGAGAAACGCTAAGTTACCAGTCGTGGGCGTATCGTTTGGCTACAGCGACCCGCCTGTTGCGACGTTTGGCCCTGACGCGTTGATTGACCACTATGACGCGCTACCGCTCACATTGCTGCGGATCAAAGGGAGTTGGATGTAACGAGATCAACCGTCACCGTCTGATGGCGGGCCAAACATCGGCAAAAGGACTTCGCAACGATGTCGGCCTACCATTGGAGCTTGATCGGTATCGTTTCGGTGATGTGGGGATTAGCGTTTTATTTCAACGCCGTGGCCTTAAGCGACCTGCCGCCACTGACGATCGTATGGGTGCGAGTGACAGGCGCTGCAGCAGTTCTGGCGCTGGTTATGCTAGCGACGGGCCAACGGGTGCCAGCGGAAACGCGATGGCGCGACTATGCCGTCATGGGGTTGCTTGCCAATGCGCTGCCTTTCGGGCTCATCGTCTCGGCGCAAACGCAAATCGCAAGCGGTCTGGCGTCCGTGCTCAACGCCACGACGCCGGTGTTCACCGTTCTCGTCGCCCACGCGTTTGGCGCTGAACGTCTCACGGCCACGCGTTTTGCAGGTGTCGTAACCGGGTTGGCTGGCGTCACTGTGCTGATGGGTCCAGCGGCAATCGCTGGCGAAAAAACAACGATCTATGGAATGCTTGCAATTCTGTTGGGCACGCTCAGCTATGCGTTTGCTGCGCAATGGGGACGCCGGTTTCGCGAGGTGCCCTCGCTTGTGACATCGACGCTTCAACTTGCATTCTCGGGGGTCATCCTGCTGCCAGTCATCCTGTTCATGGAACAGCCCTGGACGTTGGCGACACCGGGAGCGGCCACCTTATCGGCGCTGATGGGACTGATCATCCTGTCGACGGCGCTGGCATTCGTGCTTTTTTTCAAAGTGATGGCTGAAGCTGGCCCGACGAACGCAATGCTCGTCACGCTGCTGGTGCCGGTTTCGGCGATCGCGCTAGGCGCGGGCCTGCTGGACGAGCCCATTACCGTCCAGAAGTTGGCAGGTGCCGGGATCATTGCCCTGGGCCTCGTCATTCTCGACGGACGCGCGTGGGAATGGTTGCGCGGGTCCCGACAAAATTGATGAGTTGCAAATAATCAGTGCTGTGACGAAAATGCCAGTGGCTTCGGGCGGCGCGGGCGCGCACTCATCCACTCCGTCGAACGATCGCCGTTTGGCGATGCAACGGGTCAACGTGCGTTGAGCGGTGACACCTAAGCGTTGCGACGAAGCAAGGGGCGCGCGGACATGTCTATCTTTGAATTGGCGGCGGCAAATCTGTTGTCGCCAATGGTGCTGTTCTTCGTCCTCGGCCTCGCTGCAACGTGGGCGCGATCTGACCTCAATATCCCAGAAGCAGTCGCCAAGGGCATGTCGCTCTATCTCATGATGGCGATTGGCTTCAAAGGCGGCGCTAGCGTTGCAGCCTACGGTATCGATGCAAAGCTGGTGCTGTCGATCCTGGCGGGCATCACGTTGTCAGCGCTCATCCCCGTCATCGCATTCCAAATCCTATCGCGCGTGTCTGACCTGCCGCGCGTCGATTTGGCCGCGATTGCGGCTCATTACGGCTCGATCTCGATCGTCACGTT
>JBBQNE010000004.1:0-47116 GCA_038329675.1 Hyphomicrobiales bacterium | reverse complement strand
CGCCGTCGAACGATCGGCATCCGACAGGCGCAACACGACGTCGAAGCGGCGGTTGCCCTCGACAATCTGAGACACGGTGCGACCGTTAGACAGGGTTTCGAGAGCTTCGGTCAGCGCCGCTGGTGTGATGCCGTAGAGCGAGGCGCGCTCATAGTCGGGCCGGACATCAAGTTGGGGGATAAGCACCTGTTTTTCGACTTTGAGATCAACGAGGCCGGGTATGGCCGCGAGCCGCATGCGCATATTGCCTGCAACCGTCCGCAATGTGTCAAGATCATCGCCAAAGACTTTGATGGCGATTTGTGCCCGCACGCCCGACAGCATGTGGTCGAGCCGGTGGGCGATCGGTTGTGAGATCCCGATGGACACCGGAAGAACCTCAAGTTTTTGGCGAATGTCGGCGTAGATGTCCTCGCGGCTGCGGGAAGAGGTTTTCAATTCAACGTCAATCTCGCTGCTGTGTACGCCTTCGGCGTGCTCATCCAACTCGCCCCGGCCAGTACGGCGGCCAGCGTTGCGGGCTTCGGGCACTTCGAGGATCAGCCGTTCGGCGATACCGCCGAGGCGGCTAGATTCAGCAAGTGAGATGCCGGGATTGTATTCGAGGCCAACGGCAATCGTCCCTTCATTGAACGGCGGAAGAAACGCGCGCGGTAGCAAAAACGCGCCGACGGCTGCCAGCATGACGCCGATAGCGAGAACGGACGTGATGAGACGGGCATGACCGAACGCCCAGTCGAGAAGCGCACGGTTGCCGCGCTTGAGGACGCGAACGAGCGCGGTATCGGCGTGTTCGCGAGGCGGTTGGCCCGCCAGAAAGAACGAAGCGAGCACGGGCGTGACCGTGATCGAGGTGACGAGCGAGGCGAGGATCGAGACGATGTAGGCAATGCCGAGCGGGGCGAACAGGCGGCCCTCAATCCCCGATAATGCAAATAGCGGAACGAACACGAGGATGATGATGCCGGTCGCGTAGACGATGCCGGAGCGGACCTCTTGGCTGGCGAGTGCGATGACCTCGATCGACGGTCGGGGCTGGGCGAGGTCCGCATTTTGTCGAAGTCGTCGCATGATGTTTTCAACATCGACGACGGCATCGTCAACGAGCTCGCCAATCGCGATCGCAAGCCCGCCAAGCGTCATTGTGTTGATCGACAGCCCGAAATACTGGAACACGACAACGGTCGTCAGGATCGAAATTGGGATAGCGGTCAGTGAAATGATCGTGGCGCGGACGTTCAGTAGAAACAGGAACAACACGATCGCTACCACTGCGGCCGCTTCGAACAGAACGGTTTTCACATTAGTGATCGACGATTCGATAAAGGTCGCTTGGCGAAACTGCACCTGATCGGCGCGCACCCCATCGGGCAGCGTGCGTTGAATTTCGGCGAGTTGTGTTTCGATGGCGCGGGTTAGCGCGACGGTGTCAGCGGCCGGTTGCTTTTGAACACCAACGATCACCGCTGACTTGCCTATATAGCCAGCATCGCCGCGCTTGGGCCGGGCGCCGAAGCCAACATCGGCGACCTGGCGCAACAGCACGTTGCGGGGACCATTCGGGCCATTGTGGGCGGCAACCGTGACGTTTCGCAAATCGTCGAGGCGGTTGGTGACGCCAATGTTGCGAATCAAGTATTCACGCGCGTGCTGGTCAACAAAGCCGCCGCCGGTATTGGAGCCGAACTGGCGCACGGCTGTCTCGATCTGCTGTGGCGTGATGTTAAGTTCGTTCATCATCTGCAGCTTCGGCACGATGCGATATTGACGGACCTCGCCACCGATTGGGATGACTTGTGCGACACCTGGGACCGCAAGCAGTTGCGGGCGCAGCACGTAGTCGGCGACCTCGCGCAGATCCATCGCAGATTTCGCTTCCGGCCCAGTGACGGCGATCAGCATGATCTCGCCCATGATCGAGGTGATCGGGCCCATTTCAGGCTGGATACCGGCCGGCAGGCGGGCCTGGATGCTGGCGAGGCGCTCGGTGACCTGCTGGCGGGCGCGGAAAATTTCGGTCTCCCAGCCGAACTCGACGTAAACAATCGACAAGCCGACGCTTGACACCGACCGCACCCGCGTCGTGCCCGGCATCCCGTTCATGGCCGTTTCAATGGCGTAGGTGACGAGCTGTTCGACCTCAGGGGGCGCGAGCCCCGGCGCTTCTGTGATGAGCGTAACGGTGGGTCGATTGAGGTCGGGGAAGACGTCAACGGGCATGCGCGGCAAGACGAAGCTGCCGTAGGAGACGAGGACAAACGCGGCGGCGAGCACCACTAAGCGATTGCGCAAACTTTGCGTGACGAGAAAGTTGAACATGGGTCGCGTCCTTTGTTCGGTCGGCTCAGCGGGGTCGGCTTAGCGATCTGGGCTCAGCGAACCTGCGCGACGAGGGGAGCGCCTTGGACAACGATTTTATCGCCGGGCTCTAAGCCCGACAGGACAAGGACGGACTGCGCATCCAGCGGCTCGGAGCGGATAGCGACCGGCTCAAACACTTCAGGTTCGATGTGTTTAAAAACGACCATCTGCCCGTTGCCAGCCTGGGCGATCGCAGCGCGCGGCACGACGATGCCCGTCACCGGGTCGCCCGAACGCGCGGTGACGATAACCGGCGTGCCCACATTGAGCATGGGGGACGGATCGCGGACTTCGAACTTCAAGACCGAGTACTGCTGCTGGAGCGTACGGCTACGGCCGAGAAACTTCAGCTTCGAGTGGACGTCGGAACCAACATCGGCGACCGCATCCTCCAACCTGTCGGCGTTCGATTGGTCGAAGGCGAGGGCCTCGACCATTAGGCTTGAGGGGTCCACGATCGAGAGCAACTGGTCGGCTGGCGTCACAACTTGACCGGCGACGACGCGCACCGCGGTTATGACGCCATCGACGGGCGCGCGCAGGTCCTCAGGCTCGATGCGAGCGGCCAAAAGATCGCGGCGACGTTTTAAAAGCCCTTCGAGTTCAATCCGCGTGTCGTCAACGGCGGCTTTGGCCACGACATTGCTACGCAGTAGCGTTTCCTGGCGGCTGAGCTTGGTGCGGGACAAGGCAATTCGTTGGTCGAGGTCGCCCAACGTCTGGGTCATGTCTGAGGCGTCTACTGAGATGAAGGACGGCGAAACGCGACCGAGGAGGTCACCGGCCTTAACCGACGCTCCGATTGAAGGGAGGCCATCGGCTGGCGCGATGAAGCGGCCCTGCATTGTACTTTGAACGACGCCGCTCTTATTGGGGTTGGCGACGATACGGCCAGCGAAACGCACCGAAGGGTTCGTCGTTTCGCGGGCTACAGCTTTCGTGCGGATTTCGAGCAGACGTTGGCTCGGTTTTGGCAGGTAGATCATGCCATCGGGACGGCGTTGCGGCGCGTTGCCGTTGGGGGCGACTTCAACCGCGCCGTGGCTGTGGCCATCAGATTCATCACCACCAGCCTTCGCGTCAGGCGCCGCGATCATGAGTGCGAGCGCGGCCGTCGAAATCGCAATAGCCATAACTGCGCCCAAGCCTCCGCTAGGGTCGCTGCGTCGGCTTCGCGCGATCAATATCCCGACGACGCCGATAGCGAGGACGGCGCCCAAAACCATGGCCGAAGCGAAGCTAACGCTGGGTGTTCGAAGTGGAAAATCCTGGATCAGGTGGTCGAGGATCGTGTCGTGGTGCGCGGCAGAGGTTACAGCGGAAATGATCACTGCGCCAACCAGCAGGTCTGTCACAGGTCCTTCGGTGATGGTGACCAGGACCTCGTGGGTTCCAGGTTGACGCAAGATCCTGGCGACGACCTCATAGGTGCCCTTTTTGCCAAGTTCGGCGCGGCCGGTGTCGGTGCCGATCGTAATATCGAGGGCAGCCGTTGTGACGGGCGAATTGTCGGCGGCGCGGTCAAGGTAGACGACGAGCACGTCGCCCTCGACAATACCGACAAACTGGTAGGCGTCGGACGTGGCCGTCACGCGCGGGGACGATACACCAACGGCGGACGTGGAGGGGGCTGCGTCAGCTGGCAAGGTGGCGAGCATGGTGAGGCCCGTCGCAGCGGCGATCGCGCACGCGATATGCCGGAAGCGGCGGCGTAGTCTGTGCACCGATGGAGGGCGCGCAGTCGCAATTCGGGAGATGGGGAACATGAGTTGCTTTTCCACAATTGAAGGCTGGCGGGCTAAAGCCCACGGCGCGTCAGACGGTGGAAGGTGTTCTCGGCGGGCGCTCGAAACTCATCATGGCAGGCAAAATCGCGAACGGCGATTGAGGCGAATGGACTAAAGCCGCCATCAGTTGAACAGCTGCGGCACACGCAGCTGGCAAAGCGACAGAAGCATGGCAGCTACAGCAGTCGCTGTCGCAGGACGGGTTGTTGTCGTGGTCGCCGATGTGTTCGACAAGATGTGCACCGGCGGCGACGACGGTGGTGCTTGGATCATGAATGGCTCGATAAGCGTCGAAGGATGGCGCTTGCGTCAGGAGACTTTGCGTCAGGGGACGAGCTTGTGACCGAGAACGGGCTTGCGGCTCGGCTGGAGCAAGCGTTGATGCCACGGCATGCGATGCGGTCTGAACCGGGGTTGCGATGCAAGCCGAGGCCGGCGCCGTAATCGCCAAGAAGGCCCAGACCACGGCCAGGAACGCCATTGCCAATCTCGTCCTAGCGCTGGCCAACGACCCTGACATGCGGTTCCTGAACAAACAGACCGAGGCCTCGAACCTACCATACGCAGCTATGATCGCGCAAGCCCTGCCAGCCCGCCGTGGTAGCTGCATCACTGCCCCAAATCCGGACGACGTGCGACTGGGGCGCATGTCCACAGATTAAGCACGCCACGCACGGAGGCCGGTCGCGATGGTAGCTTCGGTGGTATCGGCACCCGGCAGGCGGTAGTGGCGGGCGAGTTCCGAGAGCGCGATCTGGAGGGCGATTTTGCCCGAGCGCAAAGGCCAACCGCGACGACGCTCGATTTCTTCAAGCCCGACGAGATGTCCGCAAACGTCGATCAGAAGCCCCGCGGAGACCGGCCCGAGCGCGGATAACGCACGGCGGACCCGCTGCGCGGCATTGGCGGCCGCATCGCGCATTTCAACGCCAGGTGCTGAGGCGTTGCGGCCACCAGATCCGGTGCCGCCGCCGCCGATGCGGTTCCAATCGATGGTGACGCGCGGCGTCATTTCAGCTTTCCACAGGTCGGAGCGCAGGCGCTCGCCAGCTTCAAGTTGTAGAGCCGAAATCAAAGGTCGGCCGGATTTGTCCTTGTGGCGACGCAGCCACGCGAGTGGGCTCTCGGCTGGGTCGATGTGCGGGACGGGAGCGATCGGTAGCGGAGGCAGAATGGCGCCGCTGGCTGCGTGATGGGTGCCCGACGTCGTCTGTCCTGTGGGTGGGGCGACGCCCGTCGACGATTTTAGGCGCCGCAGCAAATGGCGCGCAATGGGGCTTAGCACGAAGCTGACCTCGCCATCGCTATCGCCATCATCTGAGGGGACGAGCCAGCCAGCCTCGCGCGCTTCACGGAATTGACCGTAGGGCAAGCGGGTTGACCCGCCGCTGCCGGTTCGGGGCAGACTAACACTGGATCTAGCTGGGCGAATTTCGACCGAGCGACTGCCGTCGGCAGCAAGCATGAGGTACGCAACGGTCCCGCGCCGGATCAAACTTGCGAGCGCCGCCAAGGTCGTCGACGCGGGCAATGCCGACGATGAGGTTATCGAAGATTGGCGTGTATCAGACATTGGTATTGACCTCAGGCGTCGAAACAAGCGCAAAAGCCACAGCGCGGCGGGCGGCGCGATAGCAGTCGGACCACGGCCCGTTCGAGCACCTCCATGGTGCGGTCGAAATTGATCTCGTCGCGGCGGTCTTCAACGACGGCGCAAGCGTGGGCCACGGTGGTTCGGTCACGGCCGAACATCTCGCCGACCTCGGTCAAAGTGAGGCGCCCGACGGTGTGGGCAAGGTACATCGCCGTTTGCCGGGCCAGCGCAACGCGGGCATTGCCACGGTTGATTTCGGTTAGGTCGCTGAGCCCTAAACCGAACACGCTCATCACGGCATGATCAACGGCGCGACGCAGGTCGGCGCGCGACGACGTTTCAAGGCCAGGCACGCCCAGCGCGACAGCCTCCAAGCGCGTCGGGTGATCGGGAATAGGGCCGTCGGCGGCTTCGGCATGGCCATAGGCCGTGGCCGCCTGGCGGCTACCGGGGACGTCGATTGGGATCGTCGATTCCAGGCCGGTTGAGCGCCCCGATACGTTGCCCGATCGGTGTCCCGGGTGGCCCATGACGTGTCCCGGGTGGTTTGCGTGCCGGGGCGTGTACCCGTTCGTGTCGATTTCGACGGTGGCTTGGCGCATCTCAGGTTTGCTCGTTCGCTTTGGTCTAAGGGCTCTGATCGTGCCATTGTTGGACGAGCGTTAATTTACGCCCGCCAGGGGGAGCGGGGATAACTTTGCCAAAAAAATCGTGATGGACGCCGATTGATTGGCGATGCTCCGCATACCGATAATCCTGTTAAAAGCTTGATAAAATGCCGGTCTAGCGCGCGCTTGAGGTCGCGGCGGACCAGCTTGCAAAAGCCTTGCCGAATGGGTCGTCGATCGGCGGTGAAACTGAAAAGCGGGGATAGATTTATTTTTGGCGCACGAAAGACACTTAACGGGCGCGGCGGGGCCAGTCGGTCTGGATCTGTCCGAGGGGCCAAAGCGACCGGGTTCAGGCAAGGCAAGGCAAGACGCCCGCGACGCTGCCGCCTTGCGCCGATACGTGCAGAAGGTGTTAAGACGCAATGCGAAACAACTGACCTCGCGCGCGGCCCGAATTTGCGTGGTGCGCGCTCCATCTACCCGAGAGCACCATGCAGGATACGACGAGCCCGGTTCAGACTTCGACCAGCCACCAACCGTTCGGCACCCAATGGCCATCGCCACCCGTTGCCCAAGCGCGTCCGAGTGCCACGACCCACCATGGCGAAACACTGACCGACGATTATGCCTGGATCCGCGCTGCCAATTGGCAGGACGTGATGCGCAAGCCAGACGTGTTAGCAGCCGATATCCGCGCCTACCTTGAAGCCGAAAACGCCTACACGGAAGCGATGATGGGGCGGACGGCCGGGTTGCAGGAGCAGCTATTTGCCGAAATGAAAGGGCGGCTCAAGCCCGACGATAGCACGGTACCCTCACCACACGGGTCGTATGCGTATTCCTCGCGCTACCGCATCGGCGGGCAACATCCGCTGCTGTGCCGGGCACCGCGCGATGGTGGCGAGGAGACGATTATTCTTGATGGGGACGCGGAAGCCAAAGGCCACAAATACTGGCAACTGCAGGGCGGCGCCCATAGCCCCGACCACACGCTGCTTGCCTATGCGGTCGATGACAAGGGATCCGAACTGGCCACAATCCGCTTCCGCGATTTGGCGACCGGACAAAACCTCGCCGATGAAATTCCAGAAACGCGCGGCGGCATGGAGTGGGCAAGCGACAGCCGCACCTTGTTCTACGTGCGTCTTGATGAGAACCAACGGCCGCAATCGGTCTGGCGGCACACGGTCGGAACATCGGTCGCCGATGACGTTCAAGTCTACGCCGAAGCCGATCCGGGATTTTTTGTCGGCGTGGCCGGGACCCAGTCGAGTGAGCTGATCCAGATCGTGGCGCACGATCACGAGACGAGCGAAGTCCACATCATTGAGGCTGCAACACCGCACGCAGCACCTCGGTTGGTGGAAGCACGCAAGGTCGGGCACGAATACGGCGTCGAGCATCTACCGGGGCCAGACGGCGGGCGGCTGGTGATTTTGACCAACCAGAACGGCGCGGAGGATTTCGAGATTTGTTCCGCACCGGTCAGCGCACCGGGGCAAGCCAATTGGACAGCGATGGTGCCCCATAAGCTCGGTCGGCTGATCCTCGAGATTGCGGTGTTTAAGGGCCATATCACGCGGCTAGAGCGCGAAGACGGGCTGCCGCGGATCGTCATTGCCGAGATCGCGAGCGGGGCTGAACATCAAATCGCGTTCGACGAAGAGGCCTACGGTCTGTCGATGTCGGCGGGCTATGAATTCGATACGACGACCGTCAGATTTACGTATTCATCGATGACAACGCCGTCGGAAGTCTACGATTACGACATGGCCAAGCGGACACGCACACTCCGCAAGCGCCAAGAGATCCCATCGGGCCACGAGCCGTCGCACTACGTGACGCGGCGGGTGTTCGCGACTGCACCCGACGGTGAGATGGTCCCGGTGTCGTTGCTCTATCGGCGCGATACGCCCCTCGACGGGTCGGCGCACGTGCTGCTCTATGGCTATGGCGCGTATGGCATCTCGATGCCGGCAGCGTTTGCCACATCGCGACTGTCACTTGTCGACCGGGGGATGATCTTTGCGATAGCGCATGTGCGCGGCGGCAAGGACCGCGGCTACCGCTGGTATCGCGACGGCAAACTCGAGCGCAAGACGAACACGTTTATCGATTTCATCGCAGCCGGGCGGCATCTCGTTGGCATGGGTCTGACGCGCGAGAAACAAATCGTGGCGCAGGGCGGGTCGGCCGGCGGTATGTTGATGGGCGCGGTCGCCAATCTCGAGCCGGAGCTGTTTTTGGGCATCATCGCCGATGTGCCGTTTGTTGATGTGCTCAACACGATGCTGGATGAGACGTTGCCGCTGACGCCGCCGGAGTATCCCGAATGGGGCAACCCGTCGGCGGATGCGCAAGCGTTCCAGACGATCCGGGCCTACTCGCCCTACGACAACGTGGCAGCAAAGGCCTACCCGCATATTTTTGCTTACGGCGGGCTGACCGACCCGCGCGTAACCTATTGGGAGCCTGCAAAGTGGGTGGCGAAATTACGCTCAACGGCGCTGTCGCCCCAACAGGGTGGCGGGGCAATCCTGCTCAAGATCAACATGACGGCAGGTCACGGCGGCGCATCCGGCCGCTACGATGGGCTTAAGGAAGTGGCCGTCGACTATGCGTTTGCGCTTGAGGTGTCGGGGCTCGCCGGCGTAGCGCCACGAACGGCCGCCGCCTAAGCACGTCGGCAGAGGCCAGTCGGCAGAGGCGATCAGCGGAGCGTAGTTATGTTCACCGGTATCATTACCGACATTGGCACCGTCGTTGCCCGCGACGGCGGCAAGTTTTCGGTCCAATCAAGCTATCCAGCTGCTGGCATCGCCGTCGGTGCGTCGATCTGTTGCGATGGGGTTTGTTTAACGGCAACGCGGATCGCAGCAATGGCCGAAGGGAGCGTGTTCGACGTCGATGTTTCCAACGAGACGTTGTCGAAGACGACGCTCGGCGCGTGGCAGCCGGGGCTCGCGATAAACCTCGAACGGAGCTTGAAGATCGGCGATGAACTGGGCGGGCACATTGTGTCTGGCCACATCGATGGCTTGGCGACGATTGAGCAAGTCCGGGCCGATGGCAATAGCGTCCGGTTTTTGTTTCGCGCCCCGCCCCATCTTGCGCCCTATATTGCGCCGAAAGGTTCAGTGGCGCTGGATGGGACTTCGCTGACGGTCAACGAGGTTGCTGGCGATACATTTGGCGTCAATCTCATCCCCCACAGCTTGACGGTAACGACCTGGGGGCGCAAAAAGACCGGCCAACCGATCAACCTCGAGGTCGACGTGTTCGCGCGCTATGTCGCGCGGCTCTTGGAGTTCCGCCGCTGACGGTGGGGCCACGTCCGCCGCCAGCTGCACACGCCATGACCGTTGAACGTTCAGTCGAGATGCCCAGCGTTGTTTATGGTACGATCGCGCCAACGGCGGAGATTGTCGAAGAATTGCGCAATGGGCGCATGATCATTCTCGTTGACGCCGAGGACCGCGAGAATGAGGGCGACCTCATCGTTCCAGCCCAAATGGCGACGCCGGACGCGATCAACTTCATGGCCCGCTTCGGGCGTGGACTGATCTGCCTGACGTTGACGGAACAACGGGCGAGCGAATTGCGCCTCGAAGCCATGGTGCGCACAAATGCATCGCGGACCGGGACAGCGTTCACGGTCTCAATCGAAGCACGTGAGGGCATCACAACGGGCATTTCAGCCGCCGACCGCGCGCGCACGATCGCGGCGGCAACCGACCCCTCCAAGGACCACGAAGCCATCGTTTCGCCGGGCCACGTGTTCCCGCTGGTGGGTCGCAACGGCGGCGTCTTGATCCGCGCGGGCCACACTGAGGCATCGATCGACCTCGTGCGCATGGCCGGACTGTCGCCAGCCGCCGTCATTTGCGAAATCATGAATGACGACGGGACGATGGCGCGGTTGCCCGACCTCGTGACGTTTGCGCACAAACACGGGCTCAAGATTGGGACGATCGCCGACCTCATCGCCTATCGCCTGCGCAACGACAGGCTCGTACGCGAGGTCGCAGCAACGACGGTGACGAGCGGCCACGGTGGCGATTTCGCGCTCAAGGTTTTTGAGACGGCGACCGTCGACCCCGCAGAGCATTTGGCTTTGGTCAGGGGCGATATTTCAGGGCCCGATCCGGTGCTGGTTCGCGTGCATGCGGTGAACCCGCTCGCCGATTTGTTGGCCGCTGGCGGTGGCGGCAGTGAAATTAGCGGCGCGATGGCCGAGATTGCGCGCGAGGGTCGCGGCGTGCTGGTGTTGATCCGGGATTTGCGCCCAAAGGCGGTATCGGCCGCAGTCATGCGCGCGGCGAACCAAAATCGCGCAGCGACGGGTGGCGGATCGGCGGGCGGGGCAGCAGTGGGCGGGGCAGCAGCGAGCGGGGAACCGGCAGAGCAGCGCCAGGTAGAAATCGGCGTCGGGGCGCAAATACTGCGCGAACTTGGCGTCCGTGACATGGTTCTGCTGACGAACTCACCCGCACACGTGTATGTAGGCCTCGAAGGGTTCGGGTTGCGCATCGTTGGTACGCGATCAATCCCCAAACCGAAGTCATGACCGCGATACGACCCGCCATACCGACGCGCGATAACGTTCGATGACAACATCATGACGGCGACCTGCCGAGGCCTCAACAATGGCGCAGCGTAAAAAGGGCCTGGATCCGAGCGGCGGTGGCGACACCGGCCAAAGCTTTGATTTTGGCGGCAAGATCTTGCTGATCGAAGCGCGCTATTATAGCGATGTCGCCGATGAAATGATGGCTGGCGCCATTGCCGAGCTCGAAGCACACGGCGCGAGCTTTGATCGCGTGACGGTGCCGGGCGCGCTGGAAATTCCCCAAGCGCTCGCTGCGGCAGCGCCCCTGTTTCCAGACGTCTACGTTGGCGCCATTGCGCTCGGCTGCATCATCCGCGGCGATACCAGTCACTACGACGTCGTGGTTCACAACTCGAATTATTGGCTGATGGATGTCGCCATCAATACCGGCATTCCGGTAGGTAACGGCATCTTGACGGTCGAGAATAAAGCGCAAGCAATGGAGCGTGCCCAAGGTGGGCGAGCTGGCAAAGGCGGCGACGCGGCGCGGGCGTGTTTGAGCCTAATCTTGATTGAACAAAAGTTTACGGAGCCGACGCAATGACCGACCCGGTCAAACGCCCGAAGTCGTTCATACCGCCAACGCCGCCCGAACTGCCGCGTCCCCGGTCGTTGTCGCGCGGGGCGACCGTCCAGGCGCTGTATCAGATGGATTTGGCTGGAACCGACCTCAATACCGTGATCGCAGAATTCGAGACGCACCGGCTCACGCCACAGAAATCTTTGGTGATTGTGGCAGCCCGCGACCATGATGATGACAGCGATAAGGCCGATGCTCACCGAGATACGACGGGGGATAGCCCCAACACCGCCAAGCCGCGCAAGAAAGCCCCTTACAGCTCAGAGGACAGGGCGCCGCTCGTTCGAGAATTACCAGCGACCGTCCGCGAAACCGACCCGGGTGAGACGCTGGAGGGCGCCGATATTCAATTTTTCGCCGACCTGATGCGCGGCGTTGTTCGGCGACAGCGCGACATCGACCCGTTGGTCGACCAGCACTTAGCCGAAGGGTGGCGACTGGTGCGGATCGATTCGACCTTGCGGGCGATCCTGCGCGCCGCGACATTCGAATTGCTTGAGCGGACCGACGTGCCGGTGCGGGTCGTCATTTCGGAATACATCAACATCGCACACGCGTTTTTTGATGGCGATGAACCCAAGGTCGTAAATGGCGTCCTTGATCGCATCGCGCGCAGCGCACGTGTCGGTGAGATGCCCGCCTCCGCGGGCGTGCCACAATCGCGCCGGTGACGGCTGAGCCGGGTCGTCGGGACGGATCGGCAAAACATGAGCAAAGCGATCAGCGGTGAAGAAGAACTCATCCAGCGGTACCTTGCGCCTTTGACGCGTGGCGCGCCTGGCGGATCGTTTGGCTTGCTCGACGACGCAGCCCTCGTCGCACACCCCAACGGCCTCCCGAAGAGCCTCGTGATGACGATGGATGCGATCGCCGAGGGCGTCCATTTTTTGCCGGGCGACCCGCCAGCCGACGTTGCCTGGAAGGCGCTAGCCATCAACGTATCCGACCTGATCGGTAAAGGCTCAAGCCCTCTTGCCTATCTGATGGCGCTGTCTTTTCCTGCGCCGCCGGCCGCTGACTGGTTGGACGGCTTCGTTAGCGGATTGGCTGAGGCACAATCGAGCTTTGGGATCACGCTCGTTGGTGGGGATACTGACCGCAGGCCGGGCCCGATTACGGTGACAATCACCGCGATTGGCACCCTCCAGCCGGACGGACATTTCGTAGCGCGGACGTCGGCCCGTCCGGGATTGGCGCTCTACGTGTCTGGAACGCTGGGCGATGCGGCGCTCGGGCTCTTGCTTCGGCGGGGGGATCGTCGCGCCACCGGTTGGTCACTTGCGCCGACGGCCCGCCGGTCGCTGGAGCAACGGTATTTGCGGCCCGCACCCCCGCTAGCCCTGGCACCACTACTGCCGCGCTTTGCCATTGCCGCCATGGACCTGTCGGATGGTCTAGCAAAGGACCTCGGCCGGATGGTGCGGGCCAGCCGGTGCGCGGCCACGATCGACTTTGCACGCTTGCCGATGTCGGCGGGGGTCACAGCCGCGTTGGCCAACGACGCCACGGTGATTAGCGACATCCTATCGGGCGGCGACGATTATCAAGTCCTGTGCGCGATCGAGCCCGAACGCGCGACGGCCTTTGAACGCGCCGCCGAGACTGCGGGTGTCCAGGTCACCAGGATTGGGGAGACATCGACGGGCGATGGCGTCACGATCCGCAATGCAGATGGTCAGCCCATCACAATCGAGCGGTCCGGTTGGGACCATTTTTGATTGCCGTAGTGATATGGACTAGAACCCGGCGCCCCGTCTGCGTTGCACATCGGGCCAAATGGTGCGCCAAAGTCACAGGCCTGACAGCCTGTAATGTCGAACGCTGGTGATTTGTCTTTGTTTGGCCATACCAATCAGGCGATTGTTGCACTGCATCGCACGTGTCGATAATCGGGTGCCGCGGGCAGCGCTTGGCATCGGCGTAAGCACACGGAACCTCTGCGTACCGGTCGCAGTTTGACCAATGGCCAAAATAGTTGCGGCTGACAAACATAGCTGGTGCGATTGAGGCAATGGCTCGAAGCGAAAGGCGAAGTCCGGACATAGCATGAGCAAAAAGACCACTTCCGCTGACATGGCCGCCAGCAATGGTGCCGCTTCCAATGGAGGCAAGCCTGAGCAGTCAGCACGTGATGGCAACTCCGAGGCTCGCTCCTCTGGGGTCCGGCTTGGCGAAAAACTGCTGACGCGACGGCGGGTGACGGCGGGCCTCGCATCGGGTTTGGCGACAGGCTGGGCGATCGGACACTCGGGATCGGCGCGAGCAGAACAAAATTTTTGGCAAATACCGGGCTTTGGCGGGTTGAACGATGCGCCGGTCCGCGAGAAGCGAGCGCCTGCCGTCGACATGCTTGAGGACTTGCGGCCAAATCGCGTGCCGTTCCGGTCCAATCAAATGCTTGATGGATTAGATTCGGCCTATCTTGCCTACGAGCGGATCGTCAAAGCAGGCGGTTGGCAGGCGTTGCCCGGCAATCGCATGATCCGTCCAGGTGATGACGATCAGCGCGTGCCGCTGTTACGGCGTCGACTGGTCGCGGAAAGTTATCTCAAACGCGGCTCTGGCTTCGACAGTTTCACTTACGATGGCGAGGTCGAGTTAGCCGTCAAGCGCTTTCAAGAAACCCACGGGCTGCGCCCATCAGGGCGCGTCGACCGTCCAACGTTTGCCGAACTGAATATATCGGCCGAGGCTCGCCTTCGCCAACTGCGCCTCAACGCGCAGCGCTTGCAGGAGTTGTCACCGCACCGCGCCGAGGATCGCTACATTCTTGTCAATTCGCCGGGCTTCCAACTGGAAGCCGTTGAGCGCGGCGACGTCCAACTCCGCCACCGCGTCATCGTCGGTCGGCCCGGCCGCGACACACCTGATTTGCGCGCCAGCATTCGTGCGATGAATTTTTTCCCGTATTGGCGCGTGCCCGATAGCATCGCGACGCTCGATGTGGCGCCACGCCTCGTGAAAGAACCTGAGTATCTCGACAAAGAAAAAATCCGGCTAGTGTCGGCCGCTAATGGCACCGAAATCGACCACCATAGTATGAATTGGTCGACGTTCGACAGCAAACGGCTGAAGTTCCGGCAGGACCCCGGCCCGCAAAACGCGCTCGGGCTCGTGCGCATCGATATGCAAAACGAGCACGGCGTTTACTTGCACGATACGCCGTTGAAAGAGCTGTTCAAGCAACGCTCGCGCGATTTCAGTGCCGGATGCGTTCGCGTTCAGGACGTGTTCCAGCTGGTCGAATGGCTGGCGCGCTATGAGCCGGGTTGGGATCAACCGGGGCGGGCCGAACAGGTCATCAACTCAGGCCAAGCGCTCGACGTAAACCTCGCCAAGCCCGTCCCTGTTTATTTCGCCTACATCACAGCCTGGGCCGAGCCCGACGGCCGCATTGAGTTCCGTCCCGACATCTACAATCGTGATGCGATCGTTGAGGGCGCGCAACAGGCCGTCGGCGGAGACGGTGAACCTGGCGATGCGCCGCCACCGCTGACAATAAAGGCGCTATCTCCCTAACCGAGGACGCTGTCGCAGCCCTCAGGGTCCCGACCCAGGGGTTAAACTCCGGGATCAAACTCCGGGATCAAACTCCGGGATCGAACTCTGGGGTCTAACTCCGGGATCTAACTCCGGGATCGAACGCGTGTGGCCGAGCTTAAAAGCTGCGCCCACGGCCGCGTTACGATCTGAAGCTGGCGTTAATGGTTTACTTACCTCCAGCTTCCAATCTGGTCCGGCAACGCTAGAGTTAAAAGGGGCGCAGTGCGATGGCGCGCGCCCCTTTTTCGTATTCGTTAGGTGAACAATCGATGCCTATTTTCGCCGGGCGTGGCCGCGCGCTCTCAAGCGCCGCAAGTGTAGCCGTTGCGATTTTGACGGTTGCAGCCACCACAACGCAAGCCGCCGAGCTGCCGCTGCCCAGCCACGAGATCATCGCCGAGGAAGCAACCGACCAGCGTCGTGCGGTTTCCGTGCGCCTCCAACAGCGGCTCGTTGAAGCCGACGCGGTGCGGTTGGCAACCGCCATCATCCAGCGTCAAAAATCAAAGGCAAGCCGCAGCTTCGTCAACTACTTCTTGCCGGGCATGCAGCTGTCACAAGGCGCGTGGGCGAGCGTTGTATTTAACCCTGAGCCAAAGTTTCGAGCCCTTGGACTGAAGCGCGAGGACGAACAGGCGCTGCTCGCCGAACATCGCGCCGATAGCCGCCCGCTGCTGGGTTCTTGGCTAACTTCGCCTCCCGCCGCCGTCGGTCGTTTGACGATCTACAGTGATGCCGGGCGCATTTTTGCCGAATGGCGCTTGAAGAACGGCCAAAAGACGTCGGAAGAGCTGAAAGACGCCTCGACGGCGGCGGGTCGCCGGTTCGATCTCGCCGATGGCAGCTCATATACCTTGACGCGATCGGGCGACCTTGAGATCCGCAGCGGCACGACGCTGATCGCCGTTGGGGAACGCATTCGCATTGAGCAGGCGCCCGTCGAGCCCGTTCGTGTTGCAGCACCCCGTTTGCCCGGCACCCCGTCTGCCCCAGCGCTGCTGGCCCCGGAACCTGGGAAGGCTACGGTTGACGCAACAACGAGCATCACAACGAAACTCACACCACCAGTGGCATTGGCAGCGCCAAACTCCGCGACGGCTTCCAGTTCGGAGGCCACACCGGCGGCTAACGCGGGCGTAGCCAAACTGCCCGAGACGGTCAGAGCGCCAGGCCCGGTTGCAGCTACGCGTGCCGAGCCTGACGCGGCGTCGCCACTGGCGCCACGCCGGGCCAAGCCGCGCCGGACCACCGATACGGCAACCGTCACACAGCCCTCACGGCAAAAGCGCGCTCGGACGCTGACGACCGGCGACCAGATTTCGGCCAAAATCGCCGGGACGCTCTGATCGCGTCAGACGGACCTGAACTCACCGCACCTCTATGATGGACCGGACCGGCGGACCCGTGCGAGGCCCCGCCATAAACTCTTCACCGGGGTCGGCGGCCTTGGCCTCCACACAGCGGCACGCTTCGTAACCCCTCCGTTACCCCATCTTTGAGCAATCGATGGGCGGTGCTCGAGAGTTACCAGATGTTTACGGGTTTGGAGAGAATGTAGGTCAAATTCTTCCAGGTCGGGGTCAATGGTTGCCTTGGATGATGCCGGTTTCGGCGTATCGCGATATCACGCAGATAACGGCTTTCGGGACCGGCTAACGCTGGCCCTCGACGAAGCCGAAATGCTGCTGCTTCAAAGCTTTGCGGGCGATGTCAAATCGGCTGCTATTGCGTGCATCAACCTGTCCAGTTGCCTCAACGCGGTCGGGTTTTCGCGCAGCTTCAGGTTTCCAGACGGCATTGACGGCTTCAAGCCCGTATTCCCGCAATCGTTTGCCCCGGTAAAGGCGAGTAGCCTCGCCGTCCACCTCACCCCGCCCGTACGTTCCGGGCTTGGCGGCTTTGTCTACTATTTGCGCACGATGCGCGATGAGGTTGACCGCCTGCGGGTGCTGGAAGCAACCAACGGCGGCATCACGCGCAACGACATCACGGCCGCCCGCGAGGCGACCTATACCGCTTCATGCTTCGGCAAGCTGACACTGAAGGATCTTATCTCGATTGAAGGGCGCCTCGCGGATGCCTACGAGGTCGCGCACATGAGCTATCTGACGCGCCTTCTTGATGAGGTGCTGGAGGGCAAGAGCCCATTGCTCGTCAACGGCCAGCTCGAACGGGCCAAAACCGACTTCCTCGTGCGCGAGCGGCGCGTCCAGATCAATGCCGAAGCCTCCGTGCAGGACCCGGTCCGCCACGAACTCGTGATCGTCTCAAACATTTCACAAGGCGGTCTGGCATTCCGCAGCCCGAGCCCCTATGAGCTCGGCCAGCGCATTCGAGTGCGGCTGACGACGAGTGGCCGGGAGCTGCTTGGCAAAATCGTATGGCGGATGGGGCAACGGGCCGGGATGGTGTTCTTCTACCCGCTCGATCAGGACGACGATTTGCTGCTCGCCGCCGCCGTCTGAGGGTTCAGGCAGGCGCAGTCGCCCTGGTTTCGATCACGGCCGACATTTGCGCGTTACCTTTTAGCGTTTGATAGACCACGCAATAGCGTTCCGTCAGCGTGAGCAATTGCGCGATCTGCTCAGGCGTCGCTGGGCTCTCGACTTCAAAACGCAAGCGGATCGCCGTAAAGCCGACAGCTGTCAGCTTATCGACGCCAAGCGTACCGCGGAAATCGAGATCACCCTCGACATATACAGCCCCGTGGTCGAGTTGCACGCCAATCGCGGTCGAGACCGCTTTAAGCGTGACGCCAGCGCAAGCGACGAGTGATTCGAGCAACATATCGCCCGAGCACAATTCGATGCCACTTCCGCCGGTCGCTGGGTGGAGACCGGCGACCGCCATCGCGCGTCCCGTCTCGACCTTGCACGCGATGTGCGTATCGTCGATCTCGCCCTTTGCGCGCATCGTGAGCAGCGCGCTGGTTGGATCGGCCTTGTATTGATCCTTGATCGGCCCTTGCAGCCCACGCAACGTCGATGAGTCCATTTTGTGCTCCTCCGTGTCCTTAAGTGCCCGCATTAATGCGGATCTTACTCGTTATTGTTAAGCGCCCATGGGCAGCAGCTGGGCGACAGCGCAAAGCGTGGTCACGATCATTCGGTCGTCTTTGGGGGTGGTTTGAATTGTTTGACTGGTCCAGGCGACGACGGCCTCGAAAGACCGCCGTGCGCTGCCGCAAGCAGCGATGACCGGCTCACACCAGACCAAATCGCGATGCATGCCATTCATGTTACTTCTCCAGAATCACGACGGCGTCGAAGCCACCGAAGATCATGCGCTTGCCATCGAAAGGCATCGGCTCCGCCATCATCGCAACGTTCGATTCAAGGGCTTTCATGGCCGCGTCTCGCGTGACCTTGTCGGGCCATTCGATCCAGCTGAATGCCACTGTCTCATCCGCAGTCGCCTGCACGGAGCGCGCAAAGTCGGTGACCTTGCCAGCGGGTACATCGTCGCCCCAGCCCTCGACGACACGCAACGCGCCTTGATCCATGAAGAACCTGTCGATCCGTTTAGCGTGATCAATGAATGCCTGCTTGTCGGCGGTTTTCACCGGAATCACGAAGCCATCAATGTAGCTCATCGTTCATCTCCTCGGTTTACAAACGCTTTGAGAAAGGGCGATGGGGATTGGCAAAAGCGACCGCCAACGTTGGCGTGAGTTCGGTTCACTGCTTGATGTCTGGAACGACCAGCTTCTCCAGTTTGTGCAAAGAGTCCTGCCAGCCGAGGTAGCAGGCTTCCGGCGGGATCATGTCGGGGATAGCAGCCTGTTCAATGTTCACCTCCGTACCGACCAAAACAGCCTTCAACCTCACGGTGACGATCATCTCGCCCGGCAGGTTTGGGTCGTCGAAGGCGTCCGAATAGACGAGCCGCTCGCCTGGAACCATTTCACGGTAGGTGCCGCCGAAGCTATGCGCACCGCCCGTGGTGAAATTCCGGAACGACATTTTGAATGTGCCACCCACTTTCGCGTCTAGATGGTGGACGGTGCACACATAGCCGAAGGGTGAGATCCAGCTTGCTAGCGCATCAGGTTCGAGGAATGCGCGGTAGACCTTCTCGGGGGCCGTGGCGATGATGCGGTGCAGGTGGATGGTGCCGGGCATGGCGATCTGTCCTATGTCAGTTAAGGCAAACAGCAGTTCAACACCGGATTGGTTGCTCGCCAAACTCTCATCAGGCTGCATCTCGTTTTGCGAACGTTTCGCGCAACGTCAACAATATCCGCCGCTTGGTCTCTTCGAATTCGTGCGAAAGGCGATCGCGCGGACGCGGTAAGTCGATCTCAAAGACCTTTGCGATCCGGCCTGGCTGAGGGCGCATGACAACGATACGGCTTGCCAGCACCACGGCCTCATCGATGTCGTGGGTGACGAGCACCATCGTTGGCTTCGTCTCATCCCACAGGTCGAGCAGATGGTCTTGGAGGTCAGATCGCAAGAACGCGTCAAGGGCGGAGAACGGCTCGTCGAGCAGCAGAACGTGTGGCCGCGATACGAGCGCGCGGGCGATCGCAACGCGCTGCCCCTGCCCACCAGACAGCTCGCGCGGCCAGCGGCTGCCGTAGCCCTTGAGGCCGATCCGTTCGAGCGCATCGCCGACGCGGTCGTCGCGCTCTGATTTCGCCAGATCGCTGAGCCCAAAGGCGATATTGTCGGCGACCGTCAACCACGGCAACAAGCGAGGTTCTTGGAACACGATCGATACGAACGGGTGTGGGGCATCAATCGTTGCCCCATCAACTTCGACGTGGCCCGCCGTTGGTCGGTCGAGCCCAGATAGCAGCCGCAACAACGTGCTCTTGCCGCAACCCGAGCCACCGACAACGGCGACGATTTCGCCAGCCTCGATGCGCAGAGAAATGCCATCGAGCGCGACGGTATCGGGTTCATAGGTTTTACCGAGACCCGTGACTTCGAGCATTGGGCTTCCTTACGCTTGGCGGGTATGGCTATCCTGCCAGCGCAGGAATGGGGCTGAGCCCCACGCCAGCAGACTGTCAGATAGCTTGCCCAGCACCGCAAATACCAGAATCGCAGCCACGATCTGTGCTGGTTTGCCAACTTGTTGGCCATCGACCAACAGGTACCCGAGGCCTTCCGAAGCGCCCATGAATTCGGCCGCGACGACGAACATCCAACCAAGCCCGAGGCCGCCACGCAGCGCCAACACGTAAGCTGGCAGGATCGCTGGCATCAACACACGGCGCACGAGATCAAACGACGATAGACGGAACGCGCGACCGACCTCGACGATTTTCCGGTCAACCGATTGGATCGCGCCGAGCACGCCGAGGTAGATGGGGAAAAACACGCCGACCGCGATCAGCGTCACTTTGCTGGCTTCAAAGATGCCGAGCCAGAGAATGAAAAGCGGCACCCAGGCAACCGACGGCACAGCACGCAAGCCTTGCAACGAAGGGTCGATCAAGCCGCGGATGAGCGTCGAGTAGCCAGATAGCGCGCCGATCAGCGTCGCAGCGATCGTGCCGAACAAAAAACCGACTGCCACGCGCCAGCTTGTTACGGCGATATGGCGCCATAGTTCGCCAGTGGCTGAAAGCTCACCGAGCGTCGCGTAGATTTTGGACGGCGGCGGCATCAGGCGCCCGTTTGCATATCCGCCAGCGACGGCGAGTTCCCACACAATCGCAAGGACGACGGGAACAATCAGGCCGAGCCACCAGACGCGCTCAAGGCCCGCCAGAAAGCCGCGATCTGCTGGAAGCAACGGCAGTTCAACGGGCGCCAATACCCCCCGGACCGATGACGCGGTGGTCAAGGCTGGGGCGCTGGCCAAAGGAGCGGTCGAGGCAGGGTTTCCGGAAGATTTTGCGTCGATCGAAATCGCCTGGGGCTCAATGCTCATCGAATTTGCCGAACTCATGCCTCGTCCTAATCCAATTCGCTACCTGATGATACCCCGCAGCGGAAGGGCTCGACGTTCCCGAACGCCCCCAACGTCACTTTGCGGCGAGGTAGGAGCTATCGATCAGTTCGGAGACGACCTTTTTGACGTCGATATCGGGCTTGATGACGCCAGCCTGTTGCAATGCGAGGCCAGCCGCCAGGATCGTATCCCGCTGCGGCGCACCGATCGCCGAGTGCGTCAGCTCCGTCCGCTCGGCGAGCTGTTTGCCGATCACGGCATCGGGCAACTTGGTCGCGGCGACGAGATACCCTTTGACCGCATCGGGATTGGCCAGCGACCAGGTGCGAGCACGCTCATAGGCCGCCAACACGCGCTTGACGACATCGGGGTTCTTCGTCGCGAAATCTTCGCGCACGTTCAGCACGCCCCAGCTGTTGGCTTCCTTGTTGCGCAAGAACAAGACGGCCTTATCTTCAAGTTCGGCGGCCGCCATCATCGGATCGAGGCCTGCCCACGCATCGACGTCGCCGCGCATTAGGGCAGCCTTACCGTCGGCGTGCTGCAACAGGACGACGGTCACGTCTTTTTCGGTCAAGTTGGCGTCTTGTAGGGCGCGCACGAGGAAAATGTGGGGGTCGGTCCCCCGCGTTGCTGCGATGCGCTTGCCCTTAAGGTCGGCGACCTTGGTGATGCCGGTATCGGCGCGCGTGACAAGCGCGGTCCATTCGGGCCTCGAATAAACGTAAATCGTCTTGATCGGGTTACCATTGATGCGGCCAACGAGAGCCGCGGCGCCAGCCGTTGACCCGAAATCGATTGCCCCGGCACTCATGAATTCCAGAGCTTTGTTTGACCCGGCCGATTGGACCCACGTGACTTTGATGCCCTCGGTTGCAAATTCTTTCTCAAGCAGCCCCTGTTCCTTGAGGACGAGCGACACAGGATTGTAGGTCGCCCAATCGATCCGGAGTTCTTTAATCTGGGCTGCCGCGGTCATCGAGCCATTGACCAGCAGACCCAATACAAGAGCCGAGCGGGCCAAAACTCCGACCATAGAACGAAAGCGATTGGCGACAAGACTAGCAAAATAATGTGCGGTCGATGACATGCGTAATCCCTGTGGGTGTAATACGTAACACTGGTCGTAACGTGAGTTTGTGACCAAACCGACGGTGAGCCGTCTGCCGCCGGTGTTTTCGACACGGATTATCGGGCGGCGCGGACGGCGCCAAAGCATTTCTCATGCTTTCGATTGCACCATTTGCTGACTAGACCAGCCCTGCCAATCAGCGTTTGTCATAAAGCAGCCAGCGCAGCCGGTCGGGAAAACCCCCGCCGGTCTTAGATTGGCGCAACCCACATGAAAACCGAGTTTGCTGGCCGTTGGCCGAAGATTTGGCTCCGTGGGTTGGGATCGAACCAACGACCGTCCGATTAACAGTCGGATGCTCTACCGCTGAGCTACCACGGAATATCCAATAGCCGGTTTGTGGGCTCCTTTGGGTGCCAAGGAACCGTCCAAATCGGCGGAGCGGGTCGCTTATACTATATCGCCGCCGATGGCCAGAGGGTGGCAGAAAATGGGGCGCGTGCTGGTCCGCATACCGGTCCGCGAATAAGTCACTGGCCGATCGGGGTGTACCGGTACACGCCGACCAACGGCAGAACCGCGCCGATCGCCGCAAGATCAAGCGACGCGCTGAGGTCGGTGACCTTGCGCTCTTTCCAGCCCGTTGCGCGATCGTAGGCGGCGAGGCGCGGTTGCTTCAGCGACACCGTGACGTAGTGCTGGCAATTCGGGATCGAAGCATAAACTCGCCGCCGCCAAGCGAGATTTCCCGGACGATTTGACCGCGATAAGACCTCAATCATCACGAGCGCATCGGTCGTTTCAGGCGAGCCGGACAGGCTGCCTTCTTTCACGAACAGATCCGGCACGGGCAAACTCAGCGGCGAAGCTGGCACCCGCGTGCCAACGCCGAGCAACGGCAGCCACGTTGCGCTGCTATTTTCCTTCTGATCGAGCAGCAGCTTAGCGATGTTGGCGCAAACCATCTGGTGGTAATCAACCGGGGACGGGTTCAAGCTGGGGACGCCTTCGATCAATTCCCAGCGCTCTTCTGCCGGACGCGAAGCGGCGAACGCAAAGAATTCCTTGATCGACATTCCGCCGATTGGTTCGATCCTGCGCTGGACGTTCATCGCACGCCTCCCAAAGGACATGGCTTTCCCAGCTACACCAGCGCGGGCACCAGCCGGTCGATAACTTTGGCCGAGCACAGCACGCCCGGCATACCAGCTCCGGGGTGCGTCCCAGCGCCGACGAGGTAGAGCCCGTCGATTGCCTCGGACTTGTTATGGAACCGGAACCACGCCGATTGCGTGAAATGCGGGCTGATCGAGAAGCCCGCACCGGCAGGCGACAGGTAATCGTGCTTAAAGTCGACGGGCGTCATATAGAAATCTTCGGTGATAGTCTCAGCTAACCCTGGCAGGAGCGTCCGGCCGAGTGCTGCGATGATCCGCTCGCGCAATTTTGGACCCTCGACCGCCCAGTCCTGGCCGCCGTCGAGATTGGGCACGGGACACAGTACGTAAAAGCTATCGCAACCAGCCGGCGCAAAGCTCGCATCGGTCGCGGTCGGGCGATGGAGGTAGAGGGAAAAGTCATCGGCAAGCACTTTTTTCTTGAAGATCTCATCAAGCAGTTCGCGGTAGCGCGTGCCAAGCCAGATCGTGTGGTGGGCCACGTCGGGATACTGTTTCGTCGTGCCGAAATAGAGCACGAAGAGACCCATCGATTTGCGCGATTTCTCTTTGGCTTTAAGCGCCAGCGGTTTTTTCACCTCTGGCATCATCTCGCCATACATGTGGACCGGGTCGGCGTTGGACACGACCATGTCAGCGGCAATGACCGTGCCGTCTTCGAGGCGGACACCTGTCACGCGCGGCCGACCGCGACCTGGCGCGGTTTCAATGCGCGAGACTGTTGCGTTGAGTTTAATGTCGACGCCCTCTTCGCGCATCAGCCGTTCAATACCCGCCACGATCGCCCCGGTACCGCCCATCGCGAACCACACGCCCCACTTGCGTTCGAGGAAGTGGATCAGGCCGTAAATCGACGTGGTGTCGAACGGGCTACCGCCGACAAGAAGCGGCTGGATGGAGAACGCCTCGCGGATTTTAGGATGCTTGATGTGCTGCGTCACCATTTGCCAAACGGTTCGGTCGGCGCGCAGGCGGCCGAGCGTTGGGACCTCGGCAAGCATCGTGGAAATGTTGTGGAACGGTTGGTCGGCGAGGCGCGTGAAGCCAGCATCAAACATTTTGCGCGAGTGTTCGACCAAGCGCAGGTAGCCGTCGCAATCGGCTGGCTCAAAGCGGCGGATTTCGGCCAGCGTATCTTCAATTGTGCCGCCATAATCGAAGGTCGTGCCGTCCTGGTAATAAAACCGGTACCACGGGCGCAGCGGCACGAACTTGACGTAGTCTTCGCGCTTGCGGCCATGCAGCTCAAACAACTCATCAAACAGAAACGGCGCCGTGATCACCGTTGGGCCAGCGTCGTGACGAAAGCCGCCGCGCTCAAAGACCTGCGCACGCCCGCCAAGCCGTTTCCCACGCTCAAGCAGCGTGACGCGGTAGCCTTTGGCGCGCATGCGGACCGCCGCCGCCAGACCGCCAAAGCCTGAGCCAATGACCACAATATGGGCGGCGTCGGGCTTATAGGAGCGCGCCGACCGTGCGCTTCCCGACGGGCTGCGCCCCGGGGGCGGCGTCGCGGCGTTCATTGGCGGGGCATCAAGTGCCGTAGCGTCCATCATAGCGGTGGTGGTGGTGATGCTCATGTCGTGGTCGTGGTCCTTCACCGTCTCTCAAAGGCCCGCGACGATGCGCAAACCCATTTTATCGTGCAACCTACGCCAAAAGTGCGCCGAACGATCCGCGACCTAGAGCCCCGTCCCGGACATCCATTTCTGGTTGCCCTCTCGACCGGTCTCTACGTTGCAAAGCCCGGAAGCTGAGGCAGACCCGGCGAGCGGATGCCAATAGCCTTGAAGCGCGTACCCATGCCCGATGGGGCCATCAGGCGGGCGGCGGCGACTTCGACCTCGCTGGCCTTGGACGGGTTCGCCGCCATCAGCCGCGACGCGCGCTCAACCAAGCCGAGCTGGCCAAGGAATTCGGCTTGCGGCACCGGGCCATCGACGGCGAACCCGGCGTGTCGGGCCGCCGCCGAAACCTGCGCGAAATCAACTTGCGCGGTGAGATCTGCCTCGCCTGGCGACGTCAGCGGGTCCTCATAGGCGTGATTGCGCACGGCCTGCACAGTCTCGCCAAGGCAGGTCTCATCGTGGCCGTAGTCGATAAAAAGCGCGGCGAGTGGGACATGAGCGTAATCGCGCGCCATGGCTTCAAAAGTTTGGCGGGTGCGGTTAGCCTCCCATATCGCGTCCGGCGATGCGTCCGATAACATCGCTTCGAGGGAGCCTGACCCCGACGCAAATTTTACTTCAGCGCCAATGCCGAACTGCAGCGCACCAGTGGTATCGCACGCAACGGTCCGATGGTGCCATCGCGGCATGCCATCATCGCCTATGTGGCGGACGATCTGATCAACGGGAATACAATCAAGCACTTCATTGGCAATCAGAATCGTCGGCGCATCTGGACTGATCGCGGACGGGGCTCCCGGCATCGCGTTGCGCATTGGGATCGCATGGCGCACTGGAACCACGTGGCGGACCGGGATCGCGCCATCGCGCAACGCCTCAGCCTGGATCGCGGCCAACCTCGGGCTGGCTTCGATAAGCTCGATGCGCACCGCCCGAGCAAACCCGGGAACGCTTGAAATCGCTCGGATCATGTCGCGCATCATCGTGCCGCGACCGGGGCCGATTTCAATAAGCCGGACGACTGCCGGCTCGCCCATCTGTTGCCAAACGACGGCGGCCCAAAGCCCCAACACCTCGCCAAACATCTGTGAGATTTCGGGCGCGGTAATGAAATCCCCATCGCGGCCGATGGCGTTGCGGCTGGTATAATAGCCGTGATCGGGGTCGAGCAGGCAGGCAGCCATATAGGCGGAGACCGAGATCGGGCCGCCAGCGGCGATCTGCACCTTGAGTTTCTCCGCCAATGGCGTCGGGCGGCGCAGCGCGCGGTCGTAGGTGGTCACGGACATTCCATTCAAGCCTGCTCATCGGACATTCCACCCGCACGTGAACTCGGGCGTTCCAGATGCCCGCGTCCGTAAGGGTCCCAACTGTCCCCCGACGACAGTCGAGGGTGTAGCGGCGCCGCAATCGTGGCAACCATGCCGCAACGCAACGACTTGCGGAAGGCGACCCTGGTGACTCTACCGGCAACTCTAAAGATTCTAATTTGCGACGAGATGCTGCTCCAGCCCCACAACTTGAGGCGCGAGGGCTTCGACATCGAATACGTCGTCAACATGCCTCGCGCCGATGTCCTGGCGCGGCTAGCGGAGTTCGACGCGCTGATCACCCGGTCACGGACCAAGGTCGACCAGGAACTGTTGGCGGCTGGCCCCCGCCTCAAAGTGATCGGCCGTGGCGGGGTCGGCGTCGACAACATCGACGTGGAAGCAGCCTCCCGTCGCGGCATTCTGGTGCTCAACGCGCCCGAAGCCAACACCGCCTCGGCCGCTGAACTGGCGATCGCGTTAATGATGGCCGCCTCACGCGGCGTCGCCCGGTCTGACCGGTCGATCCGATCGGGCACCTGGGACCGCAAGTATCTGGGCCGCGAGGTTGAGGGCAAGACGCTTGGCATCGTCGGGCTCGGCCGGATCGGCTCAGTCGTTGCAAAGCGCGCTCGCGGACTTGAGATGCACGTTGTCGCCTATGATCCTTATATTGCCGAGGCCCGGTTTGAGGTGCTGGGCATCGAACGAGCCCAGACGCTGGCAGACCTGCTGCCCCGAGCTGACGTGCTGACGGTGCATACGCCAGCGACGATCGAAACCATCGGCATGATCGGTCCAGCCGAGATTGCGCTGATGCCGAAAGGTTCAATCATCGTCAACGCGGCGCGCGGCGGCATCGTGCAAGAGGAAGCGCTGGCCGCAGCCCTGACCGATGGCCATGTGTTTGGCGCCGGGGTCGACGTGTTTGCCGATGAGCCGCCCGCCGCAAACCATCCGCTATTGGCCCGCGACAACGTCGTACTGACAGCGCACCTTGGCGCCAACACCAGCGAGGCGCAGGCGCGCGTTGGGGTCGAGATCGTCGATAGCGTGTGTCAAGCGCTGCTCGGTGACGTATCGCGAGGCGCGATCAACGCGCCAGCGCTCGATGCGGCGACAATGGAGCGGCTCGGACCCTATCTGACGCTCGCAGAACGCATGGGACGCATGCTGTCTCAACTCGGCCTAAAAGCCGCCAGCGAAATCGAGATCGAATTCGCCGGGCGTTTTCCAGGTGACACCGAGCCGGTGTTCACGAGCGTGATCGTCGGGTATTTGAGCAGCGTCACCGATCAGCGGCCAAACCTCATCAACGCGCGCGCTTTGGCCAAGGAGCGCGGGATCATGCTAACGCAACGGTCACGCGATGATAGCGCAGACTATGCCAACGAGGTCAGCGTCACGCTGCACGACGGCGAACGGATGCGGCGGGTATCAGGCACGGTCTTTGGCCGACAACCGCGCCTGACACGGATCAAAACGTACCGCATGGAGTTGCCCCCCGAGGGCTTCGTGCTAATCTGCACCAACGTCGATAAGCCGGGCGTCGTCGGCCGCGTTGGAACGTTGCTGGGCTCCAAGGGTATCAACATCGCAGGCATGCAGCTCGGCCGCGCCGACAAGGGCGGGCAGGCGCTGTTTACGCTATCGCTCGATAGTCGACCGGGGCACGACGTGATCGATGCCATTCGCGAGATGGACGTGATCGAGAGTGTGTTTCTGGCCGATTTCAGCAGTTGAGAGTAGACACCACGCGCCCGGGCATCGACTATCTCGATGCCGCATTCGCAACGTACCATGTCGTACCGTGTCGTACCGTGTCGTACCGTGTCGTACCGTGTGGTATTAAACTAAGCCCTGTTTGGAGAACAACCGATGATGACGAACATCGCAGCATCAGCAGCCGCGCTCGCGTTAGTGGCATCACTGGCGGTCGTCAGCGTCGCTGAGCCAGCGCACGCGCGCGGCCTCGGTGAAGCTGGTGAATTGGAAGCGGCGCGGGCCAATGCGCGTGCTGGCGGGCCCAACAGCGAGCGCGATAAGGATCTGTTGACGCGCTACGGCTGCCTATCGGGCACCAACAGCGACTTTTGCCGCAAGCTCGAAGGCCGCCCGGTGAAACGCACGTCGGGTGAACAAAAGTCGGGCAAACGCGAGCGGTAAGCTGCAGAGTTTCACTGGGCTGTGTGCGATAAACGGAGGGCGATATGGCCAACATTGCGGCTTTCGCCTGGGCCAGCTTCGTGATCGAGCTAACGCCCGGACCGAACATGACCTATCTCGCAGTGCTGACATTATCGCGAGGACAACGGGCTGGCCTCGCCGCCGTCGCTGGCGTCGCAACAGGTCTGGCAATCATCGGAGCGGTTGCTGGGCTGGGAGCGGGTGCCGCGATTTCTGCCTCACCGGCGCTGTATCAAACCGTACGGATCGCTGGGATCGCATATTTGATCTGGCTTGCCTACGAGACGTGGTCGCAGGTGCCAAATAACGCTGCCGCGGACATTGCAACAAACGAACGGATGGACCTTTGGCGGGCGTATCGCCGTGGGCTCATTACCAATTTGCTGAACCCCAAGGCAGCAGCGTTTTATATCGCTGTTTTGCCCGTCTTCGTTGATCCAGGGACGCCACCTGTCGGTCAAATGCTAACGCTTGCGACGGTCTACGTCGCAATCGCGACGGCTGTGCATTTGGCGATCGTCATGCTTGCTGCGCGGGCCCGACCGCTCATTGTGGCTGGCGGCAACTCAGCACTGGTTCGCCGTGGGCTTGCGCTATCGCTCTTGGCGGTGGCGGTTTGGATGGCAGCCGTAACCCAGCGCTGAATCGCGATTGCTCTGTTTCGATCGAATTAGACTTTCGGGCGTCGAACGGAGGGTAGGCGCCACCAAGGCACGGACGGATAGAGATGGTGCTCGTGGTGATAGCCAAAATGGAAACACGTCAACAGCGACAGCCACTTGGGAAAGTCGTTGGTACGGGCATTATGACGGTCTGGGAAAGCCGCCGCACTCGGCCGATGGGGTAAGTAGGTGCCAAACGTAAACAGTTGGAGCGCCGACAGGATGCTCGGCACGCCCCAGAAAATCAGCGCGTTCATCTGCGAAACGTTGAATGCGAACGTGTAAATCAAAAACACGCCAACCAAGGCTGCGACCTGCCTGAGCGAGAAATACTCCAGGAAGAATTTTGCAAACCAACGCCAATAGCCATGCGGCGGGTGGTCATCAAAATCTGGGTCGCCAGCCGTGCCCGAATGGCGATGGTGGCGGTGATGGGCGCGATTCAATTCGTCAAAGAAAAAACCAGCATAGAGAAAAAGACAAATCCGCCCGACCAGTTGATTAGCCCACGGCCGAAACGGAACCAGGGAGCCATGCATGCAGTCGTGGGCGATGATAAACATGCCGACGTAGAGCCACGTTTGAACCAAGACGAGCGCGACAGCGAGCGGCGCCGTTGACCACGACAGCGGGAAAAAGAACACGGTGGCAATATGGAGGCCAATCCACGCCAACACGATCGCGATGGCGAGCGTCAGGCCGATCCGGCTTTGGCGCGCGGGGTCGTAGGGAACGTCGCGGGTGACGTCGGGATAGGCGGGCGCTGCCGGTGCCGGTGCCGCCGGCTCCCCCAAGGCGGGTCCGCTGGCCGCTGACGTCGGTGTGGTCGTGGTCATCGGCTCAACATACCTCTTCGGGCGTAGGCGCGGGTCAATTTCTGATGATACGAACAACGTTAAGGAGCAACGGCACGGCGCAATGGCGAAACATTATCACGATCCAAAAACCGCACTG
Source organism: Hyphomicrobiales bacterium (assembly GCA_038329675.1). Classification (GTDB taxonomy): domain Bacteria; phylum Pseudomonadota; class Alphaproteobacteria; order Rhizobiales; family Hyphomicrobiaceae; genus JANXVY01. Next base: position 17,136 of record JBBQNE010000004.1, on the reverse strand, counting down.
GTCGCGCCTCAAGTGACCCGTCTGCGCCACGCTCGATGCTTTATCATGGGCAGCGATTGATGTTTCCTGTCGCAACGCCACACGTTATCGACGCGGTGGCGAGGTATTTGGATCACGTGCATCAGCACGGGCGCCATCCAGGTGACGGGCCACATGTGACCGGGCCACAGCCTAGAGACGGGCCGCACCACGACGACGAGGGAGCAACGTGAGCGATCGGGGACAGCGCAAATCTCGTCCCGGCGGCACGGAGACGGGCGGCACGGAGACGGGCGGCACGGAGACGGGCGGGACCGGGTCGGGCAGCTCGGTGGCGGAGGCCGACAGCCCCCCCGTTGGCGATGTGACCGTCGGCGCTGTGGATCGTCACGGCGGCGAGACTGTCGCAGGTGGGATCGAGGCGCGGAAGTCCGAACACATCGACATCGTCATGTCGGGTACCGTCCAAGCACACACGATAACCACGGGGTTTGAGGCTATCCGCTTCGAACACATCGCCGCGCCCGAGATCGATTGCGACCACATCGATCTCTCCACGGTATTTCTTGGCCGCAAACTGAAAGCGCCGTTTTTGATCAGCTCGATGACCGGCGGGCCGTCGCGGTCAGCTGGCATCAACCTCGCGCTTGCCGAAGCCGCCAATGTCCACGGCCTCGCGCTAGCCGTCGGGTCACAGCGCATTGCGCTCGAAGGGGCGGGCGCAGGCGGGATCACGCGCGACCTACGGCGGCTCGCGCCATCGGTACCAATCTTGGGCAACATCGGCGCGGCCCAATTGCGCGGGCCCGACGGCCCAGACGTGGCACGCCGTGCCGTTGCGATGATCGAGGCAGACGCGCTGATCATCCACCTCAATCCAGTACAGGAGGCCGTGCAGTCGGGTGGCGACCGCGATTGGACCGGCGTCCTGGCAGCGATCGAACGCGTCGTCAGCGGACTTCCCGTGCCGGTGATCATAAAGGAAGTCGGCTGCGGGATTTCAGCCAGTCTCGCACGGCGACTGATCGAGATTGGCGTCGCAGCAATCGACGTCGCCGGTGCGGGTGGTACGAGTTGGGCAGCCGTTGAGGCCGAACGGGCCAGATCAGCGCGCGAACGCGACATCGCCAGCGCTTTCCGCGACTGGGGCATTCCAACAGCACAGGCCATCGCCAACGTCAGAGCGGCCTGCCCAACGTCCACTCTCATCGCATCGGGCGGCCTTAGGACCGGCATCGATGCTGGCAAAGCGATCCGGCTTGGCGCCGACATCGCCGGATTTGCCGCTGGTATTCTCCCCGCTGCGGTCGAGAGCACCGAAGCCCTGGTCGCCCGGTTCGACGTGCTGATCGAACAATTGCGCATCTGCTGCTTTGCCACCGGCAGCGCGAACCTTACCGACTTGCGGCGGGCGCGGCTTCAAGCGGGGTTCACGACGGGCAGCTGACCGTCACATCGCATAACAACGAACGACCCGACCAAAAACGAGCGGACTAAAAAACAACAATTCTTGCCGATTTGTCAGACGACGCGATGCGGAGCGCTCTGATAGCGCACGCACGCCGGGATCCAATCGCCGCCGACCAACCCGCCCGGCCACCGATGGAAGCCATGCCCAGCGCGCCCGCCGTCTCTCCAATTACCGCCGACGTCCTGTCCGCCATTCCCGGCGTCCGCCATGGGTTCTTTACCCGCGCCGGCGGCGTTTCAAGCGGGATTTACGCTGGCCTCAACTGCGGCCTCGGCTCATCTGATGAGCCAGCCAACGTGCTCGCCAATCGAGCGGCCGCAGCCCGCCACCTCGGTGCGACCGACGAGCGTATTTTGACGTTGCATCAAGTGCATAGCGCCGCCGCCTACGTCATCTCCGAACATATTCCACGCCAACACCTACCCGAGGCAGACGGCCTGGCGACCAACAAGCCCGGCATCGTGATCGGTGTCCTGGCAGCCGACTGCTGTCCGGTCTTGTTTGCAGACCCAGAGGCTGGCGTCATCGGAGCCGCCCACGCTGGCTGGCGAGGCGCACTCTCGGGCGTGCTCAAGGCGACGGTCGCGACGATGGAAGGGCTTGGCGGCCGCCGCAATCGGATCGTGGCTGCCATCGGGCCCTGCATCAATCAGCAGAACTATGAAGTCGGTCCAGACTTTGTCGAACAGGTGCTGGCCCATGACGCCGACAACGGCGTGTTCTTGACCCGGAGCCACATCGGCAAATCGCGCTTCGACCTGCCGGGCTACGTTGCGATGCGGCTCATGAAACTTGGCATTCAAACCGTCGAGCGCCACGCCGATTGCACATACGCCGACGCCGACCGATTCTACTCGTATCGGCGCGCCACCCACCACCGCGAGCCTGACTACGGCCGTCAAATCTCCGCAATCGTGCTCAGCTAAGGTCTTAATCCACAAGCAAGTTATCCGGCGGGCTGGGAATCACCGCACTGGCAGGTACGTTTGTTTGTGACTGACACGGCTCTGCCACAGACCCCGATGGTCTGCACCGCGTAGCCTCAGGCGACAGGTAGAGTAAACCGTCGCGCAACAATTGCGTTTCAACGACGAGGTGACATGCGTATCCTACGGCTGGGATTGATGTCGGTGCCGTCGGCGCCGTGTTAAGTTCGGCGCTTCATCGGGGCACTGGCCCCATAAGGATCGTCCGCCATGACGAACGCTTTCGGGTTCGCGACCCATTTTGATGCCAGCCAATTGGTGCGCCGCGCCCCAAAGCTGCGGCACGCCCAAACACTCGCGCTCGTTTGCTGCGCCTCGCTCACGGCTTTCATCGTTGCTGGCTGCGAGGGCAACAATGGCCTTTCGACCAACGCTGGCCCTGAGACGGCCGTCGCGCCTCCCCCACCCAAGCTCAAATCCGTGGCAATCTACCCGGTACTCGCCGCCCCCGCCCCGCTCAACAAACAAATCCAAGAGGGCGTGGCCGACGCGATCGACAAATCGCGGTTTCGCGTGGTGACCGTTGCCGACGGATCAACCCCATCGGCGGACTATCAGTTGCGGGGCTACGGGACGGCATCCAAGGACAAAACCGGCGCAAAGTTCGCCTACTTCTTTGATGTTCTGGATGCGCAGGGCCAAAAACTCAACCGCATCGCTGGCGAAGAACCGCTCGGTAAAGTCCCAGCCAAGACCAAAGATCTTTGGCCGAATGTGACGCCCGAGATCGTTAAATCGGCGGCCACCAAGACGGCCGCTTCGTTTACGTCGACGGTTGCGAACGCTCCGTCGACGGGTGGTCAACCGCCAAGTGCCGCTCCCGGATCAGCGCCTTTGAGCGCGACGCCAACCGCGGGTCCCGTTGGACAAGCAGCTCCAATTCAGGCATCGGCCGTGCCATTGTCACCGCCCGCAACAACGGCTGTCGCCAGCACAGCTGGACCCTCGACCGTGACCGTCCTGCCGGTCAGCGGGGCGCCCGGCGACGGCGATAAATCGTTGACCGCCGCGCTCAAAACCGAGCTGAAGCGCAAAGGCTTCACGGTTGTCGAGGGCAACGCACCATCGGCCTATAAAGTCGGTGGCCTAGTGACGGCCACGCCGACCGATACCGGCCAGGAGCAGGTTAAAATCGCGTGGGACGTTAAGGATGGAAACGGCGCGCGCCTCGCCACCGTTTCGCAAGCCAATACCGTCGAAAAGGGCGCCCTCGACGGTGCCTGGGGTGCGACGGCTGGCGATGTCGCCGCCGCAGCTTCGGTTGCCATCATGCCGTTGTTCAAGAAGGACGCAGCGGCCACGCCGACGCCCGGGAACCAAGCATCAGCCGCGAGCCCGGTGCGCTAACCCTAGCGAAGTCTGCTCGGACTAGACCCGTGTCTCGGCCCCCCGTGTCTCGGCCCCCCGTGTCTCGGCCCCCGTGTCTCGAACCTTGCCTAAACGCCGGGGAGATGCGGCCGTTGTGCCGTTTACGGAGCGCCAGCTGGCTGCTAGGATCGTCATTGTCCTGTCATGTTCGGGGAGACTACAGATGGCATTCGATGCGTCGCCACGCAGCGGGAAAGATCGGACCTCCTTGAAGCTCGTAACCGGCAACAGCAACCGACCGCTCGGCGAGGCCGTCGGCAAATTTCTTGGCGTGCCGCCAACCAAGAGCAAAGTCACCCGTTTCGCCGACCTCGAAATCTTCGTTGAGATCCAGGAAAACGTCCGCGGCGAAGATGTGTTCGTGCTCCAGTCGACGTCCTATCCAGTTAACGATAACTTGATGGAATTGCTGATCCTGATTGACGCGCTGAAGCGCTCGTCGGCCAAGCGTATCACCGCCGTCATCCCCTATTATGGGTACGCACGGCAGGACCGGAAGCCCGGACCGCGCACCCCGATTTCGGCAAAGCTCGTTGCCAACCTCATCGAACGGGCTGGCGCAGATCGGGTCTTGACCCTCGATCTCCACGCTGGTCAGATTCAGGGCTTCTTCGACATCCCAACCGATAACTTGTTCGCCGCGCCTGTCATGGTCCGCGACATCCAGGAGACGATGAACGTCCAAGACGTCGTCGTCGTATCGCCGGACGTCGGCGGCGTGGTCCGCGCGCGCGCGCTCGCCAAACGCATCGAAGCGCCCATTGCAGTTTGCGACAAGCGCCGTGAACGCCCTGGCGAAAGCGAGGTCATGAACGTGATTGGCGACGTCAATGGCAAATCGTGCATCCTAATCGACGATATTGTCGATAGCGGCGGCACATTGTGCAACGCTGCCGAAGCATTGATCAGCAGCGGGGCAACTGAAGTTTGTGCCTACATTACCCACGGCGTACTATCGGGCGGTGCGGTCTCGCGGATCCAGAATTCCAGTCTGAAATCGCTGGTGATTACCGACAGCATCCAGCCAACGCCCGCCGTGCTCGCCGCCAGCAATATCCGCGTACTGCCGATCGCACCGCTTCTCGCCGAGGCGATAGCTCGAACCAGCCGCGAAGAGAGCGTGTCGAGCCTGTTTTATTGAGCCAATGATCACGGTTAGCCCATAGCCGCGGCCGAAGCCTGGTTCGAGCCGATCGCGATCTTCAACGTGCCCCGTCCTTCAACCTGCCCCGTCGTTCAGCCTGCCCCGTCCTTCGACGTGCCCCGTCGGCCAGATGTCGGCTGAACAAAAAATTTAATCGCCAGGGGGGTGAAAACCGACAGCCGACGACCTATGTATGCACAAACGAAACTGTTTAGGGGTTGGAAATGCCGCTTCTTTCACGTCCGTCCATCGCACAGTCTCTCGCCGGGCGAACACTTCGTGTTGCAGCCGCTGCGCTGGCCGTTTTTGCATTTACGGCGCCGATGTTTCCAAGCGACTCGGATGCGCGTCCCGGACGTGGCTTTAGCCAAGGCAGCCGTGGGGTGAAAACCTTCAATGCGCCGCCATCGACCCAAACGGCCCCTGGGGCCGCACAAGGCGTGCAACGCTCAGCGACACCATCGCCACAGCAGTCTGGCCCCGCCGCCGCTGCTGCGCAGGCCGGTCGCCCCGCAGCTGCCGCAGCCGCTGGTCAAACATCGCGCTTCGGCACGGGCTTTATGGCTGGCCTCCTTGGCGTCGGATTGTTTGGTGCCCTTCTGGGCGCAGGCTTCTTTGGTAACCTGAGCGGCATTTTGCCGATCCTCGGCATGCTTCTTCAAGTGGCCCTGATCGGCGGCTTGATCTACTTTGCGATGTCGTACTTCCGCAGCCGTCGTCCAGCGGCGGCGGGTCCAGGCGCAACGAACATCATGTCGCGTGATACGGCCGCGCCCGATCGTGCGGCTCGCGATACGGGAACACCTGATGCCGTCCAGCCGCGCGGCTCAGACCGTTCAGCCTACCAGGCTGGTCAGCAACAGGGCGCAGCCGGTGGCACCGGCCCGATGGGCGGCTCTCGCATTGGCTCGCGCGCGGGTGCCCCCGTCTCTGCGACCGCACCGTTGACCATTGAAACGGAAGATTTCACAGCGTTCGAGCGTCTGCTGTCTGTCGTTCAAACCGCTTACGGTCGCGAGGATATCAGCGCGTTGAAATCGGCCGCTACACCTGAAATGGTTGGCTATTTCGAAGAGGAACTCGGCGAAAACGAGCGCAAGGGCGTGCGCAACGAACTCGGTGAACCCAAGTTACTGCAGGGCGACCTGTCGGAAGCTTGGTCGGAGCCATCGGGCGAATATGCGACCGTCGCGATGCGTTATGAACTGACCGATGCGATGGTTGACCGCAAGACCGGCCGTGTTGTCGATGGCGATCGCAACGCAGCTCAGGAAGCGACCGAACTGTGGACGTTCGTGCGCCGCGAAGGCGCTGGACCCGCCGCTTGGCGCTTGTCGGCGATCCAACAGGTCGCCTGACCGTCGGGCCGAAGTAACGAACGTCAATCCAAATGGCAAAGCCCGCTCCTATTCGAGCGGGCTTTGTTCGTTGCAATGCCCGCTCATTGGACGCGCGTTGATGAGCGGCCGGCAATTGGCGAGGCGGGATTGGTGAGCTCGTCGTGGTTGGCGGCCCACTGACTTGGGCGCTGCTGGTCTGGCCGTCTGCTCAACCTGCTGTCAGACATCCGCAACGTGATGCCGTGCGAGCATCATATTCGCACTTCATGCGGGTCTGGCTGTGGTTGGTGGTCCGCGGAGGCAGGGCTCGCGAAAGCTGGCTGGCGGAAGCTGACTCAAAGCCGGCCCTTAGCGGATCAAGCTGTCCAGGATAAACGGCCGATGCGGCTTTTGCGTCGCCGTGCTGCTTCCCGCGGCATCGGCAGCATCCGGCCGCGTCGCTTGACCGGCGGCTTTATCTTCGGCTGTCGCTTCGAGGCTACCACGAACGCCACAGCCAGCCAGACACAGCCCGGCTATCGCAAGCGCAAGGACGGCTCGAAGTCGGCGCTGGCGTCGGTCAACGTTCATGTGCGTAACCTGTTCACGTTGACTAATCCTAGACCGGCTCGGCCGCCGTTTCCAGCTGCTCGATCCAAACAGCTGCCATTTTTGCCACGTTCTGTGGCGCCGTTCCCCCATAACTCGTCCGGCTAGCAACCGAACTATCGACCGAAAGCACCGAAAATACGGCCTTACTCAGTCGCGGCTCAATCTGTTGCAGGTCGGCCAGCGGCACGGCATCGAGCGTTAGCCCACGCGATTCGGCCAATTTCACCGCCCGCCCGGTGACGTGGTGCGCATCGCGGAACGGCATCGCCAACTCGCGGACGAGATAATCGGCAAGGTCAGTCGCGGTTGAAAAGCCGCGTCCAGCGGCCGCTGCCATGGCCTCGGGCACAGGTTCGAGATCCTCAACCATGCCAGCCATCGCCGCCAACGCCAATAGCGTGCTGTCGAACGCGTCGAACGTGACTTCCTTGTCTTCTTGCATATCCTTCGAATAGGCGAGCGGCAGCCCCTTCATCACAATGACGAGGCTCTGGAAGGCGCCAGCGATCCGCCCGACCTTAGCGCGCGACAACTCGGCTGCGTCCGGGTTGCGCTTTTGCGGCATGATCGACGATCCGGTGGTGAAGCGATCGCTCATGGCGATGAAACCGAACTGCGGCGTCATCCAGATTACGATTTCCTCGGCCAGTCGCGACAGATGCACCGCCGTAATTGTGCAGGCCGCCAGCGTTTCAAGCGCGAAATCGCGATCGGAAACGCCATCGAGCGAGTTGGCCATGGGGCGGTCAAAGCCAAGTTCAGCCGCCGTCATATGCCGATCGATTGGAAACGATGTGCCAGCGAGCGCAGCGGAGCCGAGCGGGCATTCGTTCAGCCTGGCCCGGGCATCACGGAACCGCCCGCGATCGCGGGCAAACATTTCGACATAGGCCAGCATGTGGTGGCCAAACGTCACGGGCTGGGCTGGCTGCAGATGCGTAAACCCCGGCATCACGGTCGCTGCGTGGGTTGCAGCCTTGCGTGCCAGCGCCGTCATCAGTTTGGCGAGTGCAGCGTCAAATCCGTCGATCCGGTCGCGAACGTAAAGGCGGAAATCAGTCGCGACCTGGTCATTGCGCGACCGGCCCGTGTGCAGACGGCCAGCGGGTTCCCCAATGATCGCTTTGAGGCGGCTTTCAACGTTCATATGGACGTCTTCAAGCGCGCGCTCGAACACGAACGTACCACTGTTGATCTCGGCCTGAACTTGTTTGAGACCTCCAACGATCGCCTCGACGTCCACAGCCGTTAGAATGCCGGTTTTGGCCAGCATACGGGCATGCGCCGTCGAGCCAGCGATATCTTGAGGGGCCAAGCGCTTGTCGAAGCCGACAGAGGCATTTATCTCCTGCATGATCTCGGTGGGCGAGGCCTCGAAGCGGCCTCCCCACATGGAATTGGCAACGTCGGTGTTCAACGTCTTCTGGTTTGTCGGGCTCGCTTTTTTGACCTGGGCTGGCTCGTCGCTCATCGATCTACTTTCGAAATTGGGAGATGGCCGCGCATGACGGACCGTGACGGCAACAAACACACAAGGACCGGTCGCCCAACGTCGATGGTAACCTACATCGCGGTTGCCGCCATCACGGCAGCCGTCGGGTTCGGCGCCGTATACGCGATGCGACCGGCTGCTGACAAATCAACGACGGCTTCGACGACCTCAACCGCCCCTGCTGTCCCAGCCGCCGGGCCCGCCGCGCAAGTGCGCGCCCCGACGTCCGCAGCGACAGAAACGGCATCGGGCCGCCAGGGGCTGGCCGTTGGCGACATGCTAACGTTCGTGTTTCGCAAGACGCCCGAACCCATCGCGGACTTTACGTTTGAGGATGGACGTGGGGCCAAGAAAACGCTGGCCGACTGGAAAGGCAAGGTCGTTCTGCTCAACCTCTGGGCGACGTGGTGTGCGCCGTGCCGCCACGAGATGCCGTCTCTCGACCGCCTGCAAAAGCAGCTTGGCGGCAAGGATTTCGAGGTCATCGCCCTCAGTGTCGATCGCCAGGGCGCGGGGCCATCGCAGAAATTTCTCGACGACATCAAGGTCGAAAAACTCGCCCTTTATATCGAGAGCACGTCAAAATCGCTCGGCACGTTAAAGGCGACCGGCTTGCCAACCACGATCCTGATTGATCGCGATGGCCGCGAAATCGGCCGCCTTGCTGGCCCGGCCGAGTGGGACGGCGCGGACGCCGTCCGGCTGATCGAGAGCGTGCTCAAGTGACGCCGCGAGGTTTCTTGGTTCGCCGCGTCGGGTCCCATCAAATCACATCGAAAATCCGTCAGAGTGCAATCGGCGAAGGCAAGCCTGGAAAGAGCGACAGTTCATCCGATAGCGGCGCATACATCAGCCGTTGGATCAGATCGGCGGCGCCCGCAGCAACCGTATCGTCGAACCAATAATTAGCGTGCGCCGCCTCGGCAGCCAACGGACGCAGCGGCCCCGCGTAAAGCGCTTTGCGCCAAGCCCCCTCCGACGTAACGACGTGGTCGCTAATATAAAAATCGCTCCCGTATTTGTCATTTAGCGGCTTCAGCGGATACCCGAGCGGGTCGTTCAAACTGTAATAGTTGCGCCAGCGCGCCTCCACCTTGACCGTGCGCTCGAGCGTCTCGCCGGGAAACGGGGGATGGTAGTCGTCCCGGTGGGAATGCGTGATGGGCGTCACGCTGTGCTGGCCGTAGGTGAACGTGAATAGTGGCATGTTGCAGCCCATCGTCACGAAGCCCGCAAAAGTATCAAGCCGCTCGATCGCCGTTTTCGAATCAAGCAAGCCGATATAGCGGCGCGTAGCCGGGTCAACGTTGAGCTCAAGATCAGGATCAGCGTTGAGGCGCTTGGCGTCGTGTTTGTACTTGTGCAAGTCCCACGCGTAGGTCGACGCAATATGACAGCCAAGCGAGTGCGCGATAACAACCAGCGGCCGCTCGTCGTTGGGCGGCTGAGCCACATCCCCCAGCGCTTTTCGGAACTCAGCCTGAATTTTGTAATAGGCTGAATTGTGGATCTGCTCGGTCTTAGTATAGGCCGCTGCATCGCCCAAGCCGCCAATCGCGAGCCCGTGGATCTTGTGCGGCTTGAAGTTCCCCGCTTTGATCGCATCGTAGAGATATTCATCGGTGCGCCCGCGAACGATATCGCCCCAAAATACAGGGCGCGGGACGAGGCAGCGCTGCGCTTCGGTCGGTAGCCGCCGTGCAATCCGGTCGAGCAGAGGTTTGTGATAATTTCGATCGGTCGTGTTGATTCCGTGCACGAACAGCACGACGACATCGCGCGGCATGCCGCCCCCTAAAACGCATAAACTGAACCGCACATAACGTATCGCGCGGCGGGATCACGTCTAGCGTCCCACAGACACACAGGTGCACGGATAATCTGGAATGCGGGCGACACGTCACGCCCATTGGCCGCCCCAAGCCATTTGAGGGTGCCCAACGCCCGTCGTCGTGCGGGCTCGATTGCGGCGCAAGCGCGCGTGCGTTATTCCTCCAACGGTATAAGGCTGAGCTCAGCTTAGCTGTCGGCGCCTCGCCGTGCTGGCAACGAGCGACCGCCGATCACCATCGTTTCCCAACATCGAGACCGCGATGACGTCCAAACCGGAGCCCGCGCATGGCCGCCAACTAAAACCCGCACCTCTGGCCACCACCCGTCCTGCAACCCGCGCCCGGCCCCGATGACCGATCTCGGCTCCGTGTTTGGCACGGCACTCGCTCTCGTCGTCTCCGGCGATGGACGGCTTTATGAAATCGTCGCGCTATCTCTGATGGTTTCAATGACCGCGGTCGCAATCGGCTGCGCGATCGGTATCCCGCTTGGCGCCGCGCTCGCCGTGTTGCGCTTCCCCGGACGTAGCGTCATGATCACGATCGTCAACGCGCTGATGGGCTTGCCGCCCGTTGTGGTTGGCTTGATCGTCTACCTGCTGTTATCGCGGTCGGGGCCGCTTGGTGTCCTGGGCCTGCTCTACACGCCAACGGCGATGATCATTGCGCAGGCCATCATCGTCACGCCGCTGATTGCAGCACTGGCCCACGCTAGCCTCGCCGAACGCTATCGCGAGTACGATGAATGGTTCCGCTCGATGCGGCTGTCGACGCGCGAGACGATCGCGACGTTGATCTATGAGGATCGGTTTACGCTGGTGACATCCGCGCTTGCGGGGTTCGGGCGAGCCATTGCCGAAGTTGGCGCGGTCATTATCGTTGGCGGCAACATCGACCGGCTAACACGCACCATGACGACGGCGATTGCGCTTGAGACATCCAAGGGCGAACTCACGCTAGCGCTAGCGTTAGGGCTCGTATTAATCGCGCTGGCGCTAGCGGTGAACGCTGGCGTTGCGGTGATGCGGCAGGCGGCACAAGGCGCGGTGTCCCATGGCTGAGAGGCGCAATCCTACCGCCATCGCAGATGCGCGCGCACCAAAACCGACGGCCGATCCAGCTCTCGCCCCGATTCCCGGCGGACTACTCCCGCTCGTCGCACGCGATGTTGCCATCGTGCGCCAAAACCGTCGCTTGATCGATGGTGTATCGCTGACGATTCCAGCCGGCGGCCCGACGATCATCATGGGGCCCAACGGGGCGGGCAAGAGCCTTTTGTTGCGCGTGCTGCACGGGCTGATCGCGCCCGATACCGGCACCGTAACGTGGGGCGCTGGACAAAGTGCGGATGTGGCTGGCCGCCGATCGGCGCTTGTGTTTCAGCGCCCAACGCTGCTGCGGCGCACGGTGATCGACAACATCGTTTTCGTGTTGCGGCACCGGCCACGGGCCAATCAGCGTCGCACCGCCACGGCCGTGCTTGAAGATGCCGGTCTCGCCCACCTCGCCAAGGTACATGCGCGGCAGTTGTCGGGCGGGGAGCAGCAACGCCTCGCCATGGCCAGGGCGCTCGCTGGACTACCCGAAGTCCTGTTTCTTGACGAACCAACAGCGAGCCTGGACCCGGCCGCCACAGCTGCCGTCGAAGGTATGATCACGAACACTGTGGCCAACGGAACGAAAGTCATTTTGGTGACCCACGACGTTGGGCAAGCGCGCCGACTGGCGAGCGATATCGTGTTTCTCGATCGCGGTCGTGTGGCGGAGCGCAGCCCGGCTGAGACGTTTTTCATTGCGCCGACGTCGCGGGCAGCCGCAGCGTATCTGGCTGGGGAAATCTGGATTGCATAAAATAATGGCTTAACCGGGCGGCGGTGCGACCCACCGCCCGGTCATACGCTCGAGGCCTACGTTAGCCTTTCCGCTGCCACCAACCGCGCCGTTGTGGCGCAGGCGTCGGCTCTGGCTCGGCGACGTCGCCCGTTCCAACCACCACCCGCTCGATTACAGGTTCGCTTGAGGTCGTCGTTCGACGTGGCTTTGGCGGCTCTTGAGCAACGATGGCCGCAGCAAGCACCCGAACAGCAGCGATCGGAGCGCCGAAAACGGGAACCATCATCGGCGCAGTGACAGCCATCGCTGCCGCCGCCGATGGCGCGTGATCGTCGCTAACTACGGGGTGGCTGGGATGTTCAGCAGCCGCAGTGACATCAACCGCCGACGCGTGCGCTTTAACTTCGTTTGATAGGCCAGCGCCGTTCGTCGCGTGTGCGGCGCCGTCATCGCCGTGAATCAGCGCCGTCTGGTGTGTTGCACCGCGTCGCGCCGGACTATCGTGCGATGCGCCAGGAACGTCCCCATGCACCGCATGCGTGTCGGCAACGGGAGCCAGCGATCCATCTTCAAGATAGGCCATAACCGTGCCGTTGGCTGTGGCCTCAGCCTGAGCAGGGTTTCGTTCGCCGCCGCGTTCAGCTAACCGGTCAGCACCTTGACCCCGGCGACCGCCACGGCGACCCCGTCGGCGACCGCGCCGCGGCCGACCGTCGGCATCAACCTCGCCGTCTTCGACCGAACCCTCACGATCGATCGGTCCACGTGAGGTCCCGTTGGCTTCAGCGGCGTTGTCCAAGTCGTCGCCGTCGTGGGCCCCGCCGACGTCGATTTCACCAGCTGTTGGCTCTTCGCCATCGTACCCGCCAACCGGCTGCGTACCATAATCGTCAACAACAGCGCGCGAGGGGTTCACACCAGGCTCATCGCGACGGCCGCGGCGGCCACGTCGGCGGCGGCGGCGGCCACCTGCTTCGCCATCGCTACCGTCTTCGGCCCGTCCTTCGGTAGAACGTCCTTCGGTAGAACGTCCTTCGTTAGAACGTCCTTCGGTAGAACGTCCTTCGGTAGAACGTCCTTCTGTAGAACGGCCTTCGCCAGACCGTGCGTCGCTAGAACGTCCTTCGCTCGCGCGCGCTGCCCCAGCACCATTGGATCGTGCGTCTAAGCGCGTGTCGTCGCGGTCGCCGTCATCACGGATGTCGGCCACGTCAACATCGCGCGCGACCGGCTGGTCGTCGCTGTCGTCAAAGCCCCATTCCATGTTGACCGGCGTTGCCACCGCACGTCGGCGGATCGGTTCGATCGCCGCTGCGACCTTTTCGATCGTGAAGTTCGCGCCCTGCAGCTTGTCGCTGCCCTGCACCGAAATCGACAGGCCGTGGCGGGCCTCCATGTCGATGATGTAGCCGCGCTTCGAATTCAAAATATAGAGCGCGACTTGCGGCGTCGTGTAGGCAATCAGCGCCATCCGCGTGCCACCCATCAACGCGTCTTCGATGCCGCGTAACACAGCAAGCGAGATGCTTTCGATCGAGCGAATGATGCCGGTGCCCTCGCAATGCGGGCATTGCGACGTCGAACCCTCAACGACGCCGGTCCGCAGCCGCTGGCGGCTCATTTCCATCAGGCCAAAATGCGAAATGCGGCCGAGTTGGATGCGCGCGCGATCGTTGCGGAGGCTGTCTTTCAGACAGCGTTCCACGGAGCGATTGTTGCGCTTCTCTTCCATGTCGATGAAGTCGATCACGATCAGGCCGGCAAGATCGCGCAGCTTGACCTGGCGGGCAACTTCTTCGGCCGCCTCCAAGTTCGTATTGAGCGCGGTTTCTTCAATTGAATACTCGCGGGTCGATTTGCCGGAGTTGACGTCGATGGCAACCAGCGCTTCGGTTTGGTTGATAACGATGTAGCCGCCAGAGCGCAGCGTGACCTGAGGCGAGAACAGCGCAGCAAGCTGCTGCTCGACCCGGTAGCGCGCGAGTAGCGGCTCGTGGCTGTCGTAGTGGACGACGTTGCGGACTTGCGAGGGTGATAACATCCGCATGAAGTCATTGGCTTCGCGGTAGCCGGTCTCACCGGCAACGACGATCTCGTCGATGTCTTTATTGTAGAGGTCGCGGATCGACCGTTTGATGAGGTTGCCTTCCTCATAGACGAGCGTTGGCGCGGTTGACTGAAGCGTCAATTCGCGAACGTTTTCCCACAGCCGCAAAAGATATTCAAAGTCGCGTTTGATATCCTGAGCTTCCCGCGCAGCACCAGCGGTGCGCACGATAAGGCCCATGCCTTCGGGCACATCGAGTGCCTGGGCGGCCGACTTCAAACGCTTGCGATCCGACGGATTTGTAATTTTGCGCGAGATGCCCCCACCACGGGCGGTGTTGGGCATTAAGACCGTGTAGCGCCCCGCGAGAGACAGATACGTCGTCAGGGCGGCGCCTTTGTTGCCGCGCTCCTCTTTGACGACTTGGATCAGGACGACTTGGCGGCGTTTGATGACTTCTTGAATCTTATATGATCGCATCCGGCGACGTGGCCGCTGTGGGACTTCCTCGACCAAGTCTTCTAAACCGTCAGGCTCGATCACGTCGATTTCGAGCGCCGCCCCATCGACCAGATCGCGTCCATCATCGTCGATGCCAGCTGAAGCGACTTGGGCGTCATCGTCGTCGCGATCAGGTTCGCCGTCATCGTCTTCGCCGTCATCGTCATCTGGATCGCGGCCGTCAAGATCGTCGGCTTGAACCGAGCCGCTTGCGACGACCGTAGCCTCGCTGACCTCTTCAAAGAGCGCATCGCTAGCGCCATGAACGGCTGCGGCTAGAGTGGCAGGCCGGATTGTTTCGGCTTCCACTGATTGCCCATCGCCATCAGCAACGTATTTGTCATCCAGCGTCCGGTCTTCACTCGCCGTGTGACGGTGCTCCAAAGCGGCGGCGTGAGGGTGATCGGCGTGAGGGTGATGGTCATCGTCGTGAGGGTGATCATGATGGCCGCGAAGGTCGCCATCATGTGCGTTATCGTGCGGGTCAATCGGTTCATAATGGTCGCCGACCGGCACTTCCGTGATGGTTCCGCCAGCGTCCACATCGGCTTCATCGCTCGATGCAGCGGCCGGGCGAGCGCGGCCACCGCGATTGTTGCGGCGACCATCACGCCCCCGGCCATCTCGACCACGACCTCCACGGCCCCGACCGTCACGGGATTGGCCATCTCGGGCTTGAGTTTCGCGGCCACCACTGTCGCGCGGTTCATCGCCATCCCCGTCGGCGCCCTGACGGCTGCGACGCTTGGCCAAGCGCTCAGCGTGAGCGTCAGCTTCGGCCTCCTCAGCGGCTTCCTGGGCCGCCTCCTCTTCCAGAAGCGCGATTCTGTCGGCCATCGGGATCTGATAGTAGTCGGGATGGATCTCGCTGAACGCCAAGAACCCATGCCGATTGCCGCCATATTCGACGAACGCGGCCTGGAGCGACGGCTCGACACGCGTGATTTTGGCGAGATAGATATTGCCGCGAAGCGGTTTACGCGACGCGCTTTCGAAATCGAATTCCTCTACGCGGCCATCGCGGACCACAACCACCCGCGTTTCCTCGGGGTGGGAGGCATCGATAAGCATCTTGTTGGTTTTAGACATTTGATTTTGTCCTTGGCGCGCCGCAAAGCAGCATTGCCAGGGCCGCAATTGGGGCCACTGGCGCTGCCGGACAGGCGTCCGGCGCGCGGTTTATTGGTGGAGGTGCAGCCGACGCGACATGTCGTGCCGTCCACAACGCGTGGTCGGTTGCCAGCCACACGCGAAACACCATTGAACCGCAACCGGGCGCTTGAGGCCTCGGCGGTTTGCATGGTCATTGTGCAGCCGTCGGTGAACATCTCGGTCTTATCGTTGGCGTCGGAACCGGACCCGCCGGTCGACATTGTAAAAACGGTCGCATCGGTGGCAGCCAGCCGAAGAGACCGAACCGAATTGCGCATGGCAACTTGCCGAAGCGCAGCACGGTCGGCCCCGCAGCGCAGTCACATCTGCGTTCAACGGTTATTCTGGGCCGTTAACCCGAACCGCGAGGACCTTCGCCGAAGATGTCCCCGGACCAGCATCGCAAATCAGCATTAACCGCCGGTCGTCCACGTTCCACCGGAGCCGCCAAACGGTGCTAAGCACCACGACAAGACCGGGGGACGCGCACTCAACACATGGCCAGCAGGATAAATATCCACCGATGTTCAGCGCTGCCGCTGGAGATCCGCGCGCGCTGAACAGTTTTGCGGCGTCGCGAGAAGCGCCGCCAGCCAACCATGACATAGTTACCACAGTACGCTGCGTTGACCCTCCACGCAAGATGAATACGCCACCGCAGCGCCCTAAAGCGACATTCAATCTGCGTGTACAGATGTAACGCGTTGACCCCGGGTGCCCATCAAATCAACCGCTTACTGCCGAGGAACCGTTGCGCGAACCGTCGGATTGGGGCACGTCAAGCGGCAGATGTGGCGTTGTCGGTCGCGGAGTTTGGGGTGAGGGTAGCGGTCGAGTTCGGCCACAGAGGTCCGCAATCTCGATAGGGACGACGGTGGTCGGGATCGGGCTGGCAAAATGACGGAGGTCGTTTTGAGCGGGGATAGTTTCGGGATCGTCCCGATCTGCCAGCGACTGAAGCACACGCCGCAGCGGTTGTACCAACCGCGGCGTTCGACATCGGTCCTGGCGATATCAAGCCGCCGCAGGATTGTCCTCGTTGCACTTTTGATGGCCTGCCAAGTCGCCGTAGCTGGCATTGCCTGCGGACCAGCAAACGCTGATGCAACGAAAGTCACGCAAGCTCAGGTTTCGGGCGATGGAGATCGCTCGATCGTCGCCTTTGACTTATCAGCGGGCGTTCCAGCTGAAATCTTCACCTTGGCTGATCCCTATCGCGTCGTCGTTGAATTGTCCGGCGTCACGTTTGATTTGCCGCCTGGCACCGGCAATGCCCGCCACGGTGGGCTCACACCGCTCGTCAAAGGGTTCCGCTATGGCGCGTTTGCCACCGACAAGTCGCGGATCGTCCTTGATACGGAACGTCCCGTTGATGTGACGGGCGCGGGTATCGTCAAATC
>JBBQNE010000003.1:0-49089 GCA_038329675.1 Hyphomicrobiales bacterium | reverse complement strand
CCTGCGATTGCGGCGTCCTTGACGTGGTTCACCGTGCGGATCGAGGCTGCGAGAATGTCGGTGGAGAGATCGTCGTAGTTGTCATAAATCGCGCGGATCTCGCGAATGACCTGCATTCCGTCAATCCCGACGTCATCGAGCCGCCCGATGAACGGAGACACGAATGTTGCGCCAGCCTTGGCTGCCAATAGCGCTTGGTTTGCGGTGAAACACAACGTGACGTTGACCATCGTGCCCTCGCCCGTCAGCGTCCGGCAGGCTTTAAGACCGTCCATGGTCAGCGGCACCTTGACTGCGACGTTGTCAGCAATTTTGGCAAGAATCCGACCCTCGCGAATCATCCCGTCATAGTCGATCGCGGCGACCTCGGCCGAAACGGGTCCCTCGACGACCGCACAAATCTCGGCGATCGTTGTCTTAAAATCGCGTCCGGTTTTGGCGATCAGCGACGGGTTCGTCGTCACGCCGTCGAGCAAGCCCGTGGCGGCAAGTTCGCCGATTTCGGCCACGTCAGCGGTATCGACGAAAAATTTCATGGCTTAGCTCTTTCTCGGGCTCACGTGTTCGGTGGATGCTGTATTGGGCAATTCCGGCTGCGGGAAGTAATCGATTTCGTGGGTGCGCGAAATGTAAAGTAACCTGCCTTCGTTGAACGAACATATTGCGCCACGGTTTCATACCGAACCACGGAGTGGATGATGCCGAGCAAAATTGCGCTGGTCACCGGGGCTGGCTCTGGGATTGGCAAATCTTGCGCCATTGCCCTAGCGGCAAACGGTTGGACCGTCGTTCTCGCTGGCCGGCGCTTCGATGCGTTAACGGCGACCGCAGCCGAAGCGCGCTTGGGCCACACCTTGGTCATTCAAGCGGATGTTTCAGACGAAGCGTCCGTCGCGGCGCTGTTTGCAGCGATCGAGCAGGCGCACGGCCGTCTTGACGTGTTGTTTAACAACGCTGGAACCTTCGGCCCAAGCAAACCTCTCGACGAGGTCTCCGGTGAGGAATGGCGCTCGACTGTCGATGCCAACGTCAACGGCGCGTTCTACTGCGCGCGAGAAGCGATCCGGCTCATGAAACGGCAGCGACCAATCGGCGGCCGCATCATCAATAACGGTTCGATATCGGCTCAGGTCCCCCGGCCGAACGGCGGCGCTTACGCAACGACCAAACACGCCATAACCGGGCTGACGAAGTCGATCTCGCTGGAGGGTCGGGCGTTTGACATTGCTTGCAGCCAGATCGATATCGGCAACGCGGCAACCGACATGACGGCTGCCTTTGGAGCTGGCGCCTTGCAACCCGATGGCACGCGGAAGCAAGAACCGCGCATGGATGTTGCCCACGTCGCATCTGCAATCGTTCAAATTGCCGAGTTGCCTTTGTCGGCCAATGTCCAATTCATGACGATCATGGCGACGGGTATGCCCTACATTGGCCGCGGCTGAGCGGGGCAAACGTCAGGCCTTCAGACGCTCCCCGCTTGCGCTTGAGTAAGTTCGGGCTCAAACCACCAGTACGATGGGTGGGGGACAGAAGAGGCGTGGTCGGCCGCCAGGGCAGACCAATGCGCGGACCAATCCGCAGATCAATCAACCCGCCGATCAATCTCTAGGCGACTGGCAATCGAGGGCTGGTGGCTGCCGATTTGAAGAGGCGGTTATGTTTGGTTTCGCGTTGCAGATGTTGCCAAGGGTCGCCGATCGACAGGTTCTTGCTGTCCTGCCGGGCGAGACGCTGTGGATCGTCAGCGCTACATTCGTTGGCATTTTGCTTGGCCTTTTTGCCGGACTGCGCTTCGCTTCTGCGCGGGGACGCAAGAGCGCACCACCAATTGCAGGCTTCATGAGTTCTATTTCCAGCACAATTTCGCCCGTTTGCGATCACGGCAGCAATCCGGCACTTGACGTGCTCCAAGCTGAGCACGATCGGCTCCGCAGCGAGTTGGCGCAACGTGCGCAACAGATCGCTCGCCTTGAAAGCGAACTTAGTGCGTTGGATGCCAAACTCGTTGGCGCCAAAACCGAACTTCAAACAAAAATTGACGCGGCCGTCGCGAACCATAATGCGGCTCTCTTAGAGGCCCTCGAGGAGGCAGCGCGGCTTAAGGTTGAGCTGACGTCCGCTCTGTCAATTGCCGCAGAAGTTCCAGGGTTACGTGACCGTCTGGCGCAACTCGAAAGCGTGCTGCATCACCGCGGTACCTAGGGCTCTGGGTTGGCTGTCTGCCTTTTATTCCTGAACGGCACCACCACGGGCGGTCAAGTTCGTCAAAAAACGCTCTAGACATGGCGCCATATGGTGAATGTGATCGGGTGGCGTTTGCCACTGACGTGCCTCGATCTGGGCAGGATGATCGATCATCGTTGCTTGGATCAACACCGTGCGCATCCCCAGTGAATGGGGCACTTCTAGGTTTTGCGGCATGTCCTCAAACATC
Source organism: Hyphomicrobiales bacterium (assembly GCA_038329675.1). GTDB lineage: Bacteria > Pseudomonadota > Alphaproteobacteria > Rhizobiales > Hyphomicrobiaceae > JANXVY01. The sequence continues at coordinate 46,652 of JBBQNE010000003.1, read as the reverse complement.
GCCGCAGATTGCGGCGTCACCGCGTGCTGATCAACAAAGCTTGCGAAAGCATCGGCTCCAGGCTTTGGCCGGTAGCCCGTCGTCACGATGTCGGCGATGCCATCCATCAGATCGAGAACGCCGATTTTGCCAGCGACACGCTCGGCATGAGCAACCGTTCCATTGGTAAAAATCAGCTTGCGGCCTGGAAGTTGCTCAATAGCTGCTCGCAGCGCTGGTGCTTCATCGACAACGGTCAGATCGATGTCGTGGACGTAGTCGAGGAACGGACCTGGGTCCATCTTGTGGACCGTCATTAGACCGTTCAGCGTCGTGCCGAATTGGCGATAATAGGTCTTCTGCAAATGCCGCGCGTGTTCGAAAGAAACGCCCAAGAACCGAGCAATGAACTCGCCCATGCGACGATCGACCTGCGCAAACAGATTGCATTCGGAGGGATAGAGCGTGTTGTCGAGGTCGAACACCCATGTGTCGACGTGGCCAAAGCTTCGGTTCGGTTGCATCAATAGTCCCCCACGCCGTCGAATACCCTTGCGGGGCGATTACCCCTTGATGCGTCATATTCTGATGTCAATTTAAGCTCGGCTTCGTTCGATGTGATGGGCGGATCGTTGTGCCAGCGGAGCGGTGCCTCCGCGATACGTTCATCGTTTCGCCGGCAAACGCACGGCCAACGATTTGGGGGCATCAAATGCTTCTCGATCCCGGCTTTTTGCCGCGCGGCTTTTGACCGACGAGCGTGCCGACGCCGTGCTCTGTAAAGAGTTCAAGCAGCACACAATGGTTGACCCGCCCATCGATGATCACGACGCCTTCAACACCGGCTTCGACAACTTCGATGCAACCTTCAATCTTGGGTATCATGCCGCCTGTGATTGTGCCGTTTTTGATCATCTCGCGCGCATCATCCGTCGAAAGTCGACGGATCAACTTCTTATCTTTGTCGAGAACGCCCGGAACATCGGTTAGCAGAAGCAATCGTTTGGCCTTCATGCGCGCGGCGAGGGCGCTGGCGAATGTGTCCGCGTTGACGTTGAGTGTGTCACCCTCGCGGCTCATGGCGACTGGGGCGATCACCGGTATCAGATCAGACTTAGAGATCACGTCGACGATGTGCGGATTGACCTCGAGTGGGTCACCCACATAACCGATGTCGATCGCACGCAGAAGATTGGAGTCCGGATCGGGCAAATGCGTGATTTTTTTTGCGATCATCAAGCTCGCATCTTTTCCGCAGATGCCAACAGCCTTGCCGCCTTGGCGGTTGATGGCGGTAACAATTTCCTTGTTGATAGCGCCAGCCAGCACCATCTCGACGATGTCCACGGTCGGCTTGTCGGTTACGCGCAGGCCCTGAACGAAGTCGGACTTGATCTCCAACTTTTTCAACATCGCCTGGATCTGTGGGCCACCGCCGTGGACAACGATCGGGTTTACGCCCGATAACTTCAGGTAGACGATGTCTTTGGCGAAGGATTCCGCCAGAGCCGGGTCACCCATGGCGTGACCACCAAACTTGATAACGACGGTTTGCTCGTCGTATCGAATGAGGTGGGGCAACGCTTCGGCCAGAATTCGCGCTTGAACGTGCGCAGAGATCGGCTCACTGGCGTTGTCGGCGGGGAAAGACCCTTTGGCGTGTGGCGTATCGCGATCGTCATGCGCCATTATGACGTCTCCGTTCTGCGCTTACGTTGAGGTGTCGGGGTTGGCTTAGCTGATTTGTATAGCCGCGTGGGTGTAGGCGTTCGCCGATCCGGCCACAACGCTATTTCAGGGGCGGGTCGCTGCGCGGTGGTCAAGGTAGACGGCAACGGGCGATGAGCTGGTCGCGCTACGTCCGGACAGAGGGGTTGGAATGGCCGCAATCGCAGAGGACCTTCGGCGCATCCCGATGTCGCAGCGGCTGGCCTCAACGCTAGCGTTAGCGGCCGAGTTCGCGCGCACCCAACACCACGGCGCGGTCAGCCTTGAGCACCTCTTACTGGCGTTGACCGACGATGGCGATGCTGTGCAAGTGCTGGATGCCAGTCATATTGACCGATCGCTACTGAAGGCTGATATCGCGCAGTTTTTGGGCGGTTTGCCAACGCAAAATCAGGGAATGTCTCTCGATCAGTTACAGGTCGAACCCAATTTGCGACGCATCCTTGAGGCCGCAGCCGCGGCCGCGAGCCAGGGTCGTCGGCGCGAAATTAACGGTGCGATTGTTCTTGCAGCGATCGTTGGAGATGGCAAATCGTCGGCTGCGCACATGCTTCGCGCGCAGGGTTTGACATTTGAAGAAGCGATCAAGGCCTTGCAGCGGGCGCTAGCTACGCCACCGCAACCCGATGCCGAAGACGTGCTCGCTAACGCACGCGCGCGCGTCCAGACACGAACTATGCCGGGTTTGGCTCCGTCTCCGGCTGCCAGGCGCGGTGCTCTGCCTGTCTCGCCCCCGCAGGACGCGCCGCCCCATGATGCCATCGCATCACAAACGATCCGCGCGTCGGAGACAGCCAACCAACCAGTCACCGAGCCGCGTTTGAGGTCTGCCACCACAAGCGAAGAGTTGCGAACTGCAGTCACGGCCGAACTCGCAGCGGCTCAGGGTGAGCCGTTTCACCCGGCTCCTGAGGCTGAGGACCTCCTCATGCCGGTTTACGGTGGCTCGGACTTCGACACGATTACGGATCATAAGCTGCGTCATTTTCCGCCCTCAGACGTCATAGAACCGGACGGCGCAGACGCCGTTGGTTATCACGCCACGGCTGATCCGGGTTCAGGTGAGCAAGGTTTCGGCGAGCAAAGCTTAGGCGACAACGGCTCGGGGGAACGGGACCCTGCGGTGCAGGACTTTCGGCACGATGTCACCGTGCCTTGGCCGTCGGAGACCTATCTGCCACCTCCAGCACCGGCCGAAAGTTCGTATCTCGAACCGGCGCCACCGATGGCCGTTGCACGCAGGCCGATGCCAGAACCTGGCAACCGTTGGCCCGCACCCGTTGGCCCAGCATGGCTGCAACCTGTGCCTCCGCCGTTGCCGTCTCCATCGAACGCCGGTGGGTCTGCCGGCGATAGCTGGGCTGAGCCCAACAACGCCCCGATCGCCCCCAATTGGTCGGTGACCCCACAATCCCCCCCGCCGCTGCCGCACTACACAGGCCTATCTCCAGCTGATCCGTTTGGCGGCGATTCGAATGCGTTTTACCCGACCGATCAAACTGCCCTGGGCTCGGCGGACGGATTTGATGTCGGCTCCCAGCCCCGCATTTTGATCGACCACGGTGTTGCCGCAGAGATGCCGTCAGACGGCGTGCAGGCGACGTATGACGGTCTTCAGGCACCGTCTCGGAATCCAATCGAGGAGGTGCAGGCAGAACAAGGAACTCGCGGCGGAACAGGGGATCGGCAGCAGCCCCGCGCGCCAATCGACAAGACCATTGCCGATCAGCTAGTGACAAACGTACTCGCCAAAAACGTGCCGCGCCGGATGCGCGCTCAGGTTCCCGCCGACGTAGAGGTGCGTCTGGCCAAAGCCGATGCACTTGCGCTCATTGAGAGCCTTGATCGTACATTCAATCCGAACGAGAACCCCATCGCGCCGACGCTTTCTGTAAAACTGCGGGCTCCCGATGGCGGCTTTATCATCGACGGCGCTTCGCGTGAAACGCAGTGGATTGGGTCCTCCGCCGATCCTGGCTCTGATTTTGCGCAGTGGCATTGGTCGGTAACACCGCTGAAATCGGGGCGACACCGGCTGCAGATGTTGATGTCAGCGCGCACCGTCGAGGCGTCCGGGCAATCGAGCGACCTTATGTTGCCCGATCAAGTCGTTGAGATCAGCGTTGCCACAAATTATGGTCGGGTTTTTGCCCGCGCTGCGACGTGGATGACCATTGCAGTCATCGGCGGGGTCGCAGCGCGCTTTGGCGACAGGCTATATGACCCTGTCGTTGCTGGTGTTTTGCGGCTCATCAAGTCGTTCTGACCGCCAAGCGCGCCCCCACGTGGGCCACCCGTCGAAAAACGCCAGACGTCCTAAAGCTTCAATCGCGCTGCATCGGCAAGAACACGGCAATATACATCGCGCTTGAAAGGGACGATCAGCTCTAACAACTCGGATCGCTCGACCCATCTCCAGGCGTCGAATTCCGGCTGGTGGCCCGGTGCCGAAAGATCAACTTCCGTATCGTCACCGGTAAACCTCAGCGCGAACCAGCGCTGCCGCTGTCCGCGATATCGGCCGCCCCAGACTTTGCCTATCAAGTGCGCGGGGAGGTCATATGCGTAAGGACCGCCGATTTCATCGATCATGTCGACCGATCGAATCCCAGTTTCTTCGGCGATCTCCCGATATACGGCCACCGCCGCATCTTCCCCGTCGTCCACGCCGCCTTGGGGCATTTGCCACCACGTCCCGCCGCCCTCGGCGTCGCCTGGCGCATCAAACCGGCGGCCGACCCAAACGAGGCCGACGCGATTGACGATCATCGCGCCAACACACGGCCGATATCCAAGTGCTGTCGTGTCGGCGTTGGCGGTGTTGCCACTCATAGGAACCCCAGGGAACCCCAGCGTCAGTTTAGTAATGCGACTGACATGCGAACGGGCACCACATAGGATGCCCGTTGCATTTCACAGATCATGCTGACGGCGGTCAGTTGGGGACTGGCTTCTTGGCCTCGCCTGGCGTCTCATCGGCTGGCTTGATGTCGACTGCCTTGGCCTGCGTAATCGTTCCGCGAATGAGCCCCAGCGCGTATTGAAGCTGGGTATCCTTCTCCGGCTCCTTGGGAACGTAAGCCGACGAGCCCGACTCTTCCTTCTTGGTTTTGTCCTTCTCTTCCTTATTCTTCAGGTGGCGAGGAAGGCTCGCTTCGCCCCGGCTCTTATCGTACACAGCTACCTTCGCCTTCAATTCCTCGGGCAGCTCCGGTTCGACGACGATATCGGGGTCGATGCCTTTGGCCTGGATCGATCGGTTAGACGGCGTGTAGTAGCGAGCGGTCGTGAGACGAATTGCTCCATTTGGGCCGAGCGGGATGATGGTCTGGACTGAGCCCTTACCGAACGAACGCGTTCCAACGACCGTTGCTCGTTTGTGATCCTGGAGTGCGCCGGCGACAATTTCTGAAGCCGATGCAGAACCACCATTGATCAGCACGACAACACGCTTGCCGTCGGTGATGTCGCCCGGCTGAGCCTGTGCCCGCTGGGTCTCCTCACCGTTGCGGCCTTTGGTCAAAACGATCGCGCCCTTCTCCAGGAAGTCGTCGGACATGGCGACCGCTTGGTCGAGCAATCCGCCCGGATTATTGCGGAGATCGATCACGTAGCCCTTCAAGTCCTTACCGATCTGCTTCTTCAGCACATCGATAGACCGCACTAAACTCGCGTGGGTCTGCTCGTTGAACGTCGAGACCTTCACATAGGCAACGTCGTTCTCGGCGCGAGCTTTGACGGGGTTAATCTTGATCACGTCGCGAGTGACCTTAAGGTCGAACGGATCTTCCTTGCCCTTGCGAATGATCGTGAGGCTGATCGGCGTGTTGACCGGCCCGCGCATTTTTTCGACGGCCTGCTCAAGCGTCAGTCCGGTAATCGACTCGTTGTCGAGGTGGGTGATCAAGTCATTGGCCATAACACCCGCCTTGTAGGCCGGTGTATCGTCAATCGGCGAGACGACCTTAATGACGCCGGTCTCCATCGTCACTTCGATCCCAAGCCCGCCGAATTCACCGCGGGTCTGGACTTGCATGTCCCGGAAGCTTTTGGCTGACATGTAGGACGAATGAGGATCAAGCGAGGTCAACATGCCGTTGATCGCCGATTCGATGAGCTGGCTATCTTCAGGCTTCTCGACGTAGTCCGAGCGCACCCGCTCTAACACATCGCCGAACAGATCGAGCTGACGGTACAATTCCGAGTTGGGTGACGGTGTCGCTGAATGCGCGCGGGTCAAGTTGAACACTGTCGTTGCGCCCGCCAGCGCAGTCATCGACAGGAACGACCAAAACGCGATGTCTGTCTTGCGCATTATCCTTGTACCTTTCGATGACCCTCGGCCCACCATGGGTCAGGATCGATGGGTCTGCCGTCCTTGCGAAACTCTACGTATAGGACCGGTGCACTTGATTGCCCGTCCTGGGAATTTTTTGGTTGCGGACGGCCCGACATCGTACCGACCGGCTCAGCTGCCAAAACGAATTGACCCGGCTGAACGTCGATTTGCGACATTCCAGCCAAGAGTACATGATAACCATTGCCAGCGTTGATGATCAAGAGTTGGCCGTAACTGCGAAATTCGCCAGCGTAGACGACCCAGCCATCGCACGGCGATGTGACTTGCGCGCCCGAACGGGTTTCAACGACGACACCCTTGGATTGCCCGCCGTACTGGGTCTTGTCACCAAACGTTAACACGCGTTTACCTTGCGCTGGCATCGGTAACCGAGCTTTGGCTAATTGAAACGGGATGGCGGGCTGCAGGCGGCTGGCCGCTCCCGCTCCAAGCGCCGACTTGGGCGCCAGTTCAACAATCGTCGGTTTGATCACGCTTGGCGGTGGCGGATTGAGTGCTGCTACCTCGAGTGTTTTATTGCCAGCGGGTACCTGAGGCTTGACGATGGCCGCCGACGGTCCGGCTGCCACTGTTATGGTCGTTTCCGACGCCGACCTTTTTGCGTCGGCGTCATAGGCCCCAAGCCCAGTGTTGGCGGCAACGGCTTGGTCGAGCTTACCGATCAGGTCGTTCAGGTCGCCGACACCTCGAGATAGTTCGGCTGCAGCTTTTCGGACCTGCTCGAGTTCGCCCTGGCGCTCAGCAAGTGACTTCTTTTTTGTTTCCATCAATCCCGCCAGGCGGGTCCGGGCGTCTCCAAGGCGCTGCGTTTCTGTGCGTAACAGATCGCGCTCGGCAGCAATTGCCTGTTTGACGCCGATCAAGTCGCCGAGCTTTTGGGCAAGTTCATTCGCGTCCTTGCGCAACTCTGGAAATGCTGACGCGACCAGCATCGCGCTACGGACCATCTGCAAAGCATCGTTGCGCTGAGTGTAGAGCACTGGCGGCGGGTTGCGCCCCATCCGCTGCAGTGCGGCCATCAGCTTGACGATCTTATCTTTGTTCTTTTCTAGGGATTGCCGGACCACGCCTTCCTGCCGCTCCAAGCCCGTCAATTTTTCTTCGGTCGCCGTCAACCGGCCTTCGCTTTTTTGAATGAGCGTTGCGGTCTCTTGAAGTCGCGCGCTTAATTTCTCGCGCTCTTCCACGATGTCGGTGACGTTGGTTTGGATAGATTTTGCGCGACGCTCGGCTTCATCGAGTTCCGATTGACGCAATTCAAGTTTTTGACGCGCATCGAGGGACGCTCCGTCGATCGCGATGGGGCTTTGCTTTGATACCTCTTGAGCGATCGCCGTCGACGCAGGTATGAAGCGGGACGCAACCATGCAGTCCGCTAAGACGATCGCCGTTACCGCTAGAGCCGATCCTATCGGCGGCACCCTTGTCATCCGGCCGTGTCCCCGTGGCGTTCAAAATCGACGAACTCTACCGATCCTGAGTTCCACCCTGATTCGTCTGATGGATAAATACGGCAAATCTATCGCGATAGTGGACCGGTTGCGGTTAATGTATCGTCATGAGAAACCCACCAGGCGCCAAGCTTGGCCCGACCAGTGAGCCCCAATGAACGCTAGCTCGATCGCCTTTCATATGACCACGGTTGCGACCGTTGCAGTCGCCGTCGTTCTGTTTCTCGGGCTGCGCACGTTGTTGAAGGGTAACGATGCAAATCTCAGCCAAAAATTTATGCGGTGGCGCATCGGGCTTCAGTTCGTGGCGATCATCGTGATTATGCTGTTCGTCTATCTCACCCGGGGGAACGCTTAATGGTCGTGCTAAACCGGATCTATACTCGGACGGGTGATGACGGCACGACTGCGCTTGGCAGCGGGGAACGGGTCCCCAAAACATCGCTCCGAATCGCTGCTTACGGAACGGTGGATGAGGCGAATTCGACGTTGGGGCTAGCCCGCATCCACCTTGGGCAGGATATTGCAGCCGGTTCTCACGGTACTGGGGCGGACAAATCAGGCCCAAACGATCCAGACCTTGCACGTATCGACGCCATGTTGTTTGCCATCCAAAACGATCTGTTCGACCTCGGTGCGGACCTGTGCGTTCCAGACCGCGGGCAAAAAATTGAATACGAACCGCTGCGGATGACGCCGGGTCAAGTTAAGCGGCTTGAGACCGAAATCGACTGGATGAATGAGAGCTTAGAGCCTCTCCGCTCCTTCGTTTTGCCAGGTGGCACGGCGGCGGCTGCGGCGCTGCATATTGCCCGGACCATTAGCCGCCGCGCCGAGCGACTCATGGTCGAATTAGCTCAAATGCCGGGTGAGCCGGTCAGCGAAGCGGCGTTGCAGTATGTCAACCGCTTGTCTGACCACCTGTTCGTCGCGAGCCGTTACGTCAACAATCTTGGTCGGCTGGACGTGCTATGGGTGCCGGGTAAAACCCGATGATCTGGCGACCGTGCCCGCGTTGCGCCAGCACAGCTTTTCCACACAGGTTGACGTAAACGTAAACTATGCCGCTACGCGATGAAGCAGTCTGTCGTTGAGGAGCGTTGACGGCGGCACGCGCGAAATCTACGCTTCTCGCAGATGCGAAATCAAAAGCGACGCGCTCAGCCCCCGTGTTTAACGACCGCAACCCACGTGGGTTCGCCGTCCGCGCGGTTCTGCCCGTCCGCCCGCCAACCGTGGAGCAAGTGATGAAGATCCTCGTGCCCGTGAAGCGTGTCGTTGATTACAACGTTAAGATCCGCGTCAAGTCGGACGGGTCAGGCATTGAACTGGCCAACGTCAAAATGTCGATGAACCCGTTTGATGAAATTGCGGTTGAAGAGGCCGTGCGCCTCAAAGAAAAAGGCACGGCGACCGAAATCATCGTCGTCTCGATTGGACCAACGAAAGCGCAGGACACACTGCGCAGCGCACTCGCGTTCGGCGCCGACCGTGCAATACTGGTTGAGACCCCCGACAACCAGGCAATTGAGCCGCTCGCCGTCGCCAAGATTTTAAAAGCGATTGTCCTGGCTGAGCAGCCTCGGCTGGTCGTGATGGGCAAACAGGCTATCGACGATGATTGCAACCAAACGGGCCAGATGCTCGCTGCGCTTCTCGGCTGGCCGCAGGGCACGTTCGCTTCAAAGGTCGTGGCTGAAGCTGACGTCGTCCTGGTGACGCGGGAAGTCGACGGGGGCCTGGAAACGGTCAAATTAAACTTGCCGGCGATCGTCACGACCGACCTGCGCTTGAACGAACCGCGTTACCCTTCGCTGCCAAACATCATGAAAGCAAAGAAGAAGCCGCTGGAGATCAAAACGCCTACCGATTTTGGCGTCGATATTGCTCCGCGTTTGCAAGTGCTCAAAACGACCGAGCCGTCGAAGCGAAAGGCTGGCATTAAGGTCGGTAGCGTTGGTGAACTCGTGAACAAACTCAAAACCGAAGCTGGGGTCTTGTAATGGCTGTCCTTCTGCTTGCAGATCACACGAATAATGCCCTTGGTAGCGCCACCGCAAAGGCGCTGACGGCCGCACTCGCGATGTCGCCCGATGTTCACATTCTCGTTGCTGGTCACGAGTGTCGCGCGGCGGCAGACGAGGCGGCCGCCTTCGACGGCGTTGCGAAGGTTCACATCGCTGATGCGCCGCAATACGCGCACGGCATGGCTGAGGATGTGGCGGCGCTCGTTGTGTCGCTCATGGGCGACTTCGATGCAGTCGTTGCTGCGGGTACGACCGCTGGCAAAAACGTGATGCCTCGTGTCGCGGCGCTCCTTGATGTGATGCAAATATCAGACATTTCAGCGGTCGTTGCCCCCGATACGTTTGAGCGGCCGATTTATGCTGGCAATGCGATCCAGACGGTCAAATCTCAGGACGCAAAGAAGGTCGTGACGGTTCGAACAGCGGCATTTTCGGCGGCTGCCGGGGGCGGGTCAGCGACGATCAACACGTTGAAGGACCTGCCTCCAACCGCTGGATTATCCTCGTTTCAGGGCGCGGAACTCACCAAATCCGACCGGCCGGAACTCACAGCGGCAAAGATTGTCGTTTCGGGTGGGCGCGGCATCGGAAACAGCGAGAACTTCGATACTTACATCGCGCCGTTGGCCGATACGCTCGGCGCGGCGATGGGGGCATCGCGCGCGGCCGTCGACGCCGGTTTTGCACCCAACGACTGGCAAGTCGGGCAGACTGGCAAAGTTGTCGCTCCCGAACTTTACGTCGCTGTTGGCATCTCCGGCGCGATCCAGCACCTCGCCGGCATGAAGGACAGCAAAGTCATCGTGGCGATCAACAAAGACGGCGATGCGCCGATTTTCCAGGTCGCTGACTACGGGCTGGTCGCTGATCTGTTCACAGCAGTGCCAGAACTCGATGCGGAATTGAAACGCGCCGGTCTTTGACTTCAACGGGGAACGCGAGATGGATGCTAAAGTGATCGATCGTCCCAGAACGACCGCTGCGACGCAGGCTGGGCTGCCGGTCAAACTCGTCGGCGTCATAGGCGCGGGCCAAATGGGTTCGGGCATCGCCCACGTCGTGGCGCTTGCTGGCTACGATGTGTTGGTGTCCGATCTTAAGCGCGAAGCGTTCGATACCAGCGTCGGGTTGATTGAAAAAAACATGGGTCGGCAGGTCAAAAAGGGCCTGTTGCAAGCCGACGATGCCCGACATGCAATGGCGCGGATCGGTTTTGCGGCCGATTATGATGCGATGGCGGCCTGCGATCTCGTCATCGAAGCGGCAACAGAAAACGAAGCCATCAAGCACCGCATCTTCAAAGACCTCTGTCCGCGGCTTAAGCCGTCCGCGATGGTCGCATCCAACACGTCGTCGATCTCGATTACCCGCCTCGCCTCGACCACCGACAGGCCGGAACGGTTCATCGGTATGCACTTTATGAACCCGGTTCCGTTGATGGAACTCGTGGAATTGATCCGCGGCATCGCTACCGAGGAAGCGACGTTCGTCATTGCCCGGAAGTTCGTCGAGAGCCTCGGTAAAGCGACCGCTATCAGCGAAGACTTCCCAGCCTTCATCGTGAACCGCATCCTACTGCCGATGATCAATGAGGCCGTTTATACGTTGTATGAGGGTGTTGGGACGGTCGATGCGATCGACAAGGCGATGAAGCTGGGCGCCAATCACCCGATGGGACCGCTGGAGCTGGCCGACTTCATCGGGCTCGATACATGTTTGTCGATCATGCAGGTTCTTCACGACGGGTTGTCGGATAGTAAGTATCGGCCGTGCCCGCTCCTTGTAAAATACGTCGAAGCGGGATGGCTTGGGCGCAAAACACAACGAGGATTTTACGATTACCGCGGCGAGAAGCCAGTGCCGACGCGCTAACGCGATCGCCTATAGTCGTTGGGTGATTCGCGATTGGCGGCGCCCGATGCAAACAAACACCGACGATGTAATCGATCTGGTGATCGAACCCGAATTGTTAGGTCACAGCTCGGCATGGCTTGATCATCTCACGCACGAGCGCGGCGCCGCCGACCTAACGCTCGTTGCTTATGAACGCGACCTCCGACAATTTATTGTCTATCTCCAGCGCACGCTGTGTCGCCCGCCGACGCTGGAAGACCTTGGGCATGTCGACGTCAAAACGTTCCGGGGATTTTTAGCATCGCGGCGCCGAGAAGGCGCTGGAAGTCGGTCGCTGGCGCGGACGATTAGCGCGTTGCGTTCATTTTTCGATTGGCTCGAAAAATCCGGCAGGATCGTTAACCGCAAAGTCCGTCTGGTTGGTCGGCCGCGTCTGCCCCATGGGGTCCCAAAGCCGCTGACGATTGAGAAAGCTCGCGAACTTATCTCGTCAGTTGGCAACCTTAAGGCCGATTGGGTGGCGGCCCGCGATGTCGCGATTTTGCTGCTGCTTTATGGGGCGGGACTTCGCATTTCTGAAGCGTTGGGATTATCATACGCGGACCGACCGACACAGCATCGCGACACGCTGCGGATCATGGGCAAGGGGCAGAAAGAGCGCATCGTGCCAACGCTACCGCAGACAATTGCTGCGGTTCAACGCTATCTCGACTGGTGCCCGTACCCGCATCAGCCGGACACGCCGCTATTTCTTGGCGAGAAAGGGGGGCCGCTTTCGCCCCGGGTCGTTCAGCTGAGAATTGAACGACTGCGTGAGGAGCTGAAATTGCCCGATACTGCAACACCGCATGCTTTGCGCCATTCGTTTGCGACGCACTTGCTATCGGCGGGGGCTGATCTTCGGCAGATCCAGGAATTACTTGGGCATGCTTCGCTATCGACGACGCAGGTTTACACCGAGGTTGATCGCGAGCGACTGCTGAAGGTCTACGATGCTGCCCATCCAAGACGCGCTGGTGGTCACAGCAAGCTATAGTCTGTGCGTCTCAGGTAAAGCGCCCTGCGATGAATGCGCCGAACGCTGCGGACGTGGCAGTCAAGACCGTGCCCCAGGCCATATCGACCAATGACAACTGGAGCGGCCAGCCCTTAAGGGTGGCGAGGTTGGTCATGTCGTATGTTGCGTAGCAGAAGAAGCCAAACAGGGCGCCAAGCATCAATGCCTTCATCACGCCGCCGGAGGCAAGCGCCGGTAGCACCGCGAAGTAAACGACGCCGATGACGTAGACGGCATAAAAAAGAACGGCTGCGGGAATGTTGAAGTTGTCGGCCAAGAGATGGCCGATTTGCGAGCGATAATATGTCGTCGCGACGTAGCTCAGCCAGACGAAATCAACCGCCAGAAAAAAAATGAGTGTCGCAAGATAAGCTACGATTGCGGTCATGTGTCCGGTGGTCCCGAATGGCTGGCGACTAGATTTCATGGCGCGCGTTGAGCAGACATTGCTCAACCGTAAGTCAGGATAACGTTTGCTAGCACGGGATAGACCGGTCGCGACACGCCGTGCCCAATAAAAAAGAGCCGTCCTGGTCAGGTGGCTCTTTATATAATTGTACGTCGCTTATTTACCGCGGTTGTTTACCGCGGTTGGTTTACCGCGGCTGACTAACTCCCGTTTGCACCCGAAGTTCCTCAGCGCGCTTCTTGATTTGTTCGAGAGTGGGCTTTTCTTTCTCAATCCAAGCCTTGAGGTCCTCTGCAGCCTTTTTCTGCTCCGGTGTCGCTTCTTTATTCACAAGGCCGTTATCAACTTTGGGCGGCGAAGCCTGAGCTAACGTGAAGCCAGCTTTGGACGGTGGCGGCGTCACCCACCGTGGCCCACCAAAGATGATGCCCATGTACATCGTCGAAGCAATGTTCGGGCTTGTCCCTCGCGCGACAGCTGCTTCATAAAACATCCGGTGCGTGTCGTCGCTCGAGCGGGTGCGTTTGTCACAATAATAGTCGTGAATGACAGCGGCATCACGGTAGGGGCCGTCGAGTGGCCCACCGACAACGGGCCACAGCGTTGGCGGGATCGATGCGCCGTTGCTGATGTAGCCAGATGACACGTCCCAGTGAACGCTATTGCTGTCGACGAAGCCAAACGGCTCCAACAGCTTAATGTCGCGGAATGTGTCAGCAGGTCGCGATGGCGCCAGCAGCTCGGCGCGAATGTTGCCTTTAAACTGGCCCGCACTAGCTTCGGGCTTGCCGGTCATCACCTGTTTGATGTTTTGCGGCAGGTAGGCTGGCAGTTTCCCCGTGAGGTAAAGATAAGAGCCGATGCCGATGCCAGCAAATAGCGTCAAGACGGAAACTAGAAATCTCATGGGACGGCCTCTCGATCGACGATGTTACAACGCGGGTTTGCGCCAGCCCGTCTGAACGGCCGCTGAAACTCATCTCCGCCCAAGGGTGGATCGCAGCCGGGTATGGTCTAGAAAGAGATCGTAAGCAGGTCAACTCGACTGGTTTTGGCTCAGCCCGGCCACCGTCCCTTCTCACATGTGGAGCGCGCGCTTATCAACGGCAAGGGCAGCCTCTTTGACGGCTTCGGTCAGCGTTGGATGCGCATGGCACGTGCGGGCCAAATCCTCAGCTGAGCCGCCAAATTCCATTATGACAGAGGCTTCGCCGATCAGTTCGCCAGCGTGTGCACCAATGATATGGACGCCCAGCACGCGGTCGGTTCCAGCGTCGGCCAGAACTTTGACAAAGCCGTCGGTTGTCCGGTTGACCTTGGCTCTGCCGTTGGCGAGGAACGGGAACTTCCCGACTTTGTATGCAACTCCGGCCGTTTTCAAATCTTCTTCAGTTTTTCCAACGCTTGCGACTTCAGGCGCAGTGTAGATGACATTTGGGATCACCTCGTAATTTACATGGCCAGCCTGACCGGCCAACATTTCGGCCAGTGCCACGCCTTCGTCCTCAGCCTTGTGTGCGAGCATCGGGCCAGCGATAACGTCGCCAATGGCATAAACGCCTGGCACGTTGGTCGTGAAGTGATGGTCAACGATAATGCGCTTTCGATTGTCCATGGCGACGCCGACTTCAGCGAGCCCGAGCCCGTCGGTGTAGGGCACGCGGCCAATGGCCACGAGGACCACGTCAGCATTGATCGTTACGGGATCTCCGCCAGCGGACGGTTCAACGGTGACGATACAGCCCGCGCCTGACTTTTCGACCTTCGTGACTTTTTTCGACAGTTTGAAATCCATGCCTTGCTTGACAAGAATTTTTTGAAAGCTCGACGCGACGTCGGCATCCATGCCGGGCAGAATGCGGTCGAGGTATTCGATCACGGTCACTTCTGCGCCAAGGCGCCTCCAAACCGACCCGAGTTCCAGGCCGATCACGCCAGCGCCGACGATCAGCAGGCGTTTGGGCACGGTGGGCAGGTCTAGCGCCCCGGTAGATGAAACGACCGTTTTTTCGTCAATTTCAACGCCGGGGAGACGGGCGACGTCCGAACCCGTCGCAATGACGATCGCCTTGGTGTCGAGCACGGCTATGGTGCCGTCGGACTTGGTGACCTCGACCTTGCCAGCCGCAACGACCCGGCCAGTCCCGTGATGGGCGTCGATCTTATTCTTCTTCAAAAGGAACGCCACGCCGTCGACGTTGCCCTTCACGCCCTCGGATTTGTAGCCCTGCATCTTGTCGAGATCGAGCGTCGGGGTGACGCCGATGCCCATTTCAGAAAAAGCATGGTTTGCTTCGTCGTAGCACTCCGAGGCGTGCAACAGAGCTTTGGAGGGAATGCAGCCGACGTTGAGGCACGTGCCGCCATGGGTCGCGCGCTTTTCGACGATGGCGACTTTTTTGCCGAGCTGGCTGGCGCGAATTGCGCAAACGTAGCCGCCGGGGCCTGAACCAATCACGATGACGTCGTAGGTCATGTCAGCCGTATCTCAATCGAAAAACAAGAATGGAACTGGGCTCTTCGCAGTGCCCAGTTAATGGGGGTCAGACTTCGAGCATGAAGCGATGTGGGTCTTCGAGGCAGTCCTTGACGCGCACAAGGAACGTTACGGCCTCTTTGCCGTCGACGATGCGGTGGTCGTAAGACAGTGCGAGATACATCATCGGCCGGGCCACGACTGTTCCGTTGCGAACGACGGGCCGCTCTTCGATGCGGTGCATTCCTAAAATACCCGACTGTGGGGCGTTGAGGATCGGCGTCGACATGAGCGAGCCGTAAACACCGCCATTCGTGATGGTGAACGTGCCACCTTGCATGTCCGCGATGCCGAGCTTGCCGTCGCGGGCTTTACGGCCGTAGTCGCCAATTTTGGATTCGATTGCGGCGAGCGACAGTTGGTCAGCATCGCGCACGACCGGCACGACGAGCCCCTTATCGGTCCCGACTGCGACGCCGATGTGGTAATAATTCTTGTAAATGACATCGCCGCCGTCGATCTCGCCGTTGACGGCGGGGATCTCTTTTAAGGCCTGGATGCAGGCCTTCACGAAGAAACCCATAAAGCCGAGCTTAACGCCGTGGCGCTTCTCGAAGGCGTCTTTGTATTGCGCGCGCAACGCCATGACGGCGCTCATGTCGACGTCGTTGAACGTCGTCAGCATGGCTGCGTTATTTTGAGCGTCCTTTAGACGGCGCGCGATCGTTTGGCGCAGTCGGGTCATCGGAACGCGTTGTTCGCGCTCGGAATCAAGGCCCGTCGACGGCACACGCAATTGCTGCGCGGGGACGGGCAGCTGCGGCGAGGGCGCATAGGCGGCCACGGCACCTGAGGTCGCCCGGACCTGAGCGGCAGAGGCGGTCGCAACGTCGGATTTCAAGACTTGTCCGCGACGGCCCGAGCCAGCAACATCGGCAACGTCAAGACCAGCTTCGGCGATGGCTTTACGGGCGGCCGGCGATGCAGGCATCGAGGCGCCGCCGTTGGACGATGGCGCGCCGTTAGCCGCTGCTGGGACGGGCTGAGGCGCAGCGGAGGGCGCGGATGTCGCTGCGGGTAACGGCGCGGGCGCAGGTGGCTCTTTTGCTACCGGCGCAGTAGCAGGAGCGTCGGCATTGGCTGCTCCCTCGCGGATCTGGCCGAGGACAGCTCCAGCGCCGACCGTTACGCCCTTGGCAGCCGTGATTTCGGCCAGCACGCCAGCTGACGGTGCGCGTACCTCTACAGCGACCTTATCAGTTTCCAGTTCCGCAATGACTTCGTCGGCAGCGATCGCATCGCCGACTTTTTTAAACCAATTGCCAACCGTCGCTTCGCTGACGCTCTCGCCCATGGTGGGCACTCGGATTTCGATCGCCATCTCTCGTCCCTTTATCTCAGCCCTAGACTTTCACCCCTTAGATTTTCGGGATGAACTTTTATGTTCGGCGCGGCGCGTTCGAGATATCGCGGTCTCGTCGTGCCGTGCCCTGGTTGCTCTCTGTCAGCCCGTCAGGGCCTCAATAACAAGCGTCGCCTGTTCTTGATTATGACGAGATAGCAGCCCGGTTGCCGTTGAAGCGGCGGCCGAGCGGCCGGCAAAGCGAGCGCGTTTTACCTTGCCTTCAATATGGGCCAGCACCCATTCAAGGTTCGGCTCGATAAAGGTCCATGAGCCCATGTTCTTGGGCTCCTCCTGGCACCAAACGATATCTGCGTTGGGGAACCGACCGAGTTCATGGATCAATGAGCGAGCGGGGAACGGGTACAACTGTTCAACGCGCATCAGGTAGACGTCTGACAGACCCTGTTTGTCGCGCGCGTCGAGAAGGTCATAGTAGACTTTACCGGTTGATAGGACCACGCGCTTGATCTCGCGGTCCGGCTTCAACTCCAACGACCCATCCGGGTTTGTTTGGGCGTCGTCGTGGAGGACGCGATGGAACGTCGTGCCGTTGGCGAACTCATCGAGGCGAGAGATGACCCGCTTATGGCGCAACAGCGACTTGGGCGTCATTAGAATCAACGGCTTACGGAATTTGCGGTGGATTTGCCGCCGCAAAATGTGGAAATAGTTCGCAGGTGTCGTGCAGTACGCGACTTGCCAATTGTCTTCGGCCGAAGATTGTAAGAAGCGCTCAAGTCTGGCCGACGAGTGCTCGGGACCTTGCCCTTCATAGCCATGCGGCAATAGGCAAACGAGGCCGGACATGCGCAGCCACTTGCGTTCGCCCGACGACAGGAACTGGTCGAAGATGACTTGCGCGCCGTTGGCAAAGTCACCGAACTGAGCTTCCCAACACGTTAGCGCCATCGGTTCGGACAGCGAATAGCCATACTCGAAGCCAAGTACGGCTTCTTCCGATAGCATCGAGTTGATGACTTCGAAGCGGGCCTGATCGGGCGCCACGTGCTTCAAGGGCGTGTAGCGGCGTTCGTCGTCCTGGTCGATCAGCACGGAGTGGCGTTGCGAAAACGTGCCGCGTTCCACGTCTTGGCCGGACAGGCGGATGGGATAGCCCTCTGCGGCAAGCGTTCCAAAAGCGAGGTGCTCAGCAAGACCCCAATCGACGCCGGTGCCGCTATCGACCATCTCGCGGCGCTTTTCGAGAAGGCGCGCGACGGTTTTATGGGCGCGGAAATCAGCTGGGATTGTCGTAACTGCTTCGCCAATCCGTTTGAGCCGATGGAGTTCAACGCCTGTGACCCCACGACGGGCCTCATCGTCGGCGAGTGACAGACCCGACCATCGGCCATCGAGCCAATCGGCTTTGTTTGGCCGATAGCTGGTGCTTTCGGCAAATTCCTTATCGAGATGGGCGCGGAAGTTGCCCTTCATTCCATCGACTTCCTCGGCCGACACAACGCCTTCGTCGATGAGCTTCTTTGAATACGTCTCAACAACGCCTGGATGCGACTTGATCTTTTTGTACATCAACGGCTGGGTGAACGCTGGCTCGTCGCTCTCGTTGTGGCCATACCGGCGGTAGCAAAACATGTCGATGACGACAGGCTTTTGGAACTTCTGCCGGAACTCGGTCGCGATTTTGGCAACGTGCACAACGGCTTCTGGATCGTCGCCGTTGACGTGGAAGATCGGCGCTTCGATCATCAGCGCCACGTCTGAACAGTAGGGCGAGGACCGCGAGTATCGGGGGTTGGTCGTGAAGCCGATTTGGTTGTTGATCACGAAATGGATCGACCCGCCGGTGCGGTGACCTTTGAGGCCCGACAATCCGAAACATTCGGCCACTACGCCTTGACCGGCGAACGCCGCGTCGCCGTGGATCAGCAGCGGCATGACCGAAGTGCGGTCGTCGGGCTTGCAGCCGTGCTGGTCTTGTTTGGCGCGGACTTTGCCAAGGACAACAGGGTCAACGATTTCGAGGTGAGACGGGTTGGCTGTCAAAGACAGGTGGACGTTGTTGCCGTCGAACATGCGGTCGGACGATGCGCCAAGGTGATATTTGACGTCGCCTGAGCCTTCGACATCGTCCGGCTTGAACGACCCGCCCTGGAACTCTTTGAAAATCGCGCGGTGCGGCTTGCTCATGACCTGAGCGAGAACGTTGAGGCGGCCACGGTGGGCCATCCCCATTGTGATCTCGCGGACGCCGAGCTGGCCGCCCCGTTTGATGATCTGCTCGAGTGCGGGAACCATTGATTCGCCGCCGTCAAGCCCGAAGCGCTTGGTGCCCGTGTACTTGATGTCGATGAACTTTTCGAACGACTCGGCCTCAATCAGTTTGTTGAGGATCGCCTTCTTGCCCTCGCTGGTGAAGCGGATGTCCTTCTCTTCGCCCTCGATGCGCTCTTGAATCCATGCTTTTTGGACCGGATTGGAGATATGGGCGTACTGATATCCGATGTGCTGGCAATACGTGCGACGAAGGATCGTCACGATCTGGCGCATGGTCGCCGTATCGAGGCCTAACACGCGGTCGAGGAAGATCGGCCGGTCGAGGTCGGCGTCGGTGAAGCCATAGGTTTCGGGCTTCAGCTCTTTGTGCAGCCGTCGTTCGTCAATTTTCAATGGATCGAGATCGGCAGCGTAGTGGCCCATCATCCGGTAGGCGCGGATTAACATCAACGCGCGAATGCTATCCTGCGTGGCTCGCATCGAGGCGGCGGGCGACATGTCGACGCCATAGGCTTGGGCCTGCTCGGCCACACGGCTGCGGACGCGCTTTTCAACGCCGCCCCAGTCGCTCGTCAGCGCCGCGACCAGGTCACCGTTGTTGGTCAACGCTTCAAGCGGCGTACCCCAGGTCGGCTCGGTCGGAGCTGATATGGCCGTGCGTTCTTCTTTTAAGCTCTCGAAGAAGTGCCGCCACTCGTCGCCGACGGAGCCCGGGTTGCTCTCGTATTGGGCCTGGAGTTCTTCAATATACGCTGCGTTTGTGCCGGATAGAAAAGACGTTTGGAGAAACTGGGCGTTAAGCGCTTGCCGGGACATCTCGGTTCCTGTTGTGACGCAAGCGACGCGGTGATTTGGAACGCGAGCCTTAATCAGGCGCATTCGCAAACAGCCGCCCACCGGCGTAGGTTCTCACCGTGCCACCACAGCCACGCGAACACGGCCATGCTGCGGCGCACCAGACACTTCTGATTATGTAGTACACCTTTGTCGCAGGTATAAGACCGCCAAAGGTTGCAAGGCAGGTCTTTGACCGTATCAGAGCGTGCCGATTAGCATCACCACGTTCCTGCGGGCTGATCGTATTAACCTAATGCCTTAGCCAGCGTTGTGCCGAGCGAGGCGGGACTGTCGGCGATCGCGATGCCAGCCTTGCGCATCGCTTCAAACTTGTCGCTGGCCGCGCCCTTGCCACCTGAGATGATTGCGCCAGCGTGGCCCATTCGGCGGCCTGGAGGGGCGGTTGAACCGGCGATGAAGCCTGCCATCGGCTTCTTGCGGCCCTTTTTGGCCTCGCCGATCAGCCAATCACAGGCGTCTTCCTCAGCTGAACCGCCGATTTCGCCGATCATAATGATCGATTTCGTTTCTGGGTCGGACAGGAACAAGTCGAGAATGTCGATAAATTCGGTGCCTTTGACCGGGTCGCCGCCGATGCCGACGGCGGTCGTCTGGCCGAGCCCGGCGTCCGTTGTCTGCTTAACGGCTTCGTAGGTTAGCGTACCGGAACGGGATACGACGCCAACGCTGCCGTGCTTGAAGATGTTGCCCGGCATGATGCCGATTTTGCACTGGCCGGGCGTTAAAACGCCAGGGCAGTTTGGCCCGATTAGACGCGATTTTGAACCTTCGAGCGCGCGCTTGACGCGGATCATGTCCATGACGGGAATGCCCTCGGTGATGCAAATGATCAGCGGCAATTCGGCGTCGATGGCTTCCATGATGGCGTCGGCGGCAAACGGGGGCGGGACATAGATCGCGCTGGCATTGGCGCCAGTCGCTGCGACGGCCTCGGCGACGGTGTTGAATAGGGGGACGTCGGCCAGTTCAGCGTCGGGGTGCTTGGTGCCGCCCTTGCCCGGCGTCACACCGCCAACGCAGGCCGTGCCGTAGGCTTTTGCTGATTTCGTGTGGAACGTGCCCTGCGCGCCCGTCAGTCCCTGGCAAATGACTTTTGTGTTTGCATCGATGAGTATTGCCATGGGCCGTGGATCCTGTGACTGGGCGTGGAACGTTGAGTTGCTGGAACGGGGGCAGTTCGAACCCGTCGTACCGTTGCAGCGCGTTGTGCCGCTGCGGCGACGGTCTTAGGCGAAGAGACTGATCGCGCCAAGCGGCGATCGATCGTCATGGCCCAATGGGCGTTGATTGTCGGGTGTCGATCAACGTCGCGTTGTTGCGCCGTTGGCAGTGGGGTCAACTGCCACCGCGAAGCTCGATCGGCCGGGAGCCGATTAGCCTGTCGGCGTTCGTGGACGACCCCAGCGCGCTTCCACCGCCAGAAGGAGCGGCGTCGCGATTGCCCAGATGACGGCGATTGCAGCGATGGCGATCCACCATTGGCCCGGGTGCCCCGGCGCGGGCGTCAGAGCACCCAGACGTTCACCGGCAATATAGGCAATGGGTCCAGCGATCAGCCCGAGGGCGCCAGCGGCCCATGGCCAACTGGATGCTGCCGACGGGCCGACGATTGGACCGAGAACCGGCAGCGTCGTCGCGAAGGCGATCCACAGTGCGATAATCCAAGGCGGGACCGGCCAGGGTGCAATCGCTGCGTTGAAAGCGATGAGCCCCGTTAAGACGAGCGCGGATTCGGTCAATGCGCCGAGCAGCCCAGCTGCCACGAGAGGAACTGCGGCGCGGGCGGCGTTGTTTGACGTGACGAGATGCCAAGTTACGAGGGCGGAGGCGGCAGCGACCCCCGGCCAGTTGGTGCCAGCCGATGCGCCCAAAGCGCAAGCGAGCCATACGGCCTGAAAGGCAATGATTTGGAGGGCGGTTGTCATAAGTTCGGGTACCTAGACGATCTCGTGATCGACCGCGCCGATGCATTTGTCATTTGAAGAGGTTCATTTGCAGTTTTGTTACAGTCGAGCTTGGCGATGTATCGCGGTCGGGTCACACTTGCGTTTGCCCGTTGGCCGTCTGTTGGTTCAAGCCGCAGGCACGCGAATGTATTGCACGAGCCCGCGACATGGCGGCGATTGTGCGCGAAGGCGGCTACGGCGTTTGGGAACTCACGGAGCGCCACACTGGCGCTATCGTTTACGAAGACGGCTGGCAGATCGCAGCTGTCCCGCCACGGCGTGGGCGCGCGCGGCGGCGAAAGCGTGATTGAACACGATGCAGCCCGGATGGGGCCATGCCAATCCGGGCTGCTCTTGATTGCACTGCGTTCGGCGTTAAGCGGCCGCTTTTAACTCCTGAATGTCGAAACGATCGGCGTTCATGACCTTGGTCCAGGCTTTCACGAAGTCACGGACAAACTTCGCCTGACTGTCACTTTGGGCATAGACCTCAGATAGCGCTCGTAACTGTGAGTTCGAGCCGAACACGAGGTCGACGCGAGTGGCCGTCCAGGAGACTGCTCCTGTCTTGCGATCGCGGCCCTCGAACACGTCCGCACGTTCGGTCACGGGCTTCCACTCGGTCGCCATGTCGAGCAAGTTGACGAAGAAGTCGTTTGAGAGCGTGTCACTGCGCTTGGTGAAGACGCCATGTTTTGCGTCGCTCGTGTTGGCGCCAACCACGCGGAGGCCGCCGATCAGCACGGTCATCTCCGGCGCGGTCAAAGTCAGCAACTGCGCCTTGTCGATCAGCAATTCTTCAGCCGATGCGGAATAGCCCGACTTCAAGTAATTGCGGAAGCCATCGGCAATCGGCTCCATCACGGCAAACGAGTCGACGTCGGTCTGGTCTTGCGTTGCATCGGTACGGCCGGGCGTGAACGGGACCTTGATCGCGTGCCCGCCATTCGCGGCAGCCTTCTCGACGGCGGCATTACCGGCAAGAACGATCAGATCGGCAAGCGACAGGCGCGTGTTGCCGGTTTGGGCGGAATTGAAAGCCGACTGGATGATCTCGAGCTTGCCGATGACTTTGGCGAGTTCGGCTGGTTGGTTCACCTCCCAATCTTTCTGGGGGGCTAGGCGCACGCGGGCGCCATTGGCGCCGCCGCGCTTATCAGAACCACGATAGCTGGACGCCGCGGACCACGCCGTCGTGACGAGTTCGCTAACGCTGAGGCCCGAGGCTAGGATTTTGGTTTTAAGGGCTTCGATTTCGGCGATGGCGATCGGCTCATGGTCTGCCTCGGGCACGGGGTCCTGCCAGATCAGCACTTCGGCTGGGACTTCAGGGCCGAGGTAGCAAACGCGTGGGCCCATATCGCGGTGGGTCAGCTTAAACCACGCTCGCGCAAAGGCGTCGGCGAACGCGTCTGGGTTTTTATGGAAATGACGCGAGACTTTTTCGTAAGCGGGATCCATGCGCATCGCCATGTCGGCGGTCGTCATCATGAGCGGTTCGCGCTTGGCCGCATCGTGAGCGGCGGGCGCCATGTCTTTTTCAGCGAGGTTTTTAGCCGCCCACTGCCACGCGCCAGCTGGGCTCTTTGTCAGTTCCCAATCGTAGCCAAACAGCACGTAGAAATAGCTGTTGTCCCACTTGGTCGGGGTTGGCGTCCAAGCACCTTCGATGCCGCTGGTGATCGTGTCGCCGCCCCTGCCAGAGCCGTAACGGCTCATCCAGCCGAGACCTTGTAGTTCAATGGAACCGGCCTCCGGGTCGGGGCCAACGTGCGACTCGAGGCTCGCGCCGTGGGACTTGCCGAACGTGTGGCCGCCAGCGGTCAGCGCGACGGTCTCTTCGTCATTCATGGCCATGCGGGCGAACGTCTCGCGGATGTCGCGGCCGGACGCCAAGGGGTCGGGGCGGCCGTTGGGACCTTGCGGGTTGACGTAGATCAATCCCATTTGAACTGCGGCGAGCGGCATTTCGAGCTCGCGGTCGCCGGTGTAGCGGGTGTCGCCGAGCCAGGTTTCTTCGGTGCCCCAGTAGATATCTTCCTCGGGCTCCCAGATGTCGGGGCGGCCGCCGCCAAAGCCAAACGTCTTGCCGCCCATCGATTCGATCGCGACGTTGCCGGTCAACACGAGCAAGTCGGCCCATGAGATCTTGTTGCCGTACTTCTGCTTGATCGGCCACAGAAGGCGGCGCGCTTTGTCGAGGTTGGCGTTATCTGGCCAGCTGTTGAGCGGAGCAAACCGTTGCGAACCAGCTCCAGCGCCGCCGCGACCATCGGCGGTGCGGTATGTGCCAGCGGCATGCCAAGCCATGCGGATAAAAAACGGACCGTAGTGGCCGTAGTCAGCTGGCCACCACGGCTGGCTATCGGTCATCAAAGCGTTGAGATCAGCCTTAAGGGCGGGGTAGTCGATCTTCTTGAATTCATCCGCATAATTAAACGCTTCGCCCATCGGGTCTGGGAGGGCTGAATTCTGGTGAAGGATCTTTAAGTTGAGCTGGTTGGGCCACCAGTCCTTGTTCGATCGGACTTTGAACGTCGCGACTGGGCCCTTGCCAGCGTGTGCAACCGGACAACCGTTACCGTCAGCCATAATGCATCTCCTGATGGTGCTTCGGCGGTTCTCGCGCCGGGCTCGAAATCTTTGTGAACCTGACGTACCCGAAGATAGCGATTAGTAGAAGTATGGTTTTCTGCCGTGCGCGATAAGTTCAGGTTATGTGGGACGGGGCGGCGGGAGTGCGGTAGCTTAGACGGTAATGAAACGAGCGGGCCGTCGTGGCGATTTAGGCTCGACAACGGGACGCTTTAACTCGTCCGATCAAGGAACCGCTCGCCACCGTGAACGTTGTCGGTTGTCGGCGTCCGGCACGGTCGTTTGCGATTGGCAGCCCCATAGCTAAGCTTCGCTTCCTAGGTGAAAGGTTTGCTTATGTTACTGAAAATCGGCTTCGATATCACAATCTCCTGCCAGCAACCGACACCTGTATTTTTGAAGCTGATGGTCGAAACCGAACGGCAACCGGACCTAAAGTCGGCCGAAGTCATTTCGACATCGCCACATGTGGTTTTGGTTCCTGACAGCGACGCGTTTTTGAACCGCGTCAACCGCGGCGTGTTGGCCATCGGCGCGACACGGATCTACTCCAGTTGCCTGATCGATGTCAGTGATGCGGCTGATCCTGTTGACCTGGACGCCGTCGAAGTGATGGTCGATCGGTTGCCGTCAGAAGTTTTGAGGTATTTGAAGCCAAGCCGTTATTGTGAAAGCGACCTTTTGGGCGACTTTGCCTGGGCTCGGTTTAGCGCCGTGCCGCCCGGCTGGTCGCGGGTGCAGGCCATCATGGACTACGTCCACAATCATTTGGTCTTTTCATATCCCCATGCGTCCGCTACGCGAACGGCGGCGAGTGCTCAAACGCAAGGAATCGGCGTGTGTCGCGACTTTGCCCACTTGGCCATCGCACTATGCCGAGCGATGAATATTCCGGCGCGGTATTGCAACGGATACATGGGCGATATTGGCGTGCCGTATAATCCAGCGCCGATGGATTATAACGCGTGGGTTGAGGTCTACCTATCGGGTAGATGGTGGACGTTTGACGCGCGCCACAACGTTCCCCGCATCGGGCGGGTCGTCATTTGTCGGGGCATGGACGCGGCCGACTGCGCGATGATCCACACCTTCGGCCGACATGAACTAAGTTGGTTTGAGGTGACGGCCGAGGAAGCGGCTCAGACCCTTGTTCGAGCCGCTTGACGGGGTCCCGCGGCGATGGTGATCGCTTAATGTGCGCGCGTGGCGTGGCTGATGGTCAACCAGCCGCGCGCACGGCATCCGTGATCTTCTTGGCGGCGTCGGCAAGGTTATCGGCAGCAACAATGGCGAGGCCAGACTCAGACAAGATTTTCTTGCCGAGCTCAACGTTGGTCCCTTCGAGGCGTACGACGAGCGGCACCGTCACCGACAACTCTCGCGCGGCTGCGATCACGCCTTCGGCGATGATATCGCAGCGCATGATGCCGCCGAAGATATTGACGAGGATGCCTTTAACGGCCTTGTCGGCGAGGATCAGCTTGAAGGCTGCCTGTACCTTTTCTTTGCTCGCACCACCGCCGACATCGAGGAAGTTAGCTGGCTCCATTCCGTAGAGCTTGATGATGTCCATCGTGGCCATGGCGAGGCCTGCGCCGTTGACGAGGCATCCGATCGTGCCGTCCAGCTTGATGAAAGCAAGGTCGTGCTTAGACGCCTCGATCTCCATCGGGTCTTCTTCGTCGAGGTCGCGGTAGGAGACGATTTCGGGGTGGCGGTAGAGCGCGTTGCTATCGAAGTCCATCTTGCCGTCGAGACAGATCAGCTTGCCTTCGGTGGTGACAACGAGCGGGTTGATCTCGAGCAGGCTCATGTCTTTTTCGATAAACATTCGGTAGAGGTTGCCGACGAGGGCGACGCAGTCGTTGATTTGACCACCCTTTAGGCCGAGCGCGAACGCGATTCTGCGGCCGTGGAAGGCCTGATAGCCCGAGGCGGGGTCGATCGAGAGGGTGACGATTTTTTCGGGCGTATCGTGGGCGACCTGTTCGATGTCCATGCCGCCAGCCTGACTGACGATGAACGAGACGCGCGAGGATGCGCGGTCGACAACGGCAGACAGATACAATTCGCGGTCGATGGCCGAGCCTTGCTCAACGTAAAGCCGGTTGACCTTGCGGCCTACATCGCCGGTTTGCGCGGTGATGAGGGTGTTGCCGAGCATCTGCATGGCGGCATCGTGAACTTCTGCCACAGACTTGGCGATACGCACGCCCCCTTTGCCGCCGCCGGCGGCTTCTTTGAACTTGCCCTTGCCGCGTCCACCAGCGTGGATCTGTGCTTTGACGACCCATACCGGTCCTGGAAGTTTGGCTGCAGCCGTGACCGCCTCATCGACCGTGAACGCTGGAAAGCCCATGCCAGTCGGGACGCCGTATTGGCGATAGAGTTCCTTGGCTTGGTACTCGTGGATGTTCATGTGGGGTTCCTACGTGCGGATCGGCGCGGATGAGCTGGATCGTCAGCGCTAAGCGGCCGCCATCTGATCAACTGCGGCACGGCCATAGCGCGAAGCGGCTCACGAGGCCAGCTCGGCTTTTGAAGTGGGCCCAACCCCCGTGAGCGGGGCGGTTGCGGCGCGAGCGGGAGCCTTGTATGCAGCCGCGCTGATCAATCGTGGCATCACACAGGCACGAACAGGACCAACTGATGGCCGTCGTCGTCATGAAATTCGGCGGCACGTCGGTTGCTGATCTCGAACGCATCCGAAACGTCGCGGCGCACGTCAAGCGCGAGGCTGACGCTGGCAATCACGTCGCGGTCGTCGTCTCGGCGATGTCGGGCGTGACGAACCAGCTCGTTGCTTGGGTGCGTGACGCGTCGATTTTACCTGACGCGCGCGAGTACGATGCTGTCGTTGCGACCGGTGAACAGGTGACGGCTGGGCTGCTTGCGATTGTGCTGCAATCGATGGGTCTCAAGGCCCGGTCTTGGCAGGGTTGGCAAGTGCCGATCATCAGCAGCGACGCACACGGGTCGGCGCGCATTCTCGACATCCCCGCCGACACGATCCGGGCGCGCGTCGCCAGCGGCGAAGTCGCCGTTGTCACCGGATTTCAGGGCGTGGAGCCGGTCGGCAATCGCGTTTCAACGCTTGGCCGCGGGGGCTCTGACACCAGCGCGGTTGCGCTCGCCATCGCGCTCAAGGCGGACGTGTGCGACATTTATACGGACGTCGATGGGGTTTATACGACCGACCCGCGGATCGTGCCCAAAGCGCGGCGGCTGCCGAAGGTCTCCTACGAAGAGATGTTGGAGATGGCGTCGCTTGGATCGAAAGTGCTTCAAACGCGGTCGGTCGAGCTGGCGATGGTGCACAAAATGAAGGTGCGCGTGCTGTCGAGCTTCGTGGCGCCCGACGCCATGCAAGCTGTGCGCCCCGGACACCTGGAGAACATCGGTACGGTCGTTTGTGACGAGGATGAGATCATGGAACAGCAGGTCGTGAGCGGCATTGCGTATGCCAAGGACGAAGCCAAGGTTACATTGCTCAAAGTCTCCGACAAGCCGGGGATCGCGGCACGCATCTTTGGGCCGTTGGCCGATGCCAACGTCAATGTCGACATGATCGTGCAAAACGTGGCGCCGGACGGGAAGTCGACCGATATGACGTTCACGGTCCAAGCAGCCGAGCTGCCTCGCGCGCTCGAGGTTTTGAAACACGCGAAGGCCGACATCGGCTATTTCGACGTGGCCGCCAGCGCCGATGTGGTGAAGGTCTCGGTGATCGGCGTGGGCATGAGGAGCCACGCCGGGGTTGCTGCCAAGATGTTCACGGCGTTGGCCGAGAAAGGCATCAACATCATCGCAATCTCGACGTCGGAGATCAAAATCTCGGTGTTGATCGACGCTGCCTATGCTGAGCTCGCGGTGCGGACCTTGCACACGGTTTATGGCATGGATGCGCCATAAACCTTGACCGTCAGATTTTTCGCCAGTGGCATTGCCGCGCGCCTTGATGTCCGCGCTTGACGTCGGCTCGATAACCGCCAAACCCTTTATTACGCCTTCGGCCGGAGGAGGCCGATAGGCACGTGCGCCATGGGCGAACCTGAGGGTCGAAAACGGCAAGCGGCCTTCAGGCCCAGCAGCGCGTGCGGCACAACGATAGCAGCAGGGTCATGCAAATACGGCGCACCGACGACGGCAGCATTTCGCCAGCAGAGCCGGCGCTGCGCGTCATTATGCGCCGGTTGCGCGAGATCATGGCTGGGGCTGGCGACGGGCAGTCGCGTCTCGACAAAATCGTCCGGCAGATCGCGGGCGTGATGGTCGCCGAGGTTTGTTCGATTTACCTCAAGCGGCAAGACGGTTCGCTCGAACTTTACGCGAGCGAGGGTCTTCAGCCAGAAGCGGTCCACACCACACGCCTGAAGAAGGGCGAAGGGCTCGTCGGGCGCTGCGCTGAAACGGGGCTGACGATCAACGAGCCGGAGGCGTCGAGCCACCCGTCGTTTTCCTATCGGCCTGAAACCGGCGAAGACATCTACCATTCGCTGCTGGCGGTTCCCGTTCAGAGGAGTGGCCAGTTAATTGGCGTGCTCGTCGTCCAGAACCGGACGCCAAAAGAATACTCGGATGAGGACATCGAGGTTCTGCAATCGACGGCGATGATTGTCGCCGAGCAACTCGTGTCGGGCGCGGCGGCGGGGGCTGGAACAGCAATCGAAGTGTCTCGATCGATGTCGGCGGTGCTAACGGGCGCCGGCATTGCTGAGGGGATTGCGTTGGGCCGCGTTGTCTTTCACGAGCAGCGGATCGCCGTAACGCAGCTCATGTCTGACAACCCGGTTGAAGAACTGGCCCGGCTTGAAACCGCAATCAATGAACTGCGGGCATCTCTTGATGACATGCTCGACCAGGATCAACTGCCGGCGGCTGGCGAACACCGAGACGTGCTCGAAGCGTTCCGGATGCTGGCGCACGATAAAGGTTGGAAGCGACGTCTCAGCGAAGCGGTCGAAAGCGGGCTAACGGCTGAAGCGGCCGTCGAGCGTGTGCAGAATGCGACGCGTGTGCGGATGACGCGGCACAACGATCCGGTATTCACTGAGCGACAGCGCGATCTCGACGATCTTTCGGACCGGCTGATGCGCGTGCTGGCGGGACGAACAAGCCGCGGCGATGGTGGCAACCTGCCCAATGACGCGATCGTGGTTGCCCGGACGATGGGGCCGGCCGAATTGCTGGATTACGACCGGACAAAGCTCCGCGGGTTGGTGCTTGAAGACGGATCAAGCCAGAGCCACGTCGCGATTGTAGCGAAGGCGCTTGGCATTGCCGCCGTTGGACAAGCAATGGGGGTCGTTGACCGGGTGAACGCGGGGGATGCGATCATCGTCGATGCCGTCGGTGGTGAGGTTCATCTAAGGCCGGGCCCCGAAGTGATCGCGGCCTATTCCGACAAGGTGCGGTTCCGCGCCAAGCGGCAACGCCAGTATGACACGCTGCGCGACGTGCCAGCGATTACGCGCGATGGCCAGCGCATCAAAATGTTGATGAACGCTGGGCTGCTCGTCGATATGGCGCACTTCACGCAGTCGGGCGCGGACGGGATCGGGCTATTCCGGACGGAATTGCAATTCATGTTGGCAGAAACGCTGCCACGGCTCGACCGGCAGCTCGCGACCTACCGCGCGGTGGTGACGGAAGCTGGCGACAAGCCCGTGGTGTTTCGCGCGCTCGACATTGGCGGCGATAAAGTGCTGCCGTACCTTCGCCAGACGCAGGAGGAGAACCCGGCTATGGGCTGGCGGGCGATCCGGATGTCGCTCGACCGACCGGCGCTATTTCGGACGCAAGTGCGGGCGTTTTTACGTGCGGCGGCGGGGCGCGAGCTGTCGATCATGATCCCGATGGTGTCGGAGGCGCGCGAGATGACGGCGATCCGCGCGCTGATCGACAAGGAATACGAGATCATGAAACTGCGTCGCGCTTACGAATGTCCGACCACTGTGCGCATCGGAGCGATGCTCGAAGTTCCATCGCTGCTGTTCGAACTTGATCAGCTGTTGCCTCGGGTCGATTTCATCTCGGTCGGCTCCAACGACTTAATGCAGTTTTTTTTCGCGGCCGACCGCACGAATGCGCGGGTAGGTAGCCGCTATGACGCACTGTCCGTTGCCCCACTTAGAGCGTTGAAATCACTTATTGAATCTGCCCGTGAGTTTGGTGTGCCCGTGACGCTGTGTGGTGAAATGGCTGGCCGTCCGCTTGAGGCGATGGCGCTGATCGGGCTGGGCTTCCGGTCGGTGTCGATGGCGCCAGCATCAATTGGCCCGGTCAAGACGATGATCTTGTCCCTCGATGCCCGCAAGATCGAAGCGTTCTTGACCCAACGGCTGGCTGCAGCTGACCCCAATTTGCGACAGAACTTGGCGCGGTTCGCCGAGGAGCACGAAGTCGAAGTTTGAGCTGCAGCGGTCGGCTGCGGCCAGCTTGATCTTGAGACAGGGCTTGCCAAACCGGTTAGCTGCGGCCGGCGGCCGCCTCATCAAGCGACATCTCAGCCACCGCTCTTGCGATCGCGACCGTGCGCTTTGCCATGACAAGGTGGAGACGTTCGACCATGCGGCCGTCAACGGTGATGACGCCCTTCTTCTCGTTTTCGGGCTCGGCGAACGCGGCGATGATTTTGCCCGACCAGTGCACTTCGTCAGACGTTGGGGAAAAGATCTCGTTGCACGGCTCGACCTGGCTCGGGTGGATCAACGTCTTGCCGTCCATGCCGACGGTGCGACCGTGCTCGCATTCGGCGCGAAATCCGCGTTCGTCTTTGAAGTCATTGTAGACGCCGTCAACGACATCGAGCCCATAGGCGCGGGCGGCGAGCACGGACATCGCCAGCCATGGGACCACCGCAAAGCGGTTCTCCGTCATGCGCGCGCGGCTTTCTTTCAATAAATCATTGGTGCCGAGGACGAGGCACGACATGCGGTTTTCTGGGTCGACGGCGGTCGCGGCGATTTCGCGAGCGTTGAGAACCGACATCGGCGTTTCAATCATGGCCCACAGCCGCGTTTTGTCGACGGCACCGGCGGCCTTCAGGACTTTCGCGGCGCTGACGATGTCGCCGGGCTGGGACACCTTCGGGACCAGAATTGCGTCGGGCTCGGCGCGGGCGGCGGCCAACAGATCGGCGGTGCCCCATGGCGTTTCGAGTGCATTGACGCGGATGATCAGCTCACGCGAACCGTAGGCCTTCGACGCGACGGCGGCACAGACGTTATCGCGGGCCTGCGGTTTGGCTTCCGGCGCGACTGAATCTTCCAGGTCGAGAATGAGCGCGTCGGCTGGCAGCGTTCTGGCCTTGTCGAGCGCGCGTTGGTTCGCGCCGGGCATATAAAGTACGCTGCGGCGCGGACGAATATTCATGGTTGGCGCTCCTGGTCGACGAAATACCTGCCGACCTGGCGCGCACATTAGCCAGGGGGAAAAGCATCGCAAGCCGACAATGGGCTGATGTAGTAGGAAGCCGACAGAACGACTAACGATCGCGTCGGCCCTGACACAGGGCTGTGGCGACCGGCATCTTACAACACGGCAAGCATGGCTCGGATTCTAGCGATCTCGTCTCAGGTAGCGCGCGGCACGGTTGGCCTTTCGATCATCGTGCCAGCGCTGCAAGCGTTGGGACACGAGGTGATTGGGCTGCCGACAGTCGTGTTATCAAACCACCCAGGCCATGCGCATACGGCGGGAACCCGGATCGAACCAACGCTGTTGGCCGCAATGCTTGATGCGCTGGCCGACAATGGCTGGCTTAGCGGGATCGACGGGGTACTGACGGGTTATCTGCCGACAGCGGCCCATGTTTCGTTTGCGGCGGAGGCCGTGTCGCGAATTAGGGCGCTCAACGCTTCGGGCACGGTCACGTATCTATGCGATCCGGTGCTGGGGGACGATCCAAAGGGGCTCTATATCGACGCCGAAGCGGCCGGAGCGATCGGCTCCCGACTTGTTCCTACAGCCGACTTGACGACGCCAAATCGCTTCGAATTGTCGTTTTTATCGGGCATCGATGTTCGATCACAAGTGGATGCTGTCCGTGCGGCCATCAACGGCGTGGCGACGTTTGCAACCTCGGTGCCTTCGGTGCGGGCTGGTCAGCTGTTGAATGTCATGTCGGCACGCGGCGAAGTCGTGACGACTTCGGTTGCGCGGCGGCAACGTGCGCCGCACGGGACGGGTGACTTGTTTGCCGCGCTTGTGCTGTCGGCGTGGCTTGAAAATCGAAACGGCGATGTCGCACGGGCTCTCGCGTTTGCGACGGCTGGTGTCGATGCGGTGTTGCACGGTAGCGGTGCGGCCGATGCTTTGCTGCCGTCAGCGCTACCGCGACGATCGACGCGGCTCGATTGGCCCATCGTGTCGGGAATTGTTGGCGGCGAGACCGTCCGATGACCACTCTTGTTGCTGGTGTGGATGGTTGTCCGGGCGGATGGCTGGTTGTGACAAGACCAGTTGAAGATGCTGCGTCCGCCCAGATGATGGTTTTGCGAACCTTTGCTGAGGTGCTGGCCCTGCCGGTGGCGATGATTGCGGTCGATATTCCAATCGGCCTGCCGGATCGGATTGGGCCGGGCGGTCGCGAAGCCGACGTGGCAGCGCGGACGGTGCTGGGTGACAGACGATCGGCGGTATTTGCGGTGCCATCGCGGGCAGCCGTGATGGAGCCTGATTACCGGCGCGCGTGTGACATCGCATTTCAGACATCGGAACCGCAGCGCAAGATTTCCAAGCAGGCGTTCAACCTGTTTCCAAAAATACGCGAGGTTGATGCCGCGATGACCCCGGACGTTCAGCAGCGCATACGCGAGGTCCATCCCGAGGTTGCGTTTGCAGCGCTCAACGGGTGGCGGCCGCTTGCATGGGCAAAGAAGGTCAAGTCACAGCCGAACGCGCCGGGGCTCGACTTGCGGCGCTCACTACTGACGGGAGCGGGGTATAACCCGACGTTCCTGCAACCGCCGGTTTGGTTGAAACGTAAGCAGGCTGGCCCGGACGATCTGCTCGACGCGGCGGTGAACTCGTGGTCGGCTGTGCGACTATTTAAGGGGAGTGCGCGCTGTTTTCCCGAGCGTCCCGTAACGGATGTTAAGGGCCTGCGATGTGAGATCTGGGGATGACGCCGACGACGTGACGAAGCAGTCGGTCGCTCAGCCGAAAACATTCCTCGCAAAATAAAGAACAAGAACACATGGCAGAAAAAATGGATACGGCTGAACGCCAGAAACTGGCCAGCTTTCCAGAGCATTTGAAAGACCGGTACCTGCGATTTCGTTTTCGGCATTTTGACAACAATCGTGGCCATTACGAAGACCTCGCGAGCAACGGCCAAAACCCCGACGTGATGATCGTGTCGTGCTGCGATAGCCGGTGCGACCCCGAGACAATTTTTTCGGCAATGCCCGGTGAGTTGTTTGTGGTGCGCAACGTCGCCAATTTGATTCCGCCCTATGAAACTGGCGGCGGCTTCCATGGTGTGTCGGCAGCACTGGAGTTTGCAGTACTTAATTTGCGGGTCAAGCATATCGTCATCATGGGCCATTCGGGGTGCGGGGGGATCAAGGCAGCCCTCGACGGCAACCGGACGAAGCAAACCGAAGCGCAGTTCATCAGCCGCTGGATGTCGATGCTCGATCACGCACGGGCCGAATTGACGGTTACGCACCAGGGCGACATGCGGCACGTGTTGGTTGAAAAATTGGAGCGCGAGGCGATCAATGTCTCGCTGGCAAACCTTAGGACATTTCCGTTTGTCTTGGAGCAGGAACGCGCCGGTCGCCTATCGCTTTATGGCACGCACTTTGACATTGCGTTGGGCGAGCTGACGGTTCTTGATCAGGCGACGGGCGCGTATCTGCCGGTGTGAGCCCGGTTGCGTGCACGGGGCCGTCGCTCGCGGCGTGGGTTGATTGTGATACGGGCAACAGTGACAGACTTGTTGCTGCAATATCGGAGGGGGATACCGTCCAGACAGGAGCTGCATCATGTTGTCGACGTCTCACGTTGAAGCATCATTCGCAGGGAGCGGTGGCGAAACCCTTTCGGCTCGGATTGATCTCCCAACCGGCCCGATAAAGGCTTACGCGCTGTTTGCGCATTGTTTTTCATGTACCAAGGACATCTTGGCTGCCAAACGGATTGCCGACGGGTTGGCGCAAGGCGGCGTTGCGGTCCTGCGATTCGACTTTACAGGACTTGGCTCGTCGGAGGGCGAATTCGCGAATACGAATTTTTCTTCCAACGTGGAAGACCTCGTAAGGGCGGCTAATTTTCTGCGCGACACGTATATGGCGCCAGCGATTTTAATCGGGCACTCGCTCGGCGGGTCGGCGGTCCTTGCTGCGGCGCACCGCATCCCGGAAGCAAAGGCAATCGTCACGATCGGGGCGCCCGCTGACGTCGCACACGTGCTTCACAATTTTGGATCGTCGCTCGACGAAATCCGCGACAAGGGCGAAGCGACGGTCAAACTCGCTGGTCGGGAATTTCGCATACGTCGTTCGTTCATCGAAGATGCTGAAAGCCAGAAACTCGAACGGCACGTCGCTGAGCTGAAAAAAGCACTGCTCGTGATGCACGCTCCACTCGACGAGGTTGTGGGCATCGATAACGCGTCGAAATTGTTCCTGGCCGCTCGCCATCCCAAGAGTTTCGTATCGCTCGACGATGCCGACCACCTGTTGCGCGGCGCGGTAGCGGCTCGCTATGCGGCGGACGTGATCGTGGCGTGGGTTTCAAAGTATGTACCGTCAGCGGCGCCCGAGATGGACGTAATTGACCACGTCATCGTGAGCGAAACCGGACAGGGGAAATTTCAGAACCTTATCTTGGCTGGGCGGCACCGCATGCTGGCCGACGAGCCGATGGAAGTCGGCGGTGACGACACTGGCCCCAACCCGTTTGATTTCCTGTCGATTGCTCTTGGGACGTGCACCGCGATGACGCTACGCATCTACGCTGAACATAAGAAATTGGCGTTGGGGCGCATTTCTGTCGAGGTTCGGCACGGTAAGGTGCCGGTGGAGCACTGTCAGGACTGCGGCGAAGCCATCGAAGGGCGCGCGGGTCGCATCGATCGGTTTGAACGGACGATTGCGGTTGATGGGGAACTGGACCCGGCGATGCGCGACAAGATCATCGAGATCGCAGGGAAGTGCCCCGTGCATCGGACTCTGGAGGCTGGCTCGGCTGTCGTGACTAAATTGGCCGAGCCTGGCTAACCAGCGCTGCTGGCGGGGAGAGGCTGGCTGATGCGCGGCCGCTCCATCTGCAGCAAAAATCGCGCATGGGTTGCGGCGAGCATCACATCACGCGGCGGCTTTGACGGGCCAGCCGTTGATGGTGATCTCGCCATCGCGGACGGAGACGGTGACGGCGTCGCCATCCTTGATGCTGCCAGACAGAATTTGCTCCGCGAGTGGATCCTGGACGTGCTTTTGGATCACGCGCTTTAACGGTCGAGCGCCGTAGGCTGCATCATAGCCTCGGTTGGCGAGCCAAGTGCGCGCCTGATCGTCGAGCGCCACCGTGATCTTGCGGTCGACGAGCAGTTTCTGGAGCCTCGTCATCTGGATATCGACGATACGCGTCATGTCAGCCCGTTGAAGGCGGTGGAACAGGATCATCTCGTCGAGGCGGTTCAGGAATTCTGGCCGGAAGCGGCTGCGAACCGCGCCCATCACGTCCTCGCGGACTTCATCGGTGTCGCGACCTTCAGCCTGGGCGACGAGGTATTCGGAGCCAAGGTTCGACGTCATGATGATGAGCGTGTTCTTGAAATCGACCGTACGGCCCTGGCCGTCGGTTAGGCGGCCGTCGTCGAGCACCTGCAGCAGGACGTTGAACACATCAGGATGGGCCTTCTCGATCTCGTCGAATAGGATGACTTGGTAGGGGCGACGCCGAACGGCTTCGGTCAGCATGCCGCCTTCCTCGTAGCCAACGTAGCCTGGAGGAGCGCCAATGAGCCGGGATACGGCGTGCTTTTCCATGAACTCGCTCATGTCGATGCGCACCATGGCGGTGTCGTCGTCGAACAGAAACGCGGCGAGCGCTTTTGTAAGCTCAGTCTTGCCAACGCCGGTTGGCCCCAGGAACATGAACGAGCCGATCGGCCGGTTGGGGTCTTGAAGGCCAGCTCGAGCTCGGCGGACGGCCGTCGACACGGCCGCAACGGCTTCGCGTTGGCCAACGACGCGTTTGGCAAGCGCCTGCTCCATCTTGAGCAGCTTATCGCGCTCGCCTTCGAGCATTCGATCGACGGGGACGCCAGTCCAGCGCGAGACGACGCCAGCGATATGGTCGGGCGTGACTGCCTCTTCGAGCATGGGTGCGCGGCCATCGCCCTTTTCGAGCGCGGCGAGTTTCGCTTCGGCTTCGGGGATCAAGCCGTAGGCGAGCTGCGAGGCGCGCTCATAATTGCCTTGGCGCTGCGCGCGCTCCTGCTCGATGCGGAGGCGCTCAAGTTCTTCCTTGAGTTTTTGGGCATCGCCGAGCTTGCCTTTCTCAGCCTGCCAACGTGTGGTCAGCGCGCTAGAGCGCTCCTCCAGGTTCGCGATTTCAAGTTCGATCCTCCCAAGGCGATCTTTCGACGCGGCGTCGTTTTCTTTGCGCAGGGCCTCGCGCTCGATCTTGAGCTGGATCGTGCGGCGGTCGATCTCGTCCAATTCCTCCGGTTTACTGTCAACTTGCATCCGGAGCCGGGAGGCCGCTTCGTCAACGAGGTCGATCGCCTTGTCGGGCAGAAATCGATCGGTGATGTAGCGGTTAGATAAGGTGGCGGCGGCGACAAGGGCTGCGTCCTGGATGCGGACGCCGTGGTGGAGTTCATATTTTTCTTTGAGGCCACGTAGGATCGAAACGGTGTCTTCGACGGTCGGCTCGCTTACAAAAATGGGCTGGAAGCGGCGGGCTAGGGCCGCGTCCTTTTCGACGTGCCGGCGGTATTCATCAAGCGTGGTGGCGCCGACGCAGTGCAGTTCACCGCGGGCGAGGGCAGGCTTCAGCAGGTTTGATGCGTCCATCGCGCCGTCGGATTTACCAGCGCCGACGAGGGTGTGCATCTCATCGATGAACAGGATGATATTGCCGTTTTCCGATTGGACTTCGGAGAGGACGGCTTTGAGCCGCTCTTCAAATTCGCCACGATACTTCGCACCGGCAACGAGCGAGCCCAAGTCGAGGGCCATCAGTTTTTTGCCCTTGAGGCTTTCAGGGACGTCGCCAGCGATGATGCGCATGGCGAGGCCTTCGGCGATCGCGGTTTTGCCGACGCCGGGTTCACCGATCAGGACGGGGTTGTTTTTGGTGCGACGGGAGAGGACCTGCATGGTCCGGCGAATTTCTTCATCGCGGCCGATGACCGGGTCGATCTTGCCGGTCGCGGCGGCTTCGGTCAGGTCGCGGGCATATTTTTTGAGCGCGTCGAAGCTTTGTTCAGCCCCGGCGCTATCGGCCGTGCGGCCTTTGCGCAGTTCATCAATGGCGCGGTTGAGACCGGTCGCGGTGATACCGGCATCAGTGAGGACGGCTTGGGCATCGCTTTTCTCAACGGCGAGCGCTTGGAAGAGGCGTTCGGCGGAGACGTAGCTGTCCTTGGCTTTTTCGGCGAGGGTCTCGGCTGTTGCGATGACGCGGGTGAATTCTGGCGCTGCATAGAGCTGCCCGGCGCCGCTGCCAGACACTTTTGGGCGTTTGGCAAGCGCGGCTGTGATGGCGGACCGGGCTGCATCGGGGCGACCACCGGCTTTTTGCGACAAGCCGTGCGCGAGGCCCTCGGGATCGTCGAGCAACACCTTCAACAGATGCTCGGGCGAGAGCTGCTGATGGCCTTCGCGATGGGCGAGGTTCTGTGCGGCCTGAACGAAGCCCTTGGACCGGTCGGTAAATTTATCGAAGTTCATGTCGTTTTTCCTCCTGCTGCGATCACCCCGAAGCAGTGAGCGCGGCCGAACCGTTGCAACTATGGCATCGCGGTCCCATGCGGCAACCGCGCAACAGTATGTAGTTGTGACCGGTTTGCATTCAAGCGGGGCGCCTTGGTTGGGAGGGCAGCCGTTGCCTTCTGCAGGACACTTTTTGGGCCGACGCCGTCTCTCGGGTAGTTGGGTGGTGCGATCGAGTTGCCGCGTATGGCGCGTTGCCATGCAAGGGGGGCAAAGCGAAAGAGATCATCACGATGACAGTTATGAAAACGTCAGCGACGATACGCATGTCCGCAAGCTTGGTGTCCGCAAGCTTAGCGATTTGGATCGTAGGTGCGGGGCTGGCTGGACCAGCGATCGCGGCCGACTTGGGTGGTGGACGGGGCTCAATCAAAGACCCGCCGCTAGCCTATGTAGAAGATGTGCCGACGTACAAATTCTACCTGGCGGTACGTGGTGGGTTGTCGTTCCCAGAGGACACGAGCTTCAATACGCTCGGGCTCGGCATTACCAACGAATACGACCTGGGCTATTTCTTTTCAGGCGCGGCGGGCGTTAGCAATCTTGCCGGCGTGCGCGGCCTGCGCGGCGAACTCGAGGTTGGCTACACACAGTCCGATATCGAGAGCCACAATGTCGGTGGCGTCAAGTTTACTGGCGGCAACGCGTTCGGGCGATCGGCGCTGACGTATGGGCTGGCGAGCTTGTATTATGATTTCAACACCGGGACGATCGTACGACCGTTCATCGGCGCGGGCGGCGGTATCGCCGACGTGAGCTTTGAGAATTATGGCGTTACCGGTGTCGGCTCGGTGCTTGATAGCAGCGATACAGCGTATGCGTATCACATCACGGCGGGTGCCAACGTCGAGATCACGAAAAGCCTCAACTTCGAATTGGCGTATCGGTATTTGGGGACGACAGGAGCCGAGTTGACGGCGCGCGATGGCACGAAGACTGAGGTCGACACGGTGGATCATCAGATCATGTTTGGTTTGCGACAAAGCTTTTGAGCAGTTCGTCTGCGCTGCCCCCCTCCCCATAACGCCCCAGGACGGGGGAGGGGAGCGGGTAGCTATGGCCGTGGCTGCGATAGATCGTGAAAAACCGTCGCGCGGTTTTAGCGTTAGTCGACGCGGTGGTCTTTGAGGCGGCGGACGAGGCCTGCCATTGTGACGGCAACGTCGAGGCCGGTTTCAACCATCACTTTTAACGGGGCGCGGTTCGCCAGCAGCGTGTTGAGCCGCTCCTGCTGCTCGCCGAAGCCGTAATAGATCTCCTCGGGCGCGTCGATCTCGCCGTCCTCCACCGCGCTCATGACATCGAACGCGTTTTGCGAGGCGATGACGAGCATTGAGGCGACGTCATTCATAATCTGCTGGAAGCCACGCGCGCCGTCGGCATTGACGCGGGTTCCAACTATTCCGAATTTTGATGGCGCGTGGGCGCCGCCGTCGAGGCCAAAAACGCGCGGATGGCGCTGGAAGCGGCGGAAAATCTCAGCCAGGCCGAGACAACAGGTTTCAAGTTCACGCAGCGCGGTGGCCGCTTTGCGCTTTGATTTCGCACGGTCCGGGGTCTTGTCTTGGCTGGTCCAGTTGATCGACGCGATTGAGGCAATGGCGCCGAGCGCGGCGATCGCTGGCAGGATCGCGGTCACGGGATCAGGCGGAACGCGTGTGTCGGTGCTTGCAGCGGCCGGTTTCCCGGCGGCTGAGGGCGCGGCAGACGTTCCCGTTGATGCTGGCGGTTTTGGTTTATCTGGTCGCAATCCGTCGTTCCAATCCAAGCCGGGACCGCGCTGGTTGCGTGGCCCATCGGGTTAGAACGGGAGTATCGCGGGTGGATGACGGCGCAACCATGGCGTGGCTGACAGGGCCAGGATGGCTGAGGTTGCCAACAGGGAATGTGGGAGGCGCGGCTGGGCAGGTGCTTTAGACGTCGAAAATCAGACGCGGGGTGGGCATTACCAGCGGCCAGTGACGGCGGCGCCGATGATGGGGCCAGCTTTGCCGCTTTGGATCATAACCGCGATGCGGTCTTGATCTTTGTTGCCGATCGCGCTGCGGGCCAGTTGAATGCGCAGTGGCTGGCCCGTCCAGGTTCCAACCGGCGTGAGCTCTCGTACGACGTTGGTGTAGGCGACTTTCCGCCCGTGGTTTTCGCCCCGTGCGATCTCAACTTCGGCGGACGGCTGGATGACGGCCAGCCAAACGACGCCGTCTTTCAAGCTCGCGTTGGGGGCGGCTGCACCGGCCTCGATGAACAAGTTGCCAGCTTCGGTCCAGAATTTCAGCGGAACGCGGCTGGCGGCTAGCTCATCACGCGTAAGCATCAGCGCGGCGTCGATTGCGGGCTTTGAACTACCGACTGCGTGCGCCATGCCGTTGATGACGACTTGTGGCGTGTAGACTTGGCCGTCGCCGCGGGCGCGTGCGTAACTGCGCTGCCGCTCGCTATTTTTGGGGCTGCCGAGGGTGTCCTTCCAGCCAAGATAATCCCAATAATCGACCGGAAGTGAGATGGCGAGGACATCTGGCCGGGCAGCGTAGGTTTTGAGCAGCGCATCGGCGGGCGGGCACGAGGAGCAGCCTTGGCTGGTATAAAGTTCGATGACGTTGACAATGCGGGAAACGTTTCCAGCGTCGGCAGCTGGTTGCTCGGCGCTATTGGCGATGGTGGGGGCTGACAGCGCGACGAGTAGCGAGAGCGTGGCGGCCAACCAGTTGCGGACCGGGGTGGGCGTGGGCGCAGGCGTTATAGTGAGCGTGACCCGGGCGGCTGCCGAGCATCCCGGCCGGATTAGCGCCGTCACCGGACGGGGGTCGGCACTCGGAGTGGGAACGTGGTGCATCGACATATCCGGTGTGAGTGACGAGGTACTAAGTGTGTCTACGGTGGGGTCGTCTCGTTCGTTACGAGCCGGTCGTGTCGTCGTTTGGGCCCTAACTGCCGTTTGGCCCGTTTCGCGATGCACCTAACCGATCAATTGCGTTTGGGAAGCGGGGCCTTGGCGGCTTCTATCGCTGGCAGGATGCGCGATTTTAGGTCAGCGGCCGAGATCGGACCGACGTGCTTGGCACGGATGATCCCATCGGCATCGAGTATGAAGGTTTCGGGTGTGCCATAGACGCCCCATTCGATCGCGCCGCGGCCCGAACGGTCCTGCCCCATAATCGTGAAGGGGTTGCCGTAGCGGGACAAGAAGCGGCGAGCCGCGTCTGGGTCATCCTTCATGTTGACGCCAGCGACGATCAAGCCCGGCACATTCTGCAACGCGACGAGTTGTGGGTGCTCCTCAACGCAGGGCGCGCACCACGACGCCCAGTAGTTCACCACGACGACTGAGCCGGTTTTGCCAAGGGCGGTTTCATTGAAGCCGTTTAATTTCAGCCCCGTGACGCCGTCGAGCGGGGTAAAGGCGAACGCCGGAGCTGGCTTGCCGATCAAAGCGGACGGGATTCGCGACGGGTCGCCCGATCGTAAGGCCGCGGCAAACAATCCGGCCATGCCAATAAAAATGGCAAGCGGTAGGACAAACCAACTGAGCCCGCGTTTTACCGGTGGCGTGGCTGCAACCGCTGGCAATGAGGGAGGCAGGTGTTGTGTGGCGTCGGCGGACACGGCCGCCTGGGATGTCGTCATCGACGAGACGGGTTGTTTGGCTCTAGCGCGGGAGGCCGCTTTGCGACCCGTCATGGACGTGCCGTCCTTGCCGCTTCCCGTCGGCGCTCAAGCTCGGCGAGTTGTCGCTCGAGCGAACGGCCCTCGACAATGAGCCACGCCGATAGCGCGCCAATGACGGCTGTGACGATGGCGTAACTCGACCAGATGAAAACGGCGTGGTCGCCCAAGTCAGGGATCATCAGGTCGCGCCTCCTGTCATGGTCTCTGGCCCAGATGACGTGTTGTTACGGCTGTCGTTGCGGGCGGCGCGATCGACCTCCAATTGAAGACGCGCTTTCAGACGGCGCCGCAGGACCTCATTGCGCATGCCCTTCATGTGGAGCGCGAAGAACAACAAACTGAAGCCGATGGCGCATAGGATCAACGGCGTCAGAAACGCGGGATCGATGGCACCTTTGAAAACCCCGGACGGCTGATGAAGCGTGTTCCACCAATCGACCGAGTATTTGATGACGGGTAGGATGACGACGCCGACGAGGGCCAATATCGCGGTCAGCTTAGAGGCGAGCGCATCGTCATCTTCAATCGAGGAGCGGAGCGCCATGAGGCCGAGGTAGAGGAAGAACAGGATCAGTACCGACGTCATCCGGGCGTCCCACTGCCAATAGGTGCCCCACATCGGCTTGCCCCAAAGGGACCCGGTGACAAGGGCCAAAAGGGTAAATGCTGCGCCGATCGGTACGGCAGCCTTGGCGGAAACGTCAGCGAGGGGGTGGCGCCAAACGAGCAGCCCGAAACTTGAGATCGCAACGACGCCATAGGCCATCATCGCGAGCCACGCCGCCGGGACGTGGATGAACATGATTTTTACGGTGTGTTTTTGCTGGTAGTCGGGTGGCACCTGAAAGCCGGTGACGAGGCCCCAGGCCAACACGGCGATAGCTGCAGCCGTGAGCCACGGCAAAATTGTGCCGGAGAGTTCCATGAAGCGCGTCGGATTGGCGAGGCGCTGTGTGATCGATTGCGCGGGGGCGCTAGCAGGTGCGGGTGTTGTCATAGGAGGAGTGTAGGCGGTCAAGGGGGAGGTTTCTAGCGGAGGAATTATAAATGCTGCGTGATGGCGCGGCTTTGGACGTTGGCTACGGTGACGCAGCTCGGTTTGCGTGTCCCGCCCACGGCGAGACGTCGAATCGCCCACGTGGACGATCACGCAGGAGTATGGAGCCACTGGGGCGAGCGGGGATAGATTTGGCGGAATTTATTTCGCAAGGCCCGCAAACACTGATTTCAGTGTTCGGAGCATTAACCCTGTCTCTCGGTTCGGCGGGGATAGAATGGCGACGCAGGGGCAATGATGGAGGCTTAGACGGCGGGTCGGCGGCGCTGCTGTTTGTTGCCTGCGACCATCGTTCGATTGCAGTTGTGCCGCAGGCATGGCCGAACGGCGCAGATCAATGGAGTTCCCGTAATGTTTGAGCCAGGTGCTGCGCCGATGAAGACGAACCCTGGAAATTACTTTGAAGATTTCCGCATTGGGCAAATGATCCATCACGCGACCCCGCGCACGATCACGCGCGGCGACGTGGCGCTTTATACCGCGCTTTATGGGTCGCGGTTCGCGGTGCAGTGCTCGGATGTTTTTGCGAAATCAACCGGGTATACCCAGGCGCCGATCGACGACCTGCTTACGTTCCACATGGTATTTGGCAAAACGGTCGCTGACATCTCGCTCAATGCGATCGCCAACCTGGGCTACGCGGAGTGCCGGTTTATATTGCCGGTCTACCCTGGCGACACATTGGTCTCGATATCGGAGGTGATCGGCCTCAAAGAGAACTCCAACCGGGAGACGGGGACAGTCTATGTGCGATCGACAGGGCGAAATCAGCGCGGAGAGACGGTGCTGGAATATACCCGTTGGGTGATGGTTCGGAAGCGCGATCGGGCCTCGCCAGCGCCTGAAGCGATGGTGCCCGAGCTATTGGACCGCGTCGATCCAGTGGTTTTGACCAAAGCTGTTCCAACGATCGATACGGGTTCGTTTGATGTTCCTCGCGCCGATGGAACGGGTTGGAACTCAAGCCTATCTGGCTCGCCGCACCGGTGGAGCGCCTATGCGGTGGGCGAAAAGATCGATCATATTAACGGGATGACGATCGAAGAAGCTGAGCATCAGATGGCGACACGGCTCTATCAGAACACGGCGAAAGTTCACTTTAATCAACACGCCGAAGGCCAGGGCCGGTTTGGACGTCGGCTGGTTTACGGCGGTGTGGTGATCTCGATCGCGCGGTCGCTGTCGTTCAACGGGCTGGCGAACGCGTTCCATGTGGCCGCGATTAACGGGGGGCGGCACGTTGCGCCGTGCTTTGCCGGTGACACGGTTTATGCGTGGTCGGAGATTTTAGAAACGGCTGAGATCCCGGGGCGGTCCGACATCGGCGCGTTGCGGACACGGCTCGTTGCGACGAAGGACTTGCCATGCGTTGAATTCCCCCACATGGCGGGGAAGGACTATGTCGAAGGCGTCGTGTTGGACCTTGATCTGTGGCTTGCTATTCCGCGATAGCGTAAACGAGAGACACTTGGCGGCAGCCTTCATCCGAAGTATCGCACGGTTGCCCGGGGGGCGGCGACGTCAGTAGTGCGACGGAACGCGCGGGGCGTAACGCATATCAAGCCACTCGTTTGAAGAAACGCAGGCGCGGCGATGGGACAATGATGACCAAACGATCCTTGTT
Organism: Hyphomicrobiales bacterium; assembly: GCA_038329675.1. Classification (GTDB taxonomy): domain Bacteria; phylum Pseudomonadota; class Alphaproteobacteria; order Rhizobiales; family Hyphomicrobiaceae; genus JANXVY01. The sequence goes on along the minus strand of JBBQNE010000003.1, from coordinate 1,973 downwards.
GGCATGGGCCCAGGTTTCGGCGCCGATTTCGGCTCAGGGTTTGACCTGGGGCCTTATCCTGGTTGCGGCTCTGTTCTCGGCGCCAGCCCACGCAATCGGCGATAAAATCACCGTCGATATCAAAAATGCGGATGGCAAGGCCCTGGGTCAGGTTTTGATGATCGAAACCACGGCTGGCGTTTTGCTCAAAATTAAACTCAAGGGCGTGCCGCCGGGCGGCCATGCGTTCCATATTCACGACAAAGGCGAATGCGCTGGCGATTTTTCCTCGGCCGGGTCGATCTTTAATCCCCTTGGCGCCAAACACGGGTTTCTCAACGACGAGGGGCCAATGGTTGGCGATTTGCCGAATTTGATTGCTGGGCCGTCGGGCGAAGTTGACGTGGAGATGGTCAGCCCGTTCGTGACGCTTTCGAAAGCGGCGGAGGAGTCGATTTATGACGCCGATGGAACGTCGTTGATTATCTACGAAAAGCCCGACGATTATGTCTCGGAGCCCGACGGAAACGGTGGGGCGCGGATCGCGTGCGGGATCATCGCCGCGCCGAAGTGAGGGTTGCGGCGACGTATGGGGCGCGGGGCTCAATGGAGCCCGAAATTGTTTGAAACCTAGCCACACGACGCAGTTGACGAACGGTTAAGACGTTTCTGCGACTTTCGCTGTGATGTTGCCCAGCGATCGCAACGGGCCTTACGGCGGGACGAGTTCGTGACACAGAGCACTGCGGTGATCGGCGCCGGGCTGTCGGGCTTGGCGTGCGCGCAATACATGCGGCGCGCGGGGTGTTACGTTGACGTATTCGAACAGGACCGAACGATCGGTGGGCGCATCGCAACGGCGCGACATGGTGGCATTTCGTTCGACCATGGCGCGCAATACGTCATGGCTCGCAGCGAAGTGTTCGGCCGTTACCTCGACGAATTAGCTGGCACTGGCTACGCGGCGCCTTGGAAGCCCGGCTCGACGAGCGGCGAGAGCGGCGTGCAGATGACGCAATGGATCGTCGGTACGCCGGGGATGCATTCGCTGGTTCGGCCGTTGGCTGAGGGTTTGCGGGTTCACACCGGACGGCGCGTCCACACCATTTCCAAAACAGAGACGAAGTCGGGCCACGCGTGGCACGTGTGGTTTGACGACCAGACGTCTGCTGGTCCGTTCGCGGCCGTCGCAATTGCAGTGCCAGCCCCGCAGGCGCGGTTGCTACTGGGTCGTCTGGAGGATCTCGCCCATCCGCTGTCGCGGGTGCGAATGATGCCGTGTTGGAGCTTGATGCTGCATTTTGAAACGCCGGTGCTGCCACCGACGTATGATGTGATTTCCGACATGTCGGAGGTTGTCCGCTGGGTGGCGCGCAACAACTGTAAGCCTGGACGTCATAAGCCTGGCGAAAGCATCGTCGTGCATGCGTCACCGGGCTATAGCCGCGAGGCCGAGGACGCCGATCCAGAGATCATCTGTCAAGAACTATGGGATGAGGTCCGTCGCGCGTTGGCGCTGCCGAACGTTACCCCGGCCGTGATGACGACGCACCTTTGGCGACACGGTTTGGTCGATCAGTCGCTGGGCGAGAGTTATTTGTTCTCGACGCAGCACATGGTCGGCGTTTGCGGCGACTGGTGCCTCGGCCGACTTGCCGAGCACGGCTACGAAAGCGGGTATTCGCTCGGCCGGGCCATCATTGGTGCGCTTTAAGTTGAACTATGCCGCACCGACGTCGCTGGGTCACCGGACGGCGCGCAGTGTCGCCCGGTTTCGGCAGCATTGCTGAGCTATGGCGAGGAGTGTGACGTCGTGTTGACGGCGGGTTTGTCCCGGCCATCACGGCTTGAGCTTTACCGGCGGTGTGGCGTCTTTGCGGTGGCAAAGCGGCAGCTGTCACGTCGCGAGCTGCGCAAGGCTGGCATCCGTTGACGGGGGAGGGGGCTGTTTCGCCCTCTCCCTATCTCTGCGCTCTCTATCTTTGCACTTGATG
>JBBQNE010000002.1:0-56816 GCA_038329675.1 Hyphomicrobiales bacterium | reverse complement strand
CTGCTGACGGCTGCCGCGATCATCGTCTACGGCGCGCTTTACCGCCTCTGGCAACCGCTGTTGCGACTGTCCATACATCCTGAACTTGCCGCCGCTGAAGGCGTGCCCGTCGACCGGATCCGGGTCGCCTACACGCTGCTGCTGGCGCTGGTGATTGCGTTGGCGATCAAAGTCGTTGGAGCGCTTCTCGCGATCGCATTTTTAATCATTCCAGCGGTCGCCGCGAGGCCGTTGGTGCGGTCGCCGGAGACGATGGCGGCGGTGGCGGTTGCCATCGCTGTGATGAGTGCCGTGCTTGGGCTCGTGTTGTCATCGGTTTACGATTTGCCAAGTGGACCAGCAATTGTGCTGGCGATGGCAGCGTTCGCTGTGACGTCCATGGTCGTGGCAAACACCCGCGTTAATTGATGGCGGGTGTTTGCTCAGCTCATCGTCGTCGTCGTGGCGCGTTGTTAGTGCGTTGACCGCGTCAATGTCGTGTCGAATTGATCCGACGTTGTCACCACGTCAGCTGCATGCCGACGCGGGCGCCTGGATTGCCATCCGACAGCCCGATACCAAGACCGCCGCTGATGGCCAGCTTCTCTCCGCTGCCGAACACGTTCTGATCGATCACGCCGATGACCGAAAGGCCAAGCGCGTTATGGCCGGAATACGAGCCAAAGTTCATGCGCATGCCGAACGTTTCGTTGCCGCGCAAAATCGGATCGGCGATCGATAGCGAGACGGCGACTCCTTCCAGCGCGCGTTCGGTCCGTTCCTCGACTTTCTCGACGCGGTTTTGCAGCGCGGCGTTTGAGCCCTGCTCCAGGGCGCTGATACGCGTCTCGTGGTTGCCGAGCTGCTGTTCGTTCGAGGTGACGCGGCTTTCCACCGCAGACGTGCGGTTTGCGACCGCCGAAATATTCGACGTGTTCGAGTTGATCGCGGACGTGTTGGCCGTCGTTTGATCTTTCACGGTCGCAATCGTGCGCTCGTTGGCAGTCGTTCGATTTTCGACCGTCGTCGTGCGATTCTCCACCGTCGTTGTCCGGTTCTCAACCGTCGTTGTCCGGTCTTCGACCGCGCCAACCCGAGTTTCAACGTTGGTCGTCCGTTCGTTGAGACGAGTGATGCCCGTTGTGTTGGCATCGACCCCGGTTTGAACGTTGCGGATCGCGGTCTCGTTGGCCGTGGTTCGCGTTTCGACGCCTGTAACGCGGGCATTGAGCGCGCCGCCGTCGCCTGCCATGTTGCCGTTGGCGTCTGTCGTTAGCACTTGCAGCGGCCCGCTCTGCTGCGCGCGTGAGGCTGCCGTACCGATGCCGGCCGCCGTATACGTCGATGAGCCCGTGCCTAACGCGACCTGGTTGTCGCGCGTCGTTGCAGCACCCGCGCCGATCGCAGTTGAGTTGGCGAAGTTGGCACGCGATCCAGCGCCTAGCGCCGTCGCGTTGGCACCGTTGGCTGTCGTGCCCGTGCCGATCGCGAGGCTGTCAGCGCCACCTGACAAGAACAGGCGGCTTGGTGGGATGGCTGCGAGGTTGCCGTTGGCATCAGAGGAGACTGCCGATAGCGGCCCGGTTTGTGCCGCACGGCTCGCCGCCGTATCGATCCCGGCGAAGCGGTAGGTATTGGCTGCGGTGCCGAACGCTTGTTGATTGGCAGCCGTTGCAGCTGCTCCGGCGCCAAAAGCCGTTGCGTTATTAAAATTGGCGGTTGCGCCAGCGCCAAGCACCGTCGCGTTGGCGCCCGTTGCCGCGCTTCCCGTGCCAACGACCGTTGCCGAAGCGCCGGACGATCGTGCGCCCTGGCCAAGTGCAACCGCGCCATTGGCGCTGGTTTGCGCGCCAGCGCCAAATGCGGTTGAATTCGCAGCGCTCGCCTGGGCGTTCGTGCCGAACGCGCTCGACAGGTTGCCGCTGGCGTTTGCCGAACCACCAACGGCAAGCGCACCATCACCGAGCGCGGTAGCAATTGTACCGAGCGCCATGGCGTTGGCGCCGTTGGCGCGCGCGGACCGGCCGATGGCGACGCTGGTATCGCCCAGAGCCGACGCGGAGGCACCAATGGCGGTTGAGTCGACGCCGGCAGCCGTTGCGGAGCTTCCAACTGCGGTTGTGTTGGTGCCAGCCGCTAGCGCTGCAGCGCCGATCGCTGAACTATTCGCGCCTTGGGCGAACGCCGTTGCGCCAAGCGCCAAACTATCGTCACCGGCGGCGCGGGCTTGGAGGCCGAACGCGCCGGCGTGGAAGCCGCTGGCGACCGTTTGAACGCCCGAAGCCGACGAGCCATTGCCGGTCGCCTGAGCCGACGGCCCGCAAGCGAAGGCGTTAGTGCCAGCGACCGCGTCTTGCATGAAGCTGCCGCCGTATTGCTGGCAGATGAACTGCGCGTTGGCCGCGGTTGCTGACACGACGGCTGCCATCGCAACGGCGCTGACGGAGGCAAACAGAGGGAGCGGTCGCAGCGCGGTGTAGCGTGCGTGAGCGAACGGTAATCGTTGGCATCGCAGCAGTGGTGCGGCCGGATCAAGGTCAGTTCGTGGGCTGCCAGGACGATCCGAAACGGGTATCTCTGGAAGCGGGAACTGAATGACGGGCACGGGAGGCGCGCCCGTCGTGACAGACGTTACAAACGACACGGCAAGGCTGCTCGCCGCGCCGCCCTCGGGGCGCAGAGATCGGATACGCATGACAAAACTCCAACGGGAACACAGCGCCCCGAACAGCGGGCGCGACATCTAAATTGCTATCTTAAATTGCCTAATTTTCAGTAAATACTATCTATAGATGTAGCTTTTGAAACGCCTACACGCTGGCGGTCGTTGCCGCCAAACGCGCGATTTCTTCTTCGATGCGGATGGTTGCTAAGATTCGGTCAATCAGCAGGCAGGTTTGTTGGAACAGCGCCGAGCCGCGGCGGTAATCGGCTGCAGCGTAAAAATCGATCCGGTCAGATTTGAACAGGTCCCGGCATTTTGTTTCGCCCGCCGGGGTGCCGCCGTGGACCGCGATGGCGTGCCCGCCGTTCTTTCTCATTACCGCCATCGACGGCACGTCGGTGTCGCCGTCGCCGAAGTAGATCATGTTGTGGAATGGGATCGGGCGGTCGTTTTCGGGCATGTGCTGGTTGATCGTCTGTCCGAGGTCTTCGACGCCTTTGTTGATGCGGAACAGGTATTGCGTTTTGCCGGTGTCGGAGATCACCCGCTTTGGAAACGGCAGATCGTAGGCGTCGAACCAGTATTCGGAGGCAAACACGTTGTGGAAGCGGTGGTAGATGCGCGTGCCTTCGATGATCTCGGTCAGGCCCGACGAGACGAGGTAATGCCGCAGCTCGACGCCGGGGCTGCCCTCGGGCCGCTCGGCGCGGATGGCGATGTAATTCGCGATGTCGTCGAACCAGGTTTCAACGCCGGGGAACAATTCCACGTCGCGGCCAAGAGCCACCAGATCGGCGCGGTCGATGCGGATATTGGCTGCCTTCGCCTTCTTGTACATCAGGTGCATGTAGGTGATTAGCGGGTCGGCCTGTTGCTCGCGCGCGATCCGGTTGCTCTCGGCCCAGAACGCTTCGGCATCGACGCCGATTTTAGGCAGCAACGAATATTCCTGCATCGGCTTAGGCGATAGCGTGCCATCGAAGTCATAGACGAGAGCGATGGTCCGTTTGGGCGGCGTCGAGCCTGGCTGATTTGCAACTGCCGGTTGGGCTGATGCGGCTTGAGGTTTGCGCGTCTTTGAACCGGTCGATGCCATCGGGCCGTGTGTCCCCTGTTGCCATGGCGCGGACCTTGCCGCTCGATCCAGCGAGCCGTCAACCGCGCGGCGCTATGGGGCTGGTGGCAGCGATGCGGGCCATAGGACGTCGAGCGGGAAGGTGTGGGCTTCGAATGGCGGCGCGGTGACGGCTGCGGCGTCTGTGAAATTTGCGGCAATCTGCCATTTGCCGTCGTTCAGGGCAAAGACTTCGAGGGTGCACGCGATCGGGTCGACGTACCACGCATGACCGATGCCGAAAGATCCATAAAGCGGGAGCTTCTCGATCCGGTCGAACCGCGCCGTTGACGGCGACAGCACCTCGCACACCCAATCGGGCGGCGTTTCAATGTGCGCCGTTTCAGGAAACGGGGTCAACCGTTCGATGCGCCAGCCAGCAATATCGGGGACGACGATCTGGGGGCCAAGGTGCAGTTCTGGCTCGACCAGAAAGATCCATCCGCCGGGGCCGTCTCCCATCCGTCTGTAGTCGAACGGATCGTTCAATTGCGCCACAATGCCGACGGTCGCCAGCCCGTGGCGGGGTGCCGGGCGCGGTTGTGCGTGGAGCGTGCCGTTGACGATTTCGCCGACAAGGTTGGCTGGTAAGGCCACCAAGTCGGCGTAGGTTGCGGGTTTTGGTTTGGGTGTGGCGAGCATCGTTTCAACGTATCAGCTTTGGGACTGTGGCGGCCACAGCAGATCGAGCGGGAAGGTGTGGGCTTCGAATGGCGGCGCGGTGACGGCTTCGGCGTCTGTGAAATTTGCGGCAATCTGCCATTTGCCGTCGTTCAGGGCGAAGACTTCGAGGGTGCGCGCGATCGGGTCGACGTACCACGCGTGGCTGACGCCGTGCGATCCGTAGAGCGGCAACTTCTCGATCCGGTCAAATCGGGCAGTTGACGGCGACAGGACTTCGCACACCCAATCGGGTGGCGTTTCGATGTGCGCCGTTTCAGGAAACGGTGTCAGCCGTTCGATCCGCCAGCCAGCGATGTCAGGGACGACGATTTGAGGCCCGAGATGCAACTCTGGCTCGATTAAAAATATCCAACCGCCCGGGCCCTTGCCTCGGCGATAGTCGAATGGTTCGCGCAGTTCGGCAAATATCTCCCCGGCCGCGATTGCGTGGCGGGGTGCCGGGCGCGGTTGTGCGTGGAGCGTGCCGTTGACGATCTCGCCGACGAGGTTTGCCGGTAAGGCTTCGAGATCGGCGTAGGTGGCGGGCTTCGGGGTTGGTTTGACGAGCATGGGCGGTCTCCGGCGCGATCGTAGCTGGGCCGATCAGATGCGCCAAGGCCCGTTGGCGTTAGGGCGCACGAATCGTCGTTTCGTCATGAATGGTTTTTTGATGAGCGATCTGGGCATTGATCGGGCCGGACCGGCTGCGTATGCATCGCATCGGTGTGCCAGACATGACGGGACGGTCACGACGGGACGGTCAGTTTCCCGCCAACCAAACTCCAGCGCTTAATCGGTGAACGAGACAACGAGCGGATGAGATGCAGCTGCTGCTACTTGTAATGATCGGCGGTGGGGTCGGGGCCGGGGCGCGGTACGCGATGCAGGCAGCGATTGTGCGCTGGCTCGGGCCGGGATTTCCATGGTGGACGCTGGCGGTCAATGTCGGCGGGTGCCTGCTGATGGGGATCGCCGCCGATCTCGTGACACGGCGCTACGGCGGCTCGCCAGAGCTGCGGGCGTTGCTGATGACGGGCTTGCTCGGCGGGTTCACCACGTTTTCGGCTTTCGCGCTTGATTTTGCCCAACTAATGGACCGGCGCGACATTGCAGCGGCGATAGGGTATGCGAGTGGGTCCTTTATCTTGACGATCGCCGCCCTCTATCTCGGCATCGCCGTTGCGAGAATGATTGCCCCATGAGCGCTGATCCCAAACACGCCCGCCTGCCTCCTCGGCCACGTCCGTCGCCCCGACCACGCCAGTCACCCCGACCACAGCGCGACCCCGAACATGAGGCGGCCCGGGTTTCGGCCCGTGACGTTACCCGTGATGCGGCGCAGGCGCGGCTCGGAGCCGGTGGTCCCGACGCGCGCGGCGGGTCGGATGATACTTGGAGCGATGGCCCATGGGATCCTCAGCAGGACGCCGCGCCTGGCGGCTCGAGGGTTCGCAAGCCCAGGCACGTTCGAACCAGTGACCAAGCTGGCAAGGGCGAGGACGCTCTTGAGGATGGCGCGGGCGCCAAGGCCTCCCGGGTCGAGACGATTACGGTTGCGCGTGCCGACGGCGGCCAGCGGCTCGATCGATGGTTTCGCCAGCATTTTCCAAATGTCACGCAAGGCTACCTCCAGAAGCTGCTGCGGACGGGGCAAATCCGGGTGGACGGCGGGCGGGCTGAAACGAGCCTGCGGGTCGAATCTGGCCAGCAGATCCGTGTGCCGTCGGTCGCGCGCCAGGCGGCGAAGATCAAACCCGGGTCGGTCGGCTCAACGGCGGCTGTCAGCGATGCCGATCGCAAGCTGATTGAAGCGATGATCCTCTATGAAGACGACGCGGTCGTCGTGCTCAACAAGCCATTTGGGATCGCGGTGCAGGGCGGGACCGGCACCACGCGGCACATCGACGGTATGCTAGCTGCGATGTCGGCGCGGTTCGGCGATCGGCCGCGGCTCGTCCACCGGCTCGATCGCGATACGACGGGCGTGCTGCTGGTTGCCAAGACACGCGACGTGGCAGCCAAGCTCGGCCGGACGTTCCAATCGCGGAGTGCGGCGAAGACATACTGGGCGCTTGTCGAAGGCGTGCCACGGCCGCCACAAGGGCGGGTCGAGGTCGCGCTGGTGAAGGATGCCGGGCCGGACGGCGATCGTGTGCGGCGCGCCCGGCCGGGCGAACAGGAACAGGCGATGCATGCGACGACCGTTTATTCCGTCGTCGACCGGGTCGGGCAGAAATGCTCGTGGGTCAGCTTGAAGCCGGTGACGGGCCGCCAACATCAATTGCGCGCGCACATGGACATTCTTGGCCACCCGATCGTGGGCGATCCAAAGTATTTGCCAGCGAGCGGGCGATCGTCGCTCGCCGACACTGGCATCGCGGACCGGCTTCATTTGCACGCCCGTCGATTGATCCTGCCACATCCAACGCCAGGTCGCGGAATGGCAGCCACGATCGACGTGACGGCACCGCTGCCGGTCCACATGCGAGAAGCGTTTCACGCGCTTGGGCTCGACCCGGATCGCTACGGAACGGAGTGACGTTGGCCGACACCGGCGTCAGGTCATGTACTGGCCGCCATTGGCGGTCAGCGTTGAGCCGGTGATGAAGCCAGCTTCGTCGGCGGCTAGGAACACCACGCAGCGTGCGATGTCTTCCACTTCGCCCAAACGCCCGACGGGAATTTGGGGGATGATCTTGGTGTCGAGGACTTCCTTGGGCACGGCGCGAACCATTTCGGTGCCGATGTAGCCCGGGCAAATCACGTTGACGGTGATGTTTTTATTGGCGTTTTCCTGCGCCAGGGCCTTGGTGAAGCCGATGTCGCCAGCTTTTGAGGCGGAATAGTTCGTCTGCCCCATCTGGCCCTTTTGGCCATTGATCGAGGAGATGTTGATGATGCGGCCGAAGCTGCGTGCCCGCATGCCTTCAATCACCGGGCGGCACATGTTGAACAGCGAATTCAAGTTTGTGTTGATGACGCCATACCACTGCTCAGGCGTCATCTTGTGGAACATTGTATCGCGGGTGATGCCAGCATTGTTGACGAGGATGTCGATCGGGCCGAGGTCCTTCTCGACCTGCTTGATGCCAGCGGCACACGCCTCATGGCTCGAGACGTCCCACTTGTAGACGGGGATGCCGGTCGCGGCCTGGAACTGCTGGGCGGCGGCGTCATTGCCCGCGTAGTTGGCAGCCACGCGATAGCCTTTGTCGCGGAGCGCGATCGAGATTGCTTCACCGATGCCGCGTGTTCCACCCGTTACGATTGCCACTTTGGGCATATGTCTCTCTCCCGTTGATTTTTATCGTTGTTGCGGTTTTGGCGCTGGTTGTTGACCTGGCTTGTCAGCTTTGTGTTTGGTTGCGAGCGCGGTCGGCCTCCGTCGACGTGCTCGTTCGCCAGACGCTCATCCCAACTCGCCGGTCAGTCGCGCTCGACGCACAGCGCCACGCCCATGCCACCGCCGATGCATAACGTGGCGAGGCCCTTCTTGGCGTTGCGGCGGCCCATCTCGTAAAGCAACGTCGTCAAAACGCGCGCGCCAGAAGCGCCGATCGGGTGGCCAATCGCGATGGCGCCGCCGTTGACGTTGACCTTCTCTGTGTCCCAACCCATCGCCTTGTTGACGGCGCAAGCCTGCGCCGCGAACGCCTCGTTGGCCTCAATCAGGTCCAGGTCAGCGACGGTCCAGCCAGCTTTTTCGAGCGCTTTTTTAGAAGCCGGGATTGGGCCGGTGCCCATGATTGAGGGGTCGACGCCAGCGGTCGCAAACGAGACAATGCGGGCCAGTGGAGTGATGCCGCGGCGCTTGGCTTCGGCAGCCGTCATCAGCACAGCAACAGCGCCGCCGTCGTTGATCCCAGACGCATTGCCAGCGGTCACGGTACCTTCTTTGGGGTCGAAGGCCGGGCGGAGCTTGCTGAGGATGTCCATGGTCTGGCCGTCCTTGATGTATTCATCGTCGGAAACGACGACGTCACCCTTTCGGCCTTTGATTGTGACGGCGGCGATCTCGTCCTTGAAGCGGCCAGCCTTGCGCGCGGCCTCTGCTTTGTTTTGTGAGGCAACGGCGAACTTGTCCTGGTCATCGCGGGTGATTTGCCATTGGCGTGCGACATTTTCAGCCGTCGTGCCCATGTGGTAGTGGTTGAACGCGTCCCACAAGCCGTCCTTCACCATGGTGTCGATGAGCTTGCCGTCGCCCATTTTGACGCCGTCGCGCATATGGATGGCGTGCATCGATTGGCTCATGCTTTCTTGACCGCCAGCGATAACAATCTTCGCATCGCCCGACATGATCTGCTGGGCGCCTAGGCACACAGCGCGGAGCCCTGAACCGCAAATCTGGTTCATGCCCCAGGCTGGCGCATCGACGGGGATGCCTGCGGCAATCGAGGCCTGCCGAGCCGGGTTTTGACCATGCCCGGCGGTGAGGACCTGGCCGAGGATCACTTCTGACACGTCGCCGCCGGCGACCTTGGCGCGGTCAAGCGCGGCCATAATCGCAACCCTGCCGAGTTCATGGGCTTGGAGTGCGGCAAGGGTGCCGTTGAACGAGCCGACGGGGGTGCGGGCTGCGCTGGCGATGACGATCGATTGGTCCGACATGGTTCGGCTCACTCCGGAATGACGACGGAAGGCGGGTTGAAGACGGCAGGTTCTGCAGGGTGGGGCGACGATACGGTTAGGTCGACATAGGTAGGCGAAGTTGGGCAGGCGAATTCAGGTCGTGGCCGACCGAGATGGTGATTTGGCAGGCGAGACATGCGTGTAATGGAGGCATACTGACTTGCTTTCCAGCGTCAATCGTGACGGCCGATCCGAATGGCCTTCAGGACGCGTGAAACCAATGCCAACCCCGTTTGGTCGACCATCGTTTTGGCCGAACTGTTGCAGCGCAGAAAAACCCTAGAACGACGGGGACATGATGTGTTACTCTGTCGCATGGTCTTCATAATTCTGCGTTGCAGCCCCGTCAAAGGACGTAGTTCCCCATGGTGAACCGATCGGACGCGCCGAAAGAGAAGCGCGAGCTGGTGGTGATCAAAAAGTATGCAAACCGCCGCCTCTACAATACTGAGACGAGTTCTTACGTCACTCTTGAAGACCTCGCGACGATGGTGCGCTCAGATCGCGATTTCGTGGTCTATGACGCCAAGACCGGCGAAGACCTGACCCATTCGGTGCTGACCAACATTATTGTTGAGCAGGAAAGCCGAGGCACTGGGCCGTCAATGCTGCCGATCCCGTTCTTGCGGCAGCTCATCCGCTTCTACGACGACAGCATGGCCAAGATGGTGCCGGGCTATCTGCAATACAGCTTGGAGAGCTTGGCCAAGGATCAAGATCGCTTCCGCACGCAGTTTGCACGCGCGTTTGGTAATCCATCCGCGGCATTCGATGTTTACCAAGAACAAGTTCGCCGCAATATGGAGCTGTTCGAGCAGGCGCTATCTGTGTGGACAGCAACGCCGGGCTTGGGTGGGCCAGTCGGTGGCGACAAGAAACCGGGTCCGTCTGGACCAATGCCATCGGGGCCTATGCCAACGGCGGCGGCTCCTACGGGGGCAAGCTCATCGGCGGCCAGCACGCCTGCGCCAACGGTCAACGGGATTGGACCGCGTGCGGTACCACCAACACCGCCTTCGACGCCGCCAAGCGAACCGCGTGACGAGATCGGCGAATTGAAAGCCCAGCTCGACGCCATGCAGCGGCGTATTGAACGGATCACGGACACCAAAAGCTGAGCCTGCCGCGGGGGTGCTTGAGCAGGCCGCGCCGGGGCTAGACCGGGGCCGGGCCAGATCATCTCGGCCAGGTCGGGCTGCCCGGCTCACGCGAGGCTCCGGTAACCGCCAATGAATGTCAGGCAGATTTGCGCGGTCGCCGGGACCCGGTTTTCGATTAACAGTTCCCCGTTGACGCGCGCCGCCACTGAGACACGACCGACAACGCCGGTGGTCCCTGTCAGCACGGTCACACCGCTGTTGGTCAGCGAGACGCCAGCTGATAGCGTTACAAGGCCCGGCGTTGTGCCAGCGTCATAGGAGAGAAGTCCGGCGATGGCAGGGTTGGGCCCGGTCGGGTGGACGTGGGACACCGCGAAGATCCCCCCCGACGACGGCGTCGCAACGACTTGGACGGTGTCTTGGGCCATCACGAGTTGAATACTTTCGATCGCTCGCAGTGTTGCAAAACCACTGGTGCGATCAATGACGATCGCTTCTTTCCAAGCGCTTCCATCTGGGCTGACTTTCACGTGGAAATTGTCGTCGCCTGTCAGGCCGTACTCAGCTCGCCCAGAGAAATTGCTTTGAAACAGCAAACTGGCCGTGTGGGTGCTCGCGGCTTTGTTGATTTTCAGTTGGTGACCGGTGCCATCGTGATTGAATAGCGTGGCCGGGGAAGCCACCGTGAATTTGTTCGTCGCATCGGCGGTCGCGTTGACGCCGACGAGCGGGACTGGATTGACCGAGCCCGAGCCGCCGCCAGCGTAGGCAAGCCATGCGGACCCGTCGTAAATGCAGAGTTTGGCTTCGGCGGCGACCCACGCGAGCCAGCCGGTCCGGGGCGCGAGGAATGCCCAGGCGCCGTCTTGCCATGCGGCGAGTTGGTCTACTTTGCCGAGCCAGGCGCCGGTTGCTCCAGTGGCGACGATGTAGCGCTCGCCGTCGGGTGGGGATGCCGGTGGCACGGACACGGTGCGCGATACGACCCCAAGTTGGACGAGGGCATCAAGCCGCCGAAGCGCTTCGTTATGGGTGACGTGTTTTTGGGCCTGGGCGGCGGCGATATAGGGCAGGTCGAGGTTTGGGGTCTGGTCGGGCACGGGGATGACTTTCGAGGGGGGCTGCGATGGGGCTACTGAAGCGCTCGTCTTGCGAGCCGTTGAATTGACCCCGAACCTAACCCGGCCCCGGACAGCGGGGATAACTTTGCCCTCGCCTCCCGCAAACAGGGAGGTCAGGTTGGACTTGACCCTGGAAAGCGGGGATAGCATCAAGCGGGACGACCCAATCTGTGACGCAACGGCAACACCTGACACCGGCTTCCCTGACCCAAATGAGCGATGACACCCGCATCGACCGCCGTTTTGCCAAGTTGAAGGCCGCCGGACAACCGGCGCTCGTGACCTTCATCACGGCGGGGGACCCCGACTATGAGACGGCGGCTGCTATTCTGGCGGGGTTACCTGCGGCGGGGGCTGATCTGATCGAGATCGGCATGCCATTCTCCGACCCGATGGCCGATGGCCCGGCGATCCAGGCCTCGAGTTTGCGGGCGCTCAAGGCCGGGCACACCATGGACAAGACGCTACGGTTAGTGTCGGGCTTCCGGGCGCGAGATAACGAAACGCCGATCGTGTTGATGGGCTATTACAACCCGATATTTGTGATGGGACCGGAGCGGTTCTTGGCAGCGGCCAAAGCGGCTGGTGTCGATGGACTGATCGTGGTCGATCTCCCGCCCGAGGCCGATGAGGAGCTGTGTCTGCCCGCCCGGCAACACGGATTAAACTTCATTCGGCTGGCGACGCCGACGACGGATGCGGCGCGGCTACCCGCCGTGCTCGCGAATACATCGGGCTTCGTTTACTACGTTTCGATCACCGGCATCACCGGGACGGCGGCACCTGATGCAGCCGATGTCCACCGGCACGTGGCGCGGATTAAAAGCGCAACGGCGCTTCCCGTCGCGGTTGGTTTTGGCGTAAAGACGGGTGAGCAGGCAAAAGCGCTCGCCAAAGGTGCCGATGGTGTGGTCGTTGGGTCTGCGTTGGTTGGTGCGATCGCAGCTAGTCTTGACGGCGCGGGATGCGCGACGGCAAAGACGGCGCCAGCGGTACTCGACATTGTTCGCGCCATCTCGGCTGTGCTCCATGACGCGTGATCAGACTGCACGGGCGGCGCCAGGAAACGTGCCGACGCTGGCCAGCGATCCGCCCCGACAAGGAGGGCTCGACCCTTGAACTGGATCAATAATTTCGTTCGCCCCAAAATCCGGAGCCTATTGGCGCCAGCCCAAAAGCGGGAGGTGCCGGACGGGACTTGGGTGACGTGCCCCGAGAGCGGGCAGATGGTGTTCCACAAGGACCTTGAGGCGAACCAATTCGTGTTCCCCGGTTCGGGCTACCATCAGCGCATGACGGCGCGGCAGCGGCTCGCGCACACCTTCGACGATGGCCATTATACGCTGGTGCCGGTGCCGTCGGTTGCAGCCGATCCGCTCAAGTTTCGCGACAACAAACGCTATGTCGACCGGCTGAAAGAGGCGCGCGCAAAGTCTGAGCAGGACGACGCGGTGCTTGTCGGCGAGGGCCGCCTTCATGGGCTGCCAGTGGTCGCAGCGGCGCAGGATTTCCATTTCATGGCTGGCTCGCTCGGCATGGCGGCAGGCGAAGCGGTAATCACGGGGATGTTGCGCGCGGTGGACCTGGGCCAGCCGTTTGTCCTGTTCTCGGCTTCAGGCGGCGCACGAATGCAGGAGGGTATCCTCTCGTTGATGCAGATGCCGCGAACCACGATTGCGGTGCAGCGCCTGCGCGAGGCGCGGCTACCCTACATCGTCGTGATGACCGACCCGACCTCGGGCGGGGTCACGGCGTCCTATGCCATGCTTGGCGATGTCCATATCGCGGAGCCGAACGCGCTGATTTGCTTTGC
Source organism: Hyphomicrobiales bacterium (assembly GCA_038329675.1). Lineage (GTDB taxonomy): Bacteria > Pseudomonadota > Alphaproteobacteria > Rhizobiales > Hyphomicrobiaceae > JANXVY01. The sequence continues at coordinate 43,729 of JBBQNE010000002.1, read as the reverse complement.
TGGGCCGCGCGTTATTCAGCAGACGATCCGCGAGCAATTGCCTGATGGCTTCCAGCGCTCGGAGTATCTGTTGGCTCACGGCATGGTCGATATGGTCGTCCACCGTCACCAATTGCGGGCCAAGCTCAAATCCGTGTGCGGGCTGCTGATGGCCGGCGTTGAGGCGCGCCGGGCCCGGGAGCGCGCAGCGGATCGGCCATTGGCAATCAAGCTCAACGGTCGTGGCCCCGCCAACGGCGGCTACGGATCGGATGGGACGGTCAACGAGCCTGGTGCTCCAGCGACGGTCGCGGTTGGCGCGAACCATGGCAACGGGGGTGGGTCGGCGGCGGCTCCATCGTCGAACGGCAAGGCGGGTTCAATCGGTGCAACGTCCGGTGTCACCTCGGGCGGGTCGTCTGGTGGGCCATCGGGTGGGCTATCGGGCAGTGGTGCAGCGGTCGGTACACAGAACCCGTCCATGGGCGGCGGCGGCTCAACGTCGGCGACGGTTGCGTTGCCGAAAATCGGCACCACCAAGGGCGATACGGCGAGTTCCAAGGTGTGAGTGGGAGCCGTCGTGACGGATTTGACAGCGACGCCGCGACGCCATTTCGCAAACTGACACAGGAAACCGCCGACCAAATTCTACCGTCGTCCAAATTCTACCGTCGACCAAATTCTACCGTCGTCCTGGGTCGTAGCGGTTTTTTTCGCGCCACTCTGACATGAAATACGACAGTGCATCATCGACGACGGGCGGCAACACGATCTTTGCTGCGACGAGGCAATCGCCCGACACACCCGTGGCCGCGTTGCGAACGCCCTTGCCCTTGAGGCGAAAAATCGTGCCGGAATGGGTGCCCTTCGGCAACGTCACCTGAAGGCGGCCCGACGGCGTCTCGACCTCGATCTTGGCTCCCAAAACCGCTTCGTCGATCGTGACGGGAACTTCAAACAGCACGTCGTCGCCTTGGCGGCGGAACACGGCATGCGGTTTGACGCGAATTTCGACGAGCGCATCGCCCGGGTCGCTGGCTCCCGCGCCGCCCTTACCGCGCAAACGCAGCACCTGGCCATCGATGACACCTTCGGGCACGGCTAAGTCAAGCACGCCGCCATCTGGAAGCGTGACGCGCTTGCGTGCGCCGTTGACCGCTTCGAGGAAGTCGACCTCGAGGCTGTAGCGGACATCTGGCCCGCGACCGGATGGGTGAGCTTGGGCTCCGCTGCGGCCGCCAAAGACATCGGTGAAGACATCGGCCAAGCCAAAATCGTCAAAGCCGCGCGCCGAGCGGGCTGACCGGTTGGGGCCGCGTGGAGAAAAGACTGGTTCGCCTCGCGCGTCAATTTCGCCGCGGTCGTAGCGGCGGCGTTTTTCGGCATCGAGCAAGAAATCTTGAGCTGTGACAGCGCGCTTGAAACGATCTTCCGTGTCGCGGCCGGGGTTGACGTCGGGGTGGAATTCCTTGGCGAGCTTGCGGAACGCGCGACGGATATCGTCGTCGCTGGCGCTGCGAGCGAGGCCAAGTACGGAATAGGGGTCATCGGCCATTTGTGCGGTGCCCGTCCAAACGCCGGTTCATGAAAGGGGAATTCGACACGAGGCAACACATTAGCCGGGTCAAACTAAGAGCGGCAGCGAAAACTCAGGACGCATCACACAACTTGAACACATGAGCCCGATTGCCTGAGCCAAACTGCGTATGCCAGAACCTAAAAATCACAGCGTATGATCAAAGTCGTGCGGCCAGTTTCAAGGACGCATCTCGATTTGCAACGTCCGATCTAGCAGTGCGGCGAGTTGTTGGAACCGTCGCCGCAACCGTTCGCCATCAAGCGCGGCATAGGCAGGCGGCAGGGTCAAGACCAGCTTGTTAGCATCGAGGCGAACCGGCGTTTCGTCGATGACGCCGGATACGCCGATCGACAGCATGTGCGCGGCGCGGATCGAAGCGCCAACGATGCGGGACCGCTTTAATGCGCGTTTTGAGGCGAGCGCTTTGAAGGCATCCGGGATTGTGTCTTTATCGGAGGGCCCTTGGTGGCGGAAGTAGACAGCGAGTGCCAAGAAGACACGGTCGGGATGGTCGATGCCGCCAAGTGCAGCGTGGGCTAACACGTTGAAACTTTGAGCGCCGCGGTAGTCGGGGTGGGCGCGCCATCCAATGTCAGACATCAAGCAGGCGGCGTGCCGAATGCGCCGCTCCTCGGTCGTTTCGGCAAACTCGGCGTTGGCAAACAACTGGTCCGTCCACCGGCACAACTCAAAGGCGTGGTCGGCCGAGCGGGACCGATGCCGCGCGTAATCTTCGGCGTAGGCGAGGAGCGGATCTTTGGCTCGCTCGATCGGCGACAACATCGAATAGACCAGCCCCTCACGAATGCCGAACACCGACGTGATGATCTTGGAGGGCTGCTGGCGGCGGGCCAAACGGTCGAGGATGAGGGCGGCGTACGGCAGCACGTCGCGACGCGCGCGTGCAAGCCCGATAGCTGAGGGGAGGCTTTGTATTTTGCGGCCCTTGCGCGGATCATTGCAGAACTCGGCAACCTGCATCGGCGTCACCGTGTAGCCGTGCATCACGTGGAGCGGATAGGCCGTCTCCTCCATGTGGATACGGGCAAACGAGCGCCACGATCCGCCGACCGCATAGAACGGTCGGTCTTTGCCTTGGTTGAGAAACGGGACCCGGTCGAGTTCGGCTTCGATCAGCGGCAGTGCCCGTTCGAGCTTATCGCCGGTCATGTCGATGAGCCGAAGTCCGCCGAGTGGCAGCGAGATCGCGTCGCGGAGTTCGCCGCCGACAATGTTGATCAATTCGAGGCTGCCGCCGCCAAGATCGCCAGCGATGCCGTCGGCGCCGGGGAACCCCATGATCGTGCCCTGCGCGGCGAAATGGGCTTCTTGCTCGCCGGTGAGGATCTCAATGCGGCTGCCGCAGGCGTGTTCGGCGCGCTTGATAAATTCGGGCCCGTCGGTTGCATCGCGCGCTGCGGCCGTTGCGAGGACGCGAATGTATTTGACGCGGCGAACGTTCAAAATCGCGCGGAAGCGTTTCAATGCCGTCAGGGCGCGATCGATCGCTTCATCGCCAAGTTTGCCTGTCGTGGCGAGTGTCCGGCCAAGGCCGCACAGGACCTTTTCGTTAAACAGCATCGCGGGCGACCGAATCGCGCCTTCGTAGATGACAAGGCGGACCGAGTTCGACCCGATGTCGATGACGCCGATGGGTTCACGCCCGGGATCGGCACCTCGGCGGTCGGGATCGTCGCCAAAGTTCACGGTTGTACGTAGCGAGGCGACGGGGCCAGATTTTGGGGCAGATGCGGTTAGCGACCCTGGTCTGGAGACTGGAACCGAACCTGGGCTTGAGACTGGGCTTAAGACTGGGCCTGAGTCCAAGCCCGGAACCGAAGCGTTCTGGCGCTCAGTGCCGCCACTGCGTTGTGGCTTCGTATCGCCAAACAACTTCATGATGCCTGTCACGTGCTGCCTTATCGCCCGTTGCAGCCGCTTGCTTATGATCTGAACGGCCCGGGGCCTAATTGCCATACTGACCTGATGAGGCAAGCACGAAGTTGCGATTGGGGTCACACAACTGATGACAAGCTAACGGATTGTTTCAACGTCGATGTCGGCGCGGGTGTTGCAATTTGGCGCCCGTGGTCGATCACCCGCGCGGCTTTAATTCGACGGGCGGCGGTGAGCTATCGAGCAGCGATTTGCCGCGGCCAGATAACGACGGCTGATCCATGAAATAGTGGTGGGCGTTGAACGGTTCCTCGCCCGGGCCCGGGACGATGCGGCGCGAGGAGCCGTCGGGTTGGATCTGCCAGCTCTGCTGGTTGTCGCGCAGGTTGGTCACCATAATCTGCGACAAAATCTGCTCATGGACGCGCGGCGTCTTGATCGGCACCAGCGTTTCGACGCGGCGGTCGAGATTGCGCTGCATCATGTCGGCTGACGAAATATAAACGGCGGCTTGTGGCGATGGCAGACCCGCGCCATTACCGAAGCAGTAGATGCGGGCGTGCTCTAAAAAGCGACCCACGATGCTCTTGGCGCGGATCCGGCTCGACAGGCCGGGAATGCCCGGACGCAGGCAGCAGATGCCGCGCACGATCAGGTCGATTTCGACGCCAGCCTCGCTTGCCTCATACAGTGCGTCGATGATCGAGGGATCGACGAGCGCGTTCATCTTCATCCAAATGTGCGCCGGGCGGCCAGCTTTGGCGTGGCCGATTTCGTCGCCGATGTGCTGCATGATGCGTTCACGGATGCCGTTGGGGCTCGCGGCCATGCCTTCCAGGCCGGACAATTCGCCATAGCCAGTAATGAAGTGAAAGATGCGCGTCACGTCGCGGCCGAGCGCCGGGTCATCGGTAAACAGCGACAGGTCGGTGTAAATTTTGGCGGTCTGCGGGTGATAGTTGCCGGTGCCGAGGTGGGCGTAGGTGACGACGTCGGTGCCTTCGCGACGTACGACGAGGCCAAGCTTGGCGTGGGTTTTAAGGTCGACGACGCCGTAGACGACGTGGACGCCAGCCGCCTCAAGATCGCGGGCCCAGCGGATGTTGGCCGCTTCATCGAAGCGCGCCTTGACCTCGACGACGGCGGTGACCGATTTGCCAGCCTCAACGGCGTCCTTCAACGCGGTGACGATCGGGCTGTCGCGGGATGTCCGGTAGAGCGTCCACTTGATCGCCATCACGTTGGGGTCGGCGACGGCTTGGCGCAGATACTGGATAACGACGTCGAAGCTCTCGTAGGGGTGGTGGACGACCATGTCCTTGTTGCGTATCGCGGCGAAGCAATCACCGTTGAAATCGCGCACGCGCTCGGGAAAGCGGATCGCAAAGGGGCGGAACATAAGGTCGGGGCGATCATTCACGATCAGCTGGGTCGCGTCCGAGAGGCCGAGAATCCCATCCTTGATGAAGACGCTTGCCTCGCCGACTTCCAATTCTTCGATCACGAACTTGCGCAGCTTGGCTGGCATCGTGCTTTCGATCTCGAGGCGAATGACGTCCCCGCGGCGGCGGCGTTTCAGCAGCGTTTCATAGGAGCGCACAAGATCTTCGGCTTCTTCCTCGATTTCGATGTCGCTATCGCGCAGGACGCGGAACGCACCTTTGCCGCGCAATTCGCAGCCAGGAAACAGCGTGTGAATATAAAGGCCGATCAACGTTTCGACCTGGATGAACCGATACGCTTTGCCCGGTTGGCCCGAGAGCCGGATGAACCGTTCGAGCTGGCCAGGGATCGGGATCAACCCCGTCATCTGACGGCTGTCGCGGATGCGACGCATGTCGACGGCGATCGTCAGCCCCTTGTTCAAAATGAACGGGAACGGGTGCGCCGGGTCGACGGCGATCGGGGTCAGGATCGGGAAGATGTATGTGAGGTAATGGCTTTCGAGTTCGGCGCGTTCATCGGGCGCGATGCCGCTTTCGTCTTCGATCTCGAAGCCTTCATCGGCGAGTGCCGCTTTCAGCACGCGCCAGGCGTGTTGTTTTTCCGCGACGAGGTTTGCGACGAAGGTATTGATGTGTTGCAGCTGTTGGGTTGGCGTTAGGCCGTCAGCGGTCGTCGTCGTCACGCCCGCATTGATCTGGCCAAAAATGCCAGCGACACGGACCATGAAAAACTCATCGAGGTTTGACGCTGAAATCGTCAAAAACCGCAACCGTTCGAGCAACGGATGGTCTGGGTTTGAGGCCTCCTCCAGCACGCGCTTGTTAAACTGCAGCCACGACAATTCGCGATTGTAGTACCGCTCGGGGTCGCTGAAGGCGGTTTCGGGCGTCGCGATGGCGTTCGCCATGGCTGGCGACGTCGGCTTGGTTCGGGCGCGGCTGACAGGCATGAAATATCCAACAAGATAACTGTTTGGCGCTGCCCCGGAGGACGGGCGCTGTGGAAAATCGGGCGGCGACGGTCAGGTAGGAACGTTTCGTTTGAACGGCTACCGCTGTTATCTCATCATCACCATGACGATTTGCAACAGCTGTGTGACAGCCATACGATGGTGGGCCATGGTCAAAGGGCCATCGTTTGACGGCCAACGTCCCTCGAAGCCTCATTTCCATCGCTGCTAGTCGTTGGTGTCGGGCTCACGCGCTTGCATACCCGACAGCACTTCTGCGGCCAGCGGTCGGGTGACGCGGCGCTGGCGAACCATGGCCAATTGATCGATTGCGGACACGGCTGCAACAGCAGCCTCAAACGATCGCTCGATGTGACGCAGCATATAAGCGACGACATTCGGCTCGACGGCCAGTTGGCGATCTTCAAACAACTTCACGATCACGGCTGCCAACACGGCTTCGTCGGGCTGGTCGATCGCCACGGTTGGGGTTGCCCGTAACCGCGAGCGCAAGTCGGGCAGCGCAATCTCAATGTCACCTGGCTGGGCTTGCGATGTCATCAGCAGGTGACCGCCCGCCTCGCGCGCATGGTTCATCACATGAAACAGCACGCGGTCATCGGCGATGCCGTGGTCGATGTCTTCCACCGCCAAGGCCGGGTGCGCCATCGACCGGTAGGCGGCGATCGTGTGCTCTCCGATGCTCGCCGCCGTCGTGATGGTCGCATTTGTCCGCGCCTGCCAGACGGCGACGAGGTGGGATTTACCTGCCGCTGTCGGCCCCACGATCACGGCGGCTGGATGGGGCCAATTGGGCCAGCGGTCGATCAGGGCGACGGCGGCCGCGTTGCAACCGCTCAGCAGGAAATCGCCAGCGCCGGTTGCTGGACGAAAGCCGAGGTCGAGGACGAGTTGGGCTGGTTGGTCTCGTTTCGCGAGCTCTGTCGCTTCCTGCTCCGATGATCGACGGGCCAGTTCTGGATCGTCCTTACCGCTCGTGCCGTTGTGTGCCGCGCTCATGCGGGGCGGTCGCCCTGGTAGAGGTCACTGCCCAGGTAAAACGTCAGGCCATAGCGCACCAGCACGGCGATGGCAGCGGCCACCGGCACCGCGATCAAAATACCAACAAAGCCCATCAGCGAACTAAACACAGCGAGCGCAAACAACAGCCATACCGGGTGCAAACCAAGCCGTTCGCCAACGAGCTTTGGCGACAAGATGAACGCATCGAGGATGTAGCCAACGGCAAACACCATCGCGACCATCAACAGCGGATGGGTTGCGGGCCAATACTGCGCAAGCCCGACCGTCAATGACACGATGAGGCCGAGCGCCCATCCAACGAACGGCACGAAGCTTAACACGCCCGTGATCAGCCCGAGCAGCAGCCCGTAGTTCAGCCCGATGACGTGCAGCGAGATCGCATAATAGAGCGCGAGGATGACGCACACCGTGCCTTGGCCCCTCACGAACGCCGAGATCGCGCCGTTGATATCGCCGCCAAGCCGTCGCAACATCGGCGCGTGCTGTCGCGGGAGCCAGCCGTCGATTTTGGCCAGCATCGGCTCCCAATCACACAGCACGTAGAAGGCGACGAGCGGCGTCACCAGCACGATCGAGACGATGGTCCACAACGATTTCATTTGCGCCAGCAGCTGGTTAGCCGCGTTGCTCGCGATGCTGCTCCAGTTTCCGAACGCGCCCGAGAGCGCAGCATCGATCTGGCCTTGGAACTCGCTGTAGCGGCTGCCGAGCCGTTCGCGCGCGATATCTTCGGCGACGACCTTGAGCTTGGTCGCCAGCCCCGGCAGCGACAGCGCGAACTTCTGCAATTGGTCGATGATGAACGGGGCGAGTACGGCGAACGCGAAGCCAATGAGCGCTAGTCCCAACACCAGCACGATCGCAGAGGCCAGCGTGCGCGGGATCTTGACCTGCATCACCACACGGACAAGCGGGTTGAGCGCATAGGCCAGTAGCACGCCGAGCACGAACGGCAGGATCGCATCGCTGACGAGGGCTGCACCCAGTGCTGCGATGACCAACAGCAGCGACCAGTAAACCACTTGACGTTCGGGGCGCATGGTCTGTCTCTCCAGGCGTGGCGTCGCCGTTAGTGCCGCGTATTGGTCGCCGACATGTGATGGAGCCACTTTGACAGATAACTCGCAAGCGAGGCGACCGTCAGTGCCCCCGTAACCCACACCAGCATAAATCGTAACGTCTGCGCGCCCAACCCAAACGCTTCATCGGCCAGCACGGTTGCGGCAAGCACAATTTGCGCCGCCGTATTCGCCTTGCTTAGCATCAGCGGCCGGATCGCGACCGGGTTGCCGAGCAGCGACGATAGCACCACAGCCGACACGATCATCACATCGCGCGCCACGACCGCGACGACGAGCCACAACGGCAGCGACCCATCGAGGCCGAGGCCAATGAAAATGCACACGATCAGCAGCTTGTCGGCGACTGGGTCGAGGTAGGCGCCAAGTTCGGTTTCAAGGCCGTAGCGTTTGGCGAGAAACCCGTCGGCTGCGTCTGTGATGCCAGCCAATACGAACGCGGCGAACGCCCAGCCCTTTTCGCCCGTCGCCATCAGATAGACGATCACGGGCACGAGGATCAGCCGCAGCAATGTCAGCACGTTTGGCGTCAGAAACGGCGGTAGCGGGTAGGGCCGGGTAATGTGACGCCTCTTCGATGCGATCCTGGCTGCGATGCTTGGCTGCGATCTTGGGCTGCGATCTTAGGCTGCGGTTTTGCGTTCAGCCGACCGCCCTAGCTCTAGCCTTCGCGGCGAATATGCAACTCACATATCCGATTCGATGCCGCATTTCTGGGCAGCGATCCCGACAAGGCACCGCGGTCGGCCGTAGCGGCGGCGACCATCCGCCGACGTCACAAGGTTAGCAAGGGTGCTGATAGTGGGTAATGGGTGTGCTGCCGTCTACAGCACGGACAAACGTTTCCACAGCGCCACCGTCAACGACGGGCCAAGTTCTGGAATTGCTCCCGTACGCACGGACGCGCTCAACATCACCGGCATCACGGATGTGCTTGCCCGCCTTCGGCAGGACCGAACTACAACCGCCGCAACCGGCTTAGCCAGGCCACCGTCGTGTCGGAGACACGCAAGCAAAATCGGCGCGGTGTCGTACGGCTACACGGATAACGCACTCGAGCAGCTCGCCGTCCGCACGCAGGCGTCGCCAGCGGCGACCACGCGTCGTGTCGAAGACATGCAAGCGAACCCGTATTCATGACATCTTCGGTAACGTCATCGCCGAAACCGCTGGCGGTGGCGCGACGGGCGCATCGGGTACCGTGCGGGAATACATCTGGCTGCCCGAGGCCGAAATCGCCCTGCCTCTCCTTGCCCGCCTTCGGCAGGACGATGGGCTCGCGCGCGGTGGTGGATCGTCCAATGGCGACGGTCGAGGCGGTCAACACTGTCGCGCCGAGCGTGCTGTTCGTGCACGTCGACCATCTGCACCGCCCGGTGAAGATGACCAACGCGACAAAGGCCGTGGTATGGGACGCGTCCGTGCGGAGCACGGCCAGCAAATCCGTGGCAGCCGGTCCTGCCGAATGCGTTGAAACGCCGGGAACAGGTCGTCTTCCAAGCCGGGATCGGCGTACCCCGATTGGCCTTCAGCGAAGCCTGTTTGGCCGCCGAATTGGACACGACTCGGATGACCGCCCCCGTGACCGCCCCCGTGACCGCCCCCGTAGCCCGATACGTCCGCCGACGGTGCTGTCAGCCCGCGCCGCGCGAGGTCGGATACAACTTGGCCGATGGTTCGTCCTCCCGACCGTGCGAGATCCCTCGCGGCAGCCAAAACGTCGTCATCAATGTCAATCGTCGTTCGCATTTGTTCTTGTTTAGTATCATGGTGTAGTGGGAGATGCAATGATGTTTTGATGCGGCTGCATCAGATGCTTGTGCTCGTCGCAGGTCCATCAAAATCGTGGGCCAACGCGCCATGTGCTACCGGCAAACTGCATTTGCAGCCCGGCGCGGGCGAACGCAGCTTCGAGGCCCGATGGACCACCGGCGTGGCGCACCGACACGTCGGCTGACCGCGCGCTGACCGTGCCGATTTCGAGATCGTAGGCGCCGTCTGTTTCGAGCAAGCGACCGCGCAAGTCATTCCACTCGGCAAGCGAGCCGTACTCGACCGTCAGCTGGATCGAACCGCCGCCATCGGTCACTTCGACGCCTCCGAAGGCCCCCGCTTTGGCAGCTTTCCAGCGACCCTCCAGCACGCCGAGGCCGATGACGGCTGCCAGCTCGGCCGTGTAGGCGCGGTCGCCATCCTGGATGCGGTAGGAGCGGGTCAAAACGAATGGCCCGACGGCATCCTGCCCCGCCAGTGTCACGAGCAGTTTTTTGCCCGTTGGATCGGGTTCGGCGAGCGCCACCAGGACCGTCTCGGTCCGGTAGGCGGTGGAAAATAGGCGGCCCGTCACGCCGCCGCTTTCGATAACGGCCTTAATCACGTCTGGCCCCAACTCCGGTTTCAGGCCTTCGAGCCGCAACGGCGCGAGGCTGTGTGTCAGGTCAAGGCTCGTCCATGCGTCAAACCACGCGCCCTTACCGGATTGGACTGGGGCAGTCGCCGTCTCTCGCCAGAGCGGGATCAGCATCACCGGTGGGGCCTGCTCGTCGACATAGGGGATGCCGTTGCGGGCGAGATAAGTGCGGACGCTGGCTTGGTCGAAGGAGAAGTCGAGCGTGGCTAAGTACTCGGTCGGTGAATTACGTTCCTTGCGGACCGCCACCCCTTCAGCGAAGTCGGTCGGCTTGGCGGCTGGAAGTTGCTTGAGCCGCTTATAAGCAGTCACGGGGACGAGACGGCGCAGCAGCGAGCGGAAGGCCGAGGTTTGGCCGTTTGCAATGGCGATGTTCTTTGCGGCGACCGCATCGCTGGCTTGGGCCTCGACGGGATAGTTGCCAACCGTGTAGGCGGCTGAGGATGCCGCGTTCGCCGTGCTGGCGGCGGTCATGGCGTAAAGGCTCGTGCACTGGGCGATGACGGAAATTACGACGGCTAACGTACTGGCTGCCGGCGAGGAGCGATTGTGCGGGCCTGCGCCCTTGGTCCTGGAACTCTTAAGTCGCAACCCCATCGATGCACCCCTGCGCTTCAAGCTCACGATAGAGCTGGATACCATGATTGCCGTTGCCCGCCGCAGCTGATACGCCCGCCCGGGAATGTCCACACGCTTGGCGGTCAACTGCCTATCTGCCGATGGGGCTGGTATCTGATGGCCGGTTTGTTTGGCGACACCGTGTTTCCCGGTCACCGTGTTTCCCGGACACCGTGGTTCCCCGACACCGTGTTTCCCCGACACCGTGGTTCCCCGACACCGTGTTTCCAAATTCTGGGTTTGCCAACACCGTCCGTCCGGGCGCGGTTATCGCCAACAAAATCTCCAGCTTACCCGCGAAAGGCTGCAGCAGCATGACGACATCGAACAGTGGTCCGGTCACTTACGCCGATGCTGGCGTCGACATTGATGCTGGCAATGCGCTCGTCGATGCGATTAAGCCGCTGGCGAAATCGACCTTGCGGATCGGCGCGGACGCAGACCTTGGTGGCTTTGGCGGGCTATTCGACCTCAAGCGGGCGGGCTTCATCGACCCGATCCTCGTCTCCACCAACGACGGCGTTGGCACCAAGCTCAGAATCGCGATCGACACGGGCCGCCATTCGACGATCGGGATCGACCTCGTTGCGATGTGTGTCAACGACCTCGTCGTAACGGGTGCCGAGCCGCTGTTCTTCCTGGACTATTTCGCCACCGGCAAGCTTGACGTGGCGACCGCGCGCGAGGTCGTATCGGGCATTGCCGCTGGCTGCCGCGAGGCCAATTGCGCGCTGATTGGCGGCGAGACGGCCGAAATGCCGGGTATGTACCACGCCAAAGATTACGACCTTGCGGGTTTCTCGGTTGGTGCGGTCGAGCGTGGGCAAATCCTTCCTCGCGCAGACGTGGCCGTTGGCGACGTATTGATCGGGCTGCCATCGTCGGGCGTCCACTCCAACGGTTATTCGCTGGTCCGCAGGCTCGTTGCCGATGCCGGGCTTGGATGGGATGCGACAGCCCCGTTCGCCAGTGGCCAGTCGATGGCCGATGCGTTGTTGACGCCAACGCGCATTTACGTGCGCGCGCTTCTCGCCGCTCTCAAGGCCACCGGCGGTGGGCGCGGCGCCATCAAGGCGATGGCCCACATCACGGGTGGCGGCTTATCTGAAAATGTCCCGCGCGTGCTGCCGGCCCACGTCGCTGCCCGGGTTGATCTTTCCGCGTGGACACCCGCGCCAGTGTTTGGCTGGCTGTCACGGCAGGGCGCGATCCCGGCCACGGAGATGCTGCGCGCGTTCAACTGTGGGATCGGAATGATCGTTGTCGTCGAGGCGACACGCGTTGGCGCGGTTATGGCTGCGCTGAACACGGCTGGCGAAACGCCCTCCGTCATCGGTGATATCGTCGCTGCGACCGGCCACAAGAGCCCAGCTAAGGGCAAAGGCGAGGCCGAGGCGGTTGTCTATTCCGGTCAACTCGCGCTGTGAGAGCAGTCGTATTACAAACTTGACGGGCGGCTTGCGCAGCAGCTTCGCCCAACGCTGCCCTACACGGCCGAAGCTTCGCTTTCAGAGGCGACGCGTTTAAAAATCGCCAATGCTTCGTCGCGCGTGGCTTTCATTGGTGCGCCACGGTGGACGTCATCGCGGCTCCACATCCACGACTGGACCGGGTCATCTTTCATATCCCAGTCGGGAAATACGCGCTCATCGACATGAGCTTCTGAGATCAACACGATTTCGATATGGCGGTCGTCGCGCAGGATATGTTCGTATGTCTTTCGCACCGCGGCCTCTGGGCCCTCCAGCAGCTGCATATAAATGTCGTCGCGGCACACCAATGCCCCGGTGATTTTGTTGCCGGGGTTGCGATCGCGCGCCGTCCACAGGATCGAGTTCAGCGTCGTGGCGTCGAAGCCGAACGGACGCGAAACGTAAATCAATTGCAGGAGCTGCATGCGGCCTCAACTTTCGCACCAACGGTTGGTGTGCGCTTGGGTTGTTTAAACGAGTGACTGCATATTGCCCGGACCTGTCCGTCCGCGCAACCCGGTGTCGGCGGCTGACATTGTTTTGCCAGACCCTCGCTGGCCATCATACGCGCCAGACCGCTGTTGTTTTGATCTCGGCGTCTTCCAGGTCGCGCGTCACGGGGACGTGGTATTCTGCTGCCAGCGCGAACCGGCCGCGCGGAAAGTAGTTCCGTTGCGGATCGCCGATGAGCACGACGGCCCCTGATGCGGCCGCCGTTTCGATGCTGGCGAGCACCCATTCGGCGACCGTGCGCTCGTAGAACAAGTCGCCAACGAGCACGACATCGAAGTCGGCCGCAAGCTTGCCCGCGTTCGGCGCAACCAAATTTGCGCTCGATGTCGTAACATCGACACGGTTGGCGCCAGCGTTAAGCTGGACTGCGGCAAGCGCCATCGCGTCGATATCGTTGGCATGAACGCGTTGCGCCCCAGCCATCGCGGCTGCAATTGCGATGAGCCCGGAGCCCGAACCCAGGTCCAGCACGCGGTAGCCTCGAACCACCTCGGGCTGGTCCAGAACGTAGCGGGCCAGCGCCTGGCCACCGGCCCAGGCAAACGCCCAAAATGGCGGTGGCACATTCAGCGCGCCGAGTTCTTCTTCGGTCTTCTGCCAGATCGGCAGGCTTTCTTCGGCAAGATAAAGTGCGATTTCGGGCACTAACGGTGGCCGAAGCAGTCGGGTATTAGCTCGAATGAAGGTTGCGACGTCGGTCATCCCCCGTCATGGGGCTTGGCGGAGCGATGGGCAACGCGGGTTTGGGAGGCAACACTGGTGGAGAGACAACGCGGGCCTGTCGGATGGCCGGTTCCCGACACGGCTTGATCTGCACTATCGGCGAGCCCCGCGAGACGCAGCGCGAGTTCACAAATAACTAATGTTTCAATTCATTTACCGCCCGACTTAAATTGGCGCACCGAGCGCTTTGTTACAAACCCGACCGATTGAAATCGTACTTTATTAGACTTTTGCTCATATCGATAACGTTCAACACCGGTAACGTTTGGTAGTCGCATGCCGAGCAATGGTCGTTTCGAAGCGGTTTACAATCGCGATTACATCCAAGATATTGCTGCCCAGAACGAGGCAATCAGCCGGGCGTACTGGCGGCCGCACAACGCGATGTTGGCGCCGCTGATCGCGTTCTATTTTGTGATCGGTTGCCTGTTCGTTGCGCTTGCCGACGGCGTCTTGAAGCCGATCGTGCCCGACCAACAAATGGCGATGCGTGTTGCCATGAGCGTCGTATTTGGCGGATTGTTGGCCTACATCGTCAATAGCTTTTGGTTCGACCCAGCTTGGAATGCCATCGTCAGTCGGGGATTAACCCGGCAGCGAAGTGCGGGCGATATGCGGGTCCGCTTTGATGAGGCTGGTATCACGTGGACTGCTGTCGATAGCGAAACGTTCGTGGCCTGGCCTGGAATTGAGCGCATTGCCTTACGTGATAATGCGGTTGTTTTCTACAATACGCCAAACGCGCACATTATTCCCCGGGTCGCTTTTGGTACCGATGCTGATCTCGCGCGCACGATTGAAACGGAACTCCTGCCGCGGCTGATGACGGTTGTTCGTGAGGCGACCGAAGCCGATGGCGCGGTGCGCGCCTTGTTCGACAAATCAACCGATAGGCCAAAGCGGCAAAAGCAGTCGAAGCGCAAGCGAAATCGCGTTGCCGAAGTTGGTGGACCCGAAGCCGCCGTTACTTTGGACACGGTCGACAGCGATTTCGACATGGTCGGAGATATGGCGATGTCGGTCAATGCAGGGCCGATCGAGCAAACCACGTTGAACTCAGAAAATGACCTAGCTTTTGGTGGACTTGAGGCGGCAGACATCGACACACTCGACGTGCCGCCGAAGCCCCGCGTCTTCGGTCGCGCCCCAGCTGCGGTCATGCCGGCCAAGTCCACTCAGGCCATTTCAGTTCAGAGCTTTCCAGTTGAGACCCCGTCGTCGCTCACTGAGACACGTGAGCTTCCAGCATTTAGCGCTCATTCACTGACCTCGCCTGTCGATGACCCGTTCGTGTTTCGCAATGATGATGCGATCGCTAACGACGAGCCGCTTGGCTTTGGACCGCCGGTGATGGCGCCGCCTGTGTTTGGCAAAATCCCCTCTCGTGCCGGTTCGCGGCCGCAGGCATCGGCTGCTGCTACGTTTTCGGCCGCTGCAGTCACCACAAGTTCTTTCAGCGCAGTCGAAGCGGGCGCTGCGGCAACTATCCCTGCCCCAATCCTCACTTCTTTCGTCGACGCTTCACCCGTCCTCACGGCGCCGGTCGTCGCAGCGGGAGCTTTTGGTCAACCGTCCATGCCCTCGCGCTCGGCCAGCATCATCCCGCGATCGTTCTTTGGTGTGTCGCGTCCGGCGACCGATGATCGGTTCAGCGACAGCGATCTACTGACCGAGCCGCCGTTCATGGCTCAGGCCCGTTCACTTTCGCCAAGCGTGGCGCCGCGTCCTGCAACGCCGTCTTTGACGTTTGACGATGACTTCAGCGCTGCTGAGGCCATGCCAGCATGGCGCGAGCCGGCCGCAGCACCAGCACCAGGTTCACCCGCGGCTAAGGCGCCGTCGAGCTTCTGGCCAGCCCCGTCGTCAGCGTGGCAGGCTTTGTCGGGCGGCGCGATACCTGGGGGGCGCAAACCGAAGCTTGTCGCCTTGGATGCATCCGCGCCAACCGCTGACATGCAAACAGCTCATACCCTCGACGTGCACACGCCTGACGCTGAGGTCGGCGATGCGTTCGTCCCAAATGCCCATGCTCCCAATAGTCATGGCCCCGGTACTCATAGCCCCGGTACTCATAGCCCCGGTACTCATGGCACCGGTGCCCATCGCCCCGGCGCTGGTGTTTTCGGGTCGGCCGACGCTGCGTTTACACCCCGGGTACCCGATCTCGCTGACTGGCCCGATACCGATACCGGGACCAATATCGATATCGCCGTTCCGAACGGGGCCATGCCGTCGGATGGAGAACCGGCTTTTGTCGGGGCAGAACACGCCGACCCAGACTCGATGGTCATGCACGAAACGGTGGTCCAGGCGGCACCGGCCGGAGACCTCGGCTATTGGCGGCTGTCCAAGCGGCGCGTGAAGGGCCGCAAGGGCCACGACGGGGAAGCCGCCGACTTTTGATCGCCGCGCGTCCCGTATGTCGCAAACCGGCATCGTGGCGCCCTAGTCGCTCGCAGAACCGCTGGCCACCGATCCGACTCTCAGCCCGGTACACGTCCCGTCACGTTAAACCGCGCCGGGCTCGCACCAAAACGTCGCGCCATGGCATTTTGTTGCGCTTTTCCACCGTCCCGCGGCATGCTGCCCTGCGGCGCAGCGCGACTCAACGATCGTGCCGAAGTGGCGTATGCTGAACGCTCGATCGCCGGTGTCTGTCGTCTTCCGACATGTGGGGCCGTGTCCGCACACCCTGACGATCACGAGCAGCCAAGGAGGTCAGCCATGCAGCCAGCCGCAACTTCAAGCCAACCGGCGGTGGCGCCGCTTAATCCCGTCGTGTCAGATGCGGGATCGCCGGTGGCGACACATTCGGCGGCGGGCGCAATGGTGGTGACTGGTGCCGGGCAACTGCCGCTCCATGCGCTCCCCGAACGGCCACATATCATCGTAGTCGGCGGCGGCGCGGGTGGGCTGGAACTCGTGACCAAGCTCGGTCGCAAATACGGCCGTGCGAAAAAGGCCGACATCACGTTGATCGACCGGTCGCGCACGCACGTCTGGAAGCCGCTGTTGCACGAGATCGCAGCTGGCAGCATGGACCCCGATCGACACGAACTGGATTACTTGGCGCAAGCCCATTGGCACGGCTTCACCTACCGTTTTGGCGAGCTGATCGGCCTTGACCGGACGGCGCGCAAGGTGACGATCGCTGCCAACTATGATGACGAGGGACGCCCGATCACGCCTGAGCGTAGTTTCACCTATGACATCCTGGTCATTGCGATTGGCTCGGTCTCGAACGATTTTGGGACGCCGGGCGTGTGGGACCATGCGATCCGCCTCGACACACCGACCCAGGCTGAACGTTTCAATCGTCGGCTCGTCAATGCGTGCCTCTATGCTCACACGCAGGCCGCGCCCATCCGGCCAGGCCAGTTGCATGTGACGATCATCGGCGCTGGTGCGACCGGGACTGAACTTGCGGCCGAATTGCACCGCACGGCGCGCGGCGTCGTGGCCTACGGGATGGACAATATCGATCCCGATAAAGACATCGAGATCAGCTTGATCGAGGCCGCGCCACGCATTCTGCCAGCGCTACCTGAAAAAATATCAAACTCGGTGCTCGGCAAGTTGAAGGAACTGAAAGTCGATGTCCGCACGAACTCTCGCGTGACACGTGTCACGACACATGGCGTCGAATTGCAATCGGGGGAGACGATCCCGTCTGAACTCGTCGTGTGGGCTGCTGGCGTCAAGGGCCCCGACGTGCTCGGCAAGCTCGACGGTCTTGAACTCTCGCGGTCAAACCAGCTCGTCGTGTCAACGACGCTTGAGACCTCGCGCGATCCCAACGTGTTTGCGCTCGGCGATTGCTGTTGGCTGATCCCTGAGGGAAGCGACAAGCCGATCCCTCCGCGTGCGCAAGCGGCGCACCAACAGGCCGATCATATGCTCGCCCAAATTCAGCGGCGGATGCGCGCAGAACCGTTGAAGCCATTCGTTTACCGCGACTTCGGCTCGCTCATTTCGCTTGGCCATTACTCGACGGTTGGCAACCTGATGGGGTTCATTGGCGGGCGATCGTTCTTCTTCGAAGGGCTGTTTGCCAAGCTGATGTACCGCTCGCTCTATAAAATGCACGAGGTCGCCTTGCACGGCTACGTGAAGGTCGCGCTCGATACGATGTCTCGCCTCATCACGCGTCGGACCGATCCGATCGTGAAGCTGCACTGAGCGCTTGCCAACGGCAGACGACGCTGTCGCGCGTGATGCGATTGAGCATCACTCAAACAATTGAAACATGTTTCAAAATCTCAATCATGGATAGCGAGGTCCTTCGGACTTAGCGTTCCGTTGTGTTGATGTGAGCGTTTGGAGTTAGCATGTGGCGGAGCGTACTTTTCGGTTATGGGGCCGGGCCGTTTGGCGCCCAATCGGATGACGCCCAGGCTGCTGGCGCGCGATGTGGTGCCCCGTCTGCTAGCGCCGCGTCCGCTGCTGCTGCCTCATCGGGCGCGGCGGATGTTGTGGCACCGCAACCGGACACGGATCTGAGTACCGGCCTTAACACTCACCATGATCTGACCGACGGCGCGTTTGTTCAGGCGGCCAACCTACGCGGGCTTCAACACGCCGCCGCGCTCGAATGGCTCCAAGCCGAGCACACGCTGCGTATCACCGAAAACGACATCGCATCGCCACCGCCACCCGTGCCGCCTGTGGTTAGCGCGGCGGCACCTTTTGCCGTCGAGCCAGCGTCACGGCTGCACAACCGTCCAATGATTGCTGCCGTGATGGCCGTGTTATCGATCGGCGCTGTTGTCGGCGCACTTTACGGGCCAGCGATTGCGTCGCGGGCCGCGCTGACGGCTGATATGCGCCCGGGTCGTCTTGCGGTGCCGGTGACCGAAGCTGCGCCGTCGGGCGTCCTTGAGCCCGAAATACCCGCTGCACAAATGGCCGCGCGTGGTGCTTTGGAAATCGATCGTCAAATGCCCGCCGAAGCAACCGATTTCGGTCGGCTCGTTTACGGTCGCTTTCGCCAAGCGAGCGCGCGGGAACGGACGTGCCTCGCGCGCGCAATCTACTTCGAGGCGCGCGGCGAGCCCTACGACGGCAAGGTTGCCGTGGCGCAGGTTATCATGAACCGAGCGCGATCGAAGAAGTGGCCAGCCACGATATGCGGCGTCGTCCATCAGGGCGAGCAACGCGGCGAAAAGTGCCAGTTTTCTTATGTGTGCTTCGATAATCTGTCCGCACCATCTGGAGAAAGTTGGGACGAAGCGAAGCTGATCGCTGAGCAAGCCGTCAACGGGCAAGGCTATTTGCGCGAGCTTGAGCACGCCACGCATTACCATACGACGTCCGTCAAGCCAGTTTGGCGCGAGAAGCTCGACAGGTTGTCGACCATTGGCAGCCACATTTTTTATGCTGAGCCCGGCGGCGTGCGCGTTGAAGCGTTTGATCCGGTGGCGTATTTAAATAGCGTCACTTCGGCCGACGTGGCTAACTCTGCGACCAAACCGAAGCTGCAACCGATTACGGCTCCAGCTGCAGCCGCTAGTCGGCGTGACAAGGCAGCTCACACCGACGATCTGGCCAATACGTTGTTTGGCAACTAAGCCAGCAACGGTCACTCCGCGTTTCGGCTGCCGTCACACGCTGCCGTCGCACGTCGGTTGGACCCAGCATTCCGTTCGAAAGCTGCCATCGGAGTTACTGCGGCCGCTTGGCGCCACGTTCCATCGGGTCAAGCGGCTATATTAACCCTAACCGTCGCGCTTGCTTGGGCAGCCTTGCGTGCTATCTCACGCGGCCACATCAGATGTCCGTCATGATCTTGGAGACCGTCCATGAAGTTGGTGCTCGATGAACTCGACCGTCGTCGCGCCGTTGCCCGGCTCGGCGGAGGGCAGCTGCGCATCGATGCCCAACATAAAAAGGGCCGCCTCACCGCTCGCGAACGCGTCGAATTACTGATGGATGAAGGATCGTTTGAGGAGTTCGACATGTTCGTCGAACACCGCTGCGCCGAGTTCGGCATGGAGAAGAGCAAGTTTCCCGGTGATGGCGTCGTCACCGGTTGGGGCACGATCAACGGACGCGTGGTCTACGTATTCGCCAAGGACTTCACCGTGTTCGGCGGGTCGCTATCGGAGGCCCACGCGCGCAAGATCACCAAAATCCAGGACATGGCGATCAAGAACCGTGCGCCGATTATTGGCCTGTTTGACGCTGGTGGCGCGCGCATTCAAGAGGGCGTCGACGCGCTCGGCGGCTACGGCGAAGTGTTTACGCGCAACGTGATGGCGTCAGGCGTCATCCCGCAGATATCGGTGATCATGGGGCCATGCGCTGGCGGCGATGTCTATTCGCCTGCGATGACCGACTTCATCTTCATGGTCAAAGACACGAGCTACATGTTCGTGACCGGCCCCGACGTCGTCAAGACCGTCACAAACGAGACCGTCACGGCTGAGGAACTTGGCGGTGCGAAGGTCCACACGACCAAGTCATCGATCGCCGACCGGGCTTATGAAAACGATGTCGAGGCGCTGCTGCAAATGCGCCGCTTGATGGACTTCTTGCCATCGGATAACCGCTCGGGGGTTCCGCAGTTACCGACCGTCGACAGCGCTGACCGCATCGACTTGTCGCTCGACCGTTTGATCCCGGATAATCCCAACAAGCCCTACGACATGAAGGAATTGATCCTCAAGGTCGTCGACGAGGCCGACTTCTTTGAAATCCAGGAACAATTCGCCCGCAACATCATCACGGGCTTTGCACGCATCGAGGGCCGGACCATCGGCATCGTCGCCAATCAGCCGCTAGTGCTGGCTGGCGTGCTCGATAGCGATGCCTCGCGCAAGGCTGCTCGCTTCGTTCGGTTTTGTGACTGTTTCGATATCCCGATTTTGACGCTCGTTGACGTGCCGGGCTTCCTGCCGGGGACCGCGCAGGAATATGGCGGTCTGATCAAACACGGCGCCAAGCTACTTTATGCGTTTGCCGAAGCGACCGTGCCGAAGGTCACGTTGATCACGCGCAAGGCTTACGGTGGGGCCTACGTCGTGATGAGTTCCAAGCATATCCGGGGCGATGTCAACTACGCGTGGCCGACGGCTGAGGTCGCGGTGATGGGGGCCAAGGGCGCCGCCGAAATCCTCTACCGGTCAGAGCTATCTGACCCGGCCAAGCTACAACTCCGCATCGATGAATACCAGAAGCGGTTCGCCAATCCTTTTGTCGCGTCCGAACGAGGCTACATTGACGAAGTCATCATGCCAAGCCGAACGCGTTTGCGGATCGCGCGGGCGTTCAACATGCTACGCAACAAGACGCTCGAAAATCCTTGGAAGAAACACGACAACATCCCGTTATGATTGCGTCTAGATCGTCTTCAGCCGCGGCGGTCACAAAATGAACTTCGATAGGTCGACGTTGCTCGTGAGGCCATCGAGCCGAGCCTTGACGTAAGCGGCATCGACGGTTTGCGTCTGGCCACCCTTATCGGACGCATCAAAGCTAATCTCATCGAGCACGCGTTCTAGTACTGTCATCAGCCGCCGCGCGCCGATGTTTTCGACCCGCGCGTTGACCTCAACGGCTGCATCCGCCAGCGCATCGACTGCATCGTCGGTGAAGACGAGCTTGACCTTCTCGGTCGCCAGCAAAGCCACGTATTGCTTCAGCAGGCTCGCCTCAGGCTCCGTCAAGATTCGCCGTAGGTCACCACGGTCAAGCGGCTTCAGCTCGACACGGATGGGCAGGCGGCCCTGCAGCTCCGGCAGCAGGTCGGATGGCTTGCAGACGTGAAACGCGCCCGAGGCGATAAACAAGATGTGGTCGGTTTTGACGGGGCCGTACTTGGTCGCAACCGTCGTGCCCTCGATCATCGGCAACAGATCGCGTTGGACACCTTCGCGGCTGACGTCGGCTCCGCCACGGCCGTTCTCGGAGCGCGAGCAGATTTTATCAATTTCGTCGAGGAATACGATACCGTTGTTTTCGGCTGCCGCGATCGCCTCCGCCGCGATCTGGTCGGCGTCGATCAGTTTGTCGCTTTCCTCGCTGATCAGCACTTCGTGACTATCGCGAATAACGAGCTTGCGGGTTTTGGTTCGGCCGCCGAGTGCTTTGCCAAGCATATCGGAAATGTTGATGGCCCCGATCGATGACCCCGGCTGGCCGGGGAGTTCGAACATTGGCAAGCCGCCGCTATTGTCGGCGAGCTGCAACTCGATTTCCTTGTCGTCGAGTTCTCCGGTGCGAAGTCGTTTGCGGAAGCTATCGCGCGTTGCAGGCGAGGCGGTTGAGCCAACGAGAATATCAAGCACGCGCTCTTCGGCCGCCTTTTCAGCGCGCGCGCGCACATCTTTACGCTTGTTTTGGCGAACGAGCCCGATCGCGACCTCCATCAGATCGCGCACGATACTATCGACGTCGCGCCCGACGTACCCGACTTCGGTGAATTTGGTCGCTTCGACCTTTAAGAACGGCGCGTTTGCTAGCCGCGCGAGGCGGCGAGAGATTTCGGTTTTACCGACGCCCGTTGGGCCGATCATCAGGATATTCTTCGGGTTAATCTCGTCTTTTAGATCGCCCTCGACTTGCTGACGCCGCCAGCGGTTGCGGAGCGCGATTGCAACGGCGCGCTTGGCGTCCTGTTGGCCAACGATATAACGGTCGAGTTCGGAGACGATCTCGCGGGGCGAAAAATTGGTCATTTACAAATCCGTGTTCGCAGCGTTCGGTTTGGCTGGGTGATTTGGTCGCCCAAATGCACGTCAGGTTTATACTGGGCTGTGGGAGCTAGCATGGGCGTGACGTTACAGGCTGCACAAGATCACAGCCATGGCTCGCCTGTTTCTGGGTTGCGCCACGACGGCGAGGCTAACGCTTCGATCAGCGATTTTTGCGCGACAATGTCGTCGCCAACGAGCCGTTTCATCATCAAATCGCCATTGGCTGCAATTGCATAGCGGCGCGTTTTTTCTTTGGTCAGCCGTTGAAGATAGGTCTGGCCCACGCGAGAGAAGCCAAACTCTTGCCAGAGATCGAAGTAGACCATCAGGTGGCGGCTGAAGCCTTCGATGAGCCGCTCGGCGCTCAGGAGCTCGAGGCCCTCGATTTCCAGGCTTGTACCTTGCACCACGCTGATGTCGTAGGGCGTGGCGCGGTCGCCTTTGAGTGGCACGACACTGCGCAATGTGATGCCAGCGACCAGCCAATCGGGCACCTCATCCTCGCGCGCGCCCGCTGGTGTCGCCAACAGTCCGCCGCCGACGATCCCCCCGTCGATCCGGATCGTATCGGGCCAATCGATGGTCACCGGTTTTTCTGGTGAAATGTGGGGCGATATCGCGTCAGCGGCCGCGTTCATCGCGGCGAAAAACGCTCGTCGTGCGCCCGCCAGCGGTTCGTCGGGTTCGAGCACCACCGCGAATTCGACAAGATCAAAACGGCGGACATAAACCAGCGTGCCAGCGCCAACCTCGCCTGCAATCGTCGTCGCGTGGGCCAGCGCGTCCTTATGTTCGCGTAGCGCGATCGCGGTATAGCCGGGGGGCAGGTCGAGACCGGCGTTGTCACCACGGCTTTGATCGATGTTCATAGCAACGGGCTCTAAACGTACTTCGCCGATACTGGCGGGCCAGCACCGCTAGCGGCTCGCCAGAGCTGTTGCAAGGCTGGTCGGGTGCAAGGCTGGTCGTGCGAGGGTCGGGTCGTGCAAGGTTCATTCTGCATGTTGGTCGACGTGATCCATATCGTGTCGGCCGAACAGGCAAACGTTTCGTGTTGATTATCCACGTTGTCGGGCAGTGCTGCTACTTGTGATCCCAGCCACCGTGTTGCTCGTGGTCCGAGATGGTTAGCGTATAGTAAACCTAAAGACGCTCCGCGTTTGGGCAATGTTTGATCGTTTGAGGATATGCCGATGGCCGCCAGCTCTAGCCCCGACGTCAAGCGCGATATCAAGCGCACCGATAAGCGCACCGTGATCTTGTGCTCTTGCGAGGGCACGATGCCGCTCGACGAAACCAAGGTCAAAGCTGGCATTGGTGACGCGACGCTGACGACCGCGACGCACTTGTGCGGACCTGAAGCGGCCGCTTTCATTGCCGTAGCCAAGGGCGGCGGTCCAGTCGTCGTGTGCTGCACGCAGGAGGCGCAACGCTTCCGCGAGATCGCCGAGGATAGCGGCCTGACAGCGCCGCTGGCTTTCGTCAACGTTCGGGAGACGGCGGGGTGGTCGGCGGAGGCCAAATCGGCTGGGCCGAAGATGGCTGCGTTGATTGCGGCGGCGGCCGTAGAGATGCCAATTCCAGCTGGCGTTGCGTTCGAAAGCAACGGCGTCACGCTGATCCTCGGGCGGAGCCAGGCGGCGGTTGACGCCGCTCGCCAATTGGAGGACCGCCTCGACATCACGGTGCTGTTGAGCACGACCGAAGGCATCGTGCCACCGGCCCGCACGACGTTTCCGATTGCCATGGGCCGTGTCCGTAGCGCGAAAGGCCGCCTGGGCGCGTTCGAAGTGACGGTCGATGGGTTTGCGACACCCAAGCCATCGTCGCGAGCCGTGCTCAAAGCGGCGGGACCAGGTAAAAACGGTGCGATTTCGAAAGCCGATATCATCATCGACCTAACCGCTGGACCGCCGCTGTTCCCCGGCATGGATGTCCGCGAGGGCTATTTGCGCGCTGACCCAGACGATCCAGCCGCCGTCCAGCGCGCCTTGTTCAAGGCCGCCGACCTGACCGGCACATTTGATAAGCCGCGCTACATTACTTTCACGGCCGGGCTGTGCGCGCATTCGCGATCGCGCATCACCGGATGCCGCCGCTGCCTCGATCTGTGTCCGGTTGGCGCGATTACGCCAGCTGGCGATAGCGTCGCGATCGATCCCTATATTTGCGGGGGATGTGGACAGTGTGCCTCGGCTTGCCCGACCGGGGCTGCGAGCTACGCCATCCCGACGGTTGACGTCTTGATGCGTCGCGTCCGCGAGGCGGTGCGCGCCTATCGTGTTGCCTCGGGCGGTGTTGCCTCCGTTGGCAACGCACCGCGTATCCTGTTTCACGATCAAGAGCACGGTCGCGACCTGATCGATATTTCGGCTCGTTACGGCTCAGGGTTGCCAGCCGATGTGATTCCGATTGCCGTCAACGAAACCGGACAGATCGGTATTGAAGCGATCGCTGCAGCGTTTGCCTACGGAGCGAGCGGTGTCGCGATCCTGACCCGCGCCAAGCCGAAGCACGGCACCGCTGGGCTCGACCAAACCCTTGATATTGCCAATACGCTGTTGTCCGCGCTGGGGTATGGCAACGGCACGGCCTTCATGATCATGGCCGACGATCCCGACGATCTGACGGCTGCCTTACGCGATACCAAGCCTGCAACACCGACCGTCAAACCATCGGCCTTTATGCCGCTTGGCGGTAAGCGCGATGTGCTCAAACTCGCGTTCCGGGAGCTGCAACGTGCCGCGCGCTTTCCAATTGATACGATCGCCTTGCCGACGGGCGCGCCATTCGGCCGTGTCCACGTCGAAACAGGCGGTTGTACGTTGTGTCTCTCGTGTGTCGCGGCGTGCCCGACAAGTGCCCTTTCGGCGGCCGATGATAAGCCGCTGTTGCGGTTCGATGAAAGCCTGTGCGTCCAATGCGGACTGTGCCAGGCGACATGCCCAGAAAAGGTCGTGTCGCTGGAGCCGCGCTTGTCGTTTGCAGCCTTTGAGGCGGCGCCTGAGGTTTTGAAGGAGGAAGAGCCCTACCCCTGCGTCGGCTGCGGCAAGCCGTTTGGTGTCAAGAGCACAATTGAGAAGGTCGCGGCCAAGCTTGGCCAATCGCATTGGATGTTCCAAGGCGAAGGCGCGAGCCGGCTTGATCTCATCCGCATGTGCGAGGATTGCCGCATCTCGGTGTCGATGAACGAGCAGATCGACCCCTACGGCGCGCCGCCACGGCCGAAGGTGCGCACCAGCGAGGATTACTTCCGCGAACGCGAGGAAGCCGCCTCGCGTGAAAAAGAAATGCTCGACCGGATCGAAAAAGGCGATGCGTGACGCTTCCGAAATATCGCTTCAATGGCGATATTATCGCGTTACATCGTAGGGATGGCGATATCTCTGATTATAAAGACGATCGTTTTCAGCCATCGCACTGCAGAACAGCTCGACGACTTGCCCCAAGAAGACAGGGTGGCTGTGGGCAACGCCCTGACGGCGTATGCAATCATGGGTCGAGGTGACGTGAAGCAGTTGTCGAACCGTCAAGGTAGCCGAATGCGGGTCGGCAGACTGCGGATGCTGTTTGACGAAAATGGAACGACGATCTTGGCGATCTACAGCGGCAAACGCGAAACCACCACTCACCGAAGGAATTGATGACAGTACAATTCCTAATAACCCCAGGCGGCGATGAATTAGCCGTGCTGCCACGCGCTGAGTATGAGGCGCTGATCGACCGGCTTTTGGAAATGGATGAGGCGGAAGACGCGGCCGACGTTGCCATGTACGATGCCTGCAAGGCCGATCCGTCGCCAACGCTGCCGCCCGAAATCAGCGCGCGGATGCTACGCGGTGACAGCCTGTTGAAAGCGCTGCGCGGATGGCGAGGGCTGACCCAGGTGGATATTGAAGCTGCAACGGGGATCGGGCAAGGCTATCTCAGCGATCTCGAATCGGGCCGTTGCAAGGGCACGCCGGAGACGATGGCTAAACTTGCCGTCGTGCGCGACATCTCGCCCGCATGGCTCGCTCGCTAATCGCGTTACTTGCTGGTTTTGTCGCTCAGCCATTCAACGAGCGCGCGTCGATCGTCGGGATTGGTTATCGTCTGCTCGGGCATCTTTGTGCCCGGCAAATAGGCGTTGGGCCCAACCTCAAACAGCTTTGCGACCGTCTCTGGCGTCCACACGATGTCGCGTGTTTTCAGGGCTTCGGAATAGACGTACCCGGCGGCCGTGCCGACCTTACGGCCCATGATCCCATGGAGCGTTGGCCCGGCCCGGACGTCGCCCGGGGTGAGGCCATGGCAGGCTTTGCAAGCCCGAAATACCTTGGCACCCGGGTGGGCATCCTTGGTCGAAGCATCCTCGAACGCGCCCGCTATGTCGATGCCTGCTGGCTGCCCGGTTTTTGGGTCCCAGCGGCGTACCGCCCGGTCGGCGCCGCCGGTGATCAGCGTCCGGCCATCGATCGAGAACGCAACCGACCACACCGGCAGGCCAGGCCCAAGGATTTCAGCTGCGACTGTTCGCGACACGGTGTCGATAATCGTCACGGGGGTGCGCATGCCCGCCGTCACGAGGCGGCTACCGTCGGGCGATACGGCGACCGTTGTGAGCGGGCCGTTCGCTAAATCGAGCACACCGGCTTCGGTGAGAGCAGAATCGTAGAACCGCAGCTTTCCGTCGGCACCGGCTGAAACGATGCGGCCATCGCGAAACACGGCAACCGCATTGACCGGGGCTTCGTTTTGCACGCTCAGAGCTTTGCCGTCGGCCCGCGGTGCGCCATTGGTCAGGGGCGTCACGCGCAATTGTCCATCGTAGCCAGCCGTGATCAGCGCTGTCCCATCGGGCGTAAACGCGAGCCCGTTGACCGGCCCGCGGTGGCCATCGACGATTGCGGGAACGGGTGAGCCGGTTGGGGCTTGAACGTCGCGTAACGGCCAAATCCGCACCGTGTGGTCCCACGATCCGCTAGCGAGTAGGTCACCTGAACGCGATGCGGCAAGGGCCGCGATTGGTGCCGAATGGCCCATCAGCACGCGGGTCGGTTCAGCTGAACCGCCACACCACAATGCAATGCGACCGTCTTCACCACCTGATGCAAAGCAGCCGCCCGGCAGCGCGGCCAGTGCGTTGACCGTGCTGTCGTGGTGGCGAAGCACCATGCGTGCAACAGGCGTCGGCCCGAGGCTCCAGACGATGATCGCGCTATCGAAGCCGCCGGTGACGAGCGCGCCACCCAGTTCCAATGCGGCCACGGCGCGGACGGGTCCGCCGTGCCCGGTCATTACGTTGTCGGGGCCGGAGGTCTTCGACCCGCCATCAGCTTGGGCTGTGCCAGACTTCATGTCGGGCTTGAGGCCTGGTGGGATATCGTCGCTGGCGTTTGCGCTGGACCCGACCATTACCAGGACAGCCGTGAGAATCGCCATTGGCGATGCGCGGCGTGCGTGGCGGACGTCTTGGACCGCTCGCCGGTATGTATCTACGTGTCGTCTCACATCAGCTAATCGCATTAGCGTGGATGCTAACATGGCCCGACGCGAGACGTCACCATCCGAGTGCTAATGCAGCCAGCAGGCATCAGACCGCACACAACGTGGCAGCTGCGGGAGAAAGGCTGGCGCGCTGGCTTTGGCTGTTGTTGCCACACTCGCAACAGTGTTCAGCCTCCATTCAACCGCGAAGGCGTCTTCTAACGGCCAGAAATCCGGTGCGAAAATTAGCCTTCGGACGGCCGTTATCGCCATGCGCTGGACACGCCTTCGACGTGTTTTCTCGTTGCAACCTATTATGAAACGGGCATCACCATGGACCGGGATTGCGGGACGTCTCGAGACAGATCGGCTTGCATAAATGCTAAGCGGGGCTCCGGCGTTGTCGCCATCGCCACCGCCGTGCTGATGTGTGTTGCCCCCGTCGGTGTTGTGTTCATGTCGGCACAGATCATCGCGGCACGGGCTTTCGCGGCAGACGCCGGGGTGGCAGCTCCGGTTGCTCGGGGGGAGGCGCAACCGGGGCCGCAGAAGGCTGAGCCAGTGACGGCGGGTGGACAATCGGCTCACGAAATCGCGGAGAAATTCGCCCGCGCAGCCGCCGGTTCAGATGGCCAAGTTGACGGATCGGCGTCCAGGGCAGCCCAGGTTCAGGCTGACGGGGTCAAGTCGACGGCCGAGGCAGCCAAGGTTAAAGCTGACGCGGACCTTGAAGCGGTACGGCGCAAGGCCGTCGAAGCACGGCGAAAGGCAGAAGCGGCCGTGCAGAAGGCCGCCGACCAACGTCGCTCCGACGAAGCTGACATGTTGGCACGCGCGCGCAGTGAGGCTGAGGCCCGGATTGTTGACGCCCGGAACATCGAAGCCCGGAACATAGAAGCCCGGAACGCCGAAGCCCGGAACGCCGAAGCCAAAAACGCTGCAGCCCGGGTTGCAGAGGCGGATCGCCAAGCCGCCGAAGCCGAACGAGCCGCATTAGCAGCTGAGGCCGCGCGCCTAACAGCTGAGGCGGAACACGCCAAACGAACGGCCGATGCTGCCAAAGACCAAGCTCAGCGCGAGCAAGCGAGCCGCGAGCAAGATGAAGCCGACCAGCGCGCCGAAAACCTTCGCAAGGTGCAGCAGGCTGAGCGCGAGGCGGAAACTCTGCGCATCGTCGAAAAACTTCGCGCGGCGCGGGCGGCGAAGGCAGCGGAGGCCGAGCAGTTGGATGCCGCAATCAAAACGCGGGCCCAGGTTGCTGACACGGCTGCTGCTGACACGGCCGTTGAAATGCCAGGTGCAAGTCCAGCTAAGGTGCCGTCCGACGCGGCGCGTCCGGCTGCCAGTCCCACGGCCACGGACGCTCCGACGACTGCAGGTCCCGTGAGCCCGGCAATGGCATCGGCCGCGCCGTCGGTTGCGGCCCCAATCGCTCAGGCTGCGCCTACACCTTCAGCGGCAACGTCGCCGTCGATCACAACGACAACGACTGCGCTGCCGGTGGGTCGTGCCACCGTCATCCTCGTGTTGGCAAACGGCGGCCGCGGGCTTGGCCGGGTCGGTACAACAACGGCCGATCCGGTCCTGTGCCTTGGCGATACCTGCTACATTAGCCAGGGCAGCACGAGGCCAGCGTCCGCCATGCCGCGCGGAGTGGCGCTTGGCCCCGGTAACACGCTCGGTCAGCGCGCAGGCGCGTGCGCCAGGTCGCTCGTGTGCGTTTACCGCAATGTTGAACTCGCCTCCGGCACCGCGTCAGTTCAGCCGGTCGACTTGCGGCTCTTGCGCCACGACCGACGCGATGTCGCGGTCGGTAGCCTCGATCCATCGTGCGGGCTCGCCTCGGGTCAGCTCGTGTGTGGCAAGCCGGTCAAATCGCCGACATGGACGGCTTGGATCGTACCGGAGTCGATTGCTGTCGCCGCTGGCCCAGCGATCCTTGAGGCAGCCGCCGCGACCAAACTTGACGGCCGCACCGCCGCCGTCCGGTGACGTTGTCGTTGTCGTTATCGAGCATGATCAAGCTCGCTTGATCGCCGTTGAAATCTTGGCTTCTTGCTGGGCGCCTTGTTCATCACGGTGGAGCGCTGCGAGCCTCACGCTCGACCAGACCCAAACGGCCGACAACGGCAACAACACAAGCACGATGCCGCCAATACTCGCCCCGCTGGTTCCGAGCCCTTTCAGTAGCCAGCCCGACGCGGCATCGCCGCCGCGATAAACGACGGTGTCAACGAAGTTCTGTGCCTTGTACTTCTCGTCGGGGCTGACGACCGTGTAGAGCACTTTGGTTGCGGGCGTTGATAAGCCAAACGCGACGATCCGTTCGATCGTCATGATGGCGGCAACAACTGTCAGCGTCGGCGCCATCCAAAACCACACGAGCCCGCCCGCACACACCGCTGGCAGCGCGAGCAACCCGGCTATGAGCCCGAAGCGCTTCAGGATCGCCGCCGTTCCAACCAGCTGTATCGCGATCGTGGCAACCGCAACCAGCTGGTCACGCCACGCGAAGAACCGCACTTTTTCAGCTTGGTCGGTGATCGTTTCTCGGACGAGGCGGGATTGCTCCAGGTAGAAATACGTCGACACCAAGTTGGCGAGCAAAATCCACAATGCGATTTGAAACAGGTAGGGCGACGTCAGCACGCTGGTTGCGCCTTCCATGACCGCGGCCAGCGTTGGGACGGGTTTAGTGACAGTCGTCACGCTCGTTGTTGGCTCGGCTGCCGGGATCAACCGCTGGGCCAATACCAGCGCGAGCCCGAGCCAAGCCGCCGAGATCAACGGCAGATGTCGCGTTTCGATGATCGTTAGCCACCACGGCACCATCGTTGGCGCAACGAATGCGCCAAGCGTTCCACCAGCTGCGATCACGCCGAATAGCCGCTTGGCCTCGTCGCTTGAAAAGCGGTCGGCCATTAACGACCAGAACAGAGAGACAATGAACAAATTGTAGACGCTGACCCACACGAAGAACGCCGATGCCAGCCACGGCGATACGGTCTTAGGATCGCTACTGAGCATGAGCCAGAACGCGGCGAGGTTGGCCATGAAGAACAGGTAGACGGCTGGCAGCACGTCGCGGCGGCGCAACGTTGAGACGACCCAGCCGTAGACTGGCACGAGCGCGACCATCGCCACGAAAACGACGGTGAATAGTCCTTCGAGCCACCCGGCGGGCAAGCTCGCGCCCATCGCCTCGCGCAGCGGACGGATCGTGAAATAACTGGCAAGGACCGCAAAGAATGTCACGAATGCGAACGCCAGCGGCCTCCGCTCGTGTTCAGCGACGTCGAAGGCGGATGCGAGCCGATCGATCGTTCGTTCGGTAAAACTGTTGATGGCCTTGCCGCTATTGCCTGTTGCCACGTGAGCCTCCCCGCTGATCCGGGATCACCGTATCACGGCATAACAGGCGACCGTGGAACTGCGCGTTGCCTCAAAACTTCATTTTGAGCCCGCCGTAGGCAGCCAGTGGTGCGCCGGGAACAACCGTGCGCGGATCGGTGCGGCCGATGTCGTCGGCATCGAAATACGTGCCAAACAGCGAATAGCGTTCGTCGAAGACATTGTTGACGCGGCCATAGAGCTGGATGTTGGGCGAAATATCGTAGGACGTATACAAGTTGACGGTCGCGTAGCTCGGCAACTTGGCGTTCTGGTTGTTTTCATCGCCGCGCAGGAATTGGTCGCCAATCGCCACGAGGTCGGCGCCGACCTGCCATTGCCGCGTGACGAAATACGACGCGCCAGCTTTGAAGCGGTGTTGCGGGACGCCGGAAATTTTGTCACCCGGCCGGACGTTCACGCAATCTTCGCCGGGGTCGGCTGCGCAGCCAACGGCACTCGGGTTATTGGGTGCTGGCAATTCCCCGCTCGTTTGATAGGTCGCGTCCACAAAACCGTACCCCGTATAAGCTTGGAACCGGCCGTCGGTGTAGCTGAGGGCGACGTCGATACCTTGGCGCCGCGTCTCGCCGAAGTTCTGGAAGAAGCCGCGGCCTTGCACGGGCGATGCGAGCGCGATGATGTCATCTTCGTTTTCGGCCCGGTAGCCAACGACGCTCCAATCGATTTTGCCGCCAGAGGCTGGCGCAAGCAGGAAGCCGCGCAAGCCACCTTCGACGGTTCGGGAAACGACCTGCTTCAACGGCGGGTCGGCTGCGAGGAAGTTTTCGAGCAGACACGGCCGCTCGGGATCGGCGCAGGCGAGCTCGGCGGGTGTTGGCGCTCGGTTGGCTTCCGCATAGCCGCCGAATACTGACACGTTGCGATCTAGTTTGTAGGCGAGCCCGGCGGAGGGATTGAAGCGCTCAAAGCGGTGCGAGCCAGCCAGTTCGGGCGCGTTACCGCCTCCGTCCTTCAGCTCGATTTTTGCGATATTGTACCGCCCGCCGACGGTCAGCGCGAGGCGGCTCGTCAGGTCAATCGTATCGGCGAGGTAGAAGCCCCAGTATTCCGTGCGGATGTTGGCCAGAAACGGTTTGATCGCGTCGGTGTCATCGCCAGCGGCAGATACGCCCTCATCGCTAAGGATCGTTCCGTTGCCGGTGACGACGAAGTCTGCCCCGACGCTGCCAAGTTCGGATTCGCCGCGCGATTTGGCTCGGCCAAAGTCGAGGCTCGCGCCAACGATCAACTGGTTGCCGAGGCCCAACAGTTTCGAGGTCTCTGTCACCTGTACGGTGCCGCCACCACTCGTTGCATCGATGCCGGTGCGGTCAACCGAGCCGTAGAAAATGTCAGGCGAGAACGGGATCGTGCTGCCGTTGAGCGGATTATCGTCTTCCTCAAAGCATAGCGCAGGGTCTCCGGACGGCGTCGTGAAGGCAGCGTCGCATTCCAAGACCTCCGTCAAGTTGCCATCGACGCGACGTTGTTTGTAACGGCGGATATACGCATTGCCCGATAGCTTCGTTGTTTTGGCCAGCGCGTACTGCCCGTTGAACTGCAGCATCGCGAGCTGGTTCTGGATCGTCTGCGGCGAGGTGAAGATCGACCCGTATCGCTCGTTGACAAACTCAATTGGAGTTGCTGCGGTTGCCCCTAGCGTCGACTTTCCAGCCGTCAAGTTGAGGTGGTATTCCTGCCGCGCATCCTTGTAGGCGAGATCGGAATAAAGCCGACGTACGCTACTATCGGACCGGTCGCGCCAGCCGTCATCTTTGATGGCTTCGAACGCGGTATAGCCTGCGATGTTGCCGATTTTGCCGCCAACCTGCACGCCGACTTGGCGGCGGCCGAACGAACCAAACCGGCTGTCGATCTCGACGCCGTTGAAGCCGAAGCCGTCTTTCATCGACAGCGCAATCGCGCCGCCAATTGCGTTCAGCCCGTAGACCGGGTTGCCGGTCAGCAGCGTGATGTCAGAGATCGCGTTCGACGGGATCAGATCCCAGTTGATGGTGTCGCCGAACACTTCATTGATGCGGACGCCGTTCTGGTAGACGGCGAGGCCCTGCGGCGTGCCGTTGACGGGTGACGACTGGAAGCCGCGAAAGTTGACTTCCTGTAGGAAGCCGTTGCCGGACGCATCGGTTAGCACCACGCCTGGAACGTTCTGCTGGAGTGCGGCGGTTGCGTTCGGCTCGCCACTGCGGGCGAGGTCGGCTGTCGTCACAGTCGAGACGGAGCCTGGATACTTAGCAATTGGAATGGAGCCACCGACGGGCGACAGCTTGACTTCGCTACCGGGCGCGGCTGCCTGTTGGACCGGCTCAACTTGAGGTGCTGCGGCGGCGGGTTGTGGGGCTGGCTGCGGCTGTTGACGAGCGGGAGCTGCGACCGGCCGCGGCGCTGGTGCCGCTTGAGGCGCGGACGCAGGGCGGGGCGCGGCTTGGCGCACTGGCGGTGGCGCAGCCTGTGGCCTCGGCGGCTCGGGCTGTCGCACAATGACAGGTGGAACGGCCGTTGACGGCTCAGCAGTTGCAGGAGAGGGCGTTGTCGGCTGCGGGGTCGTCGCTTGCGGCGTCGACGGTGGCACCGGGATCGGCGCAGCGACGGGTGGCGTCACTGGAAGCGTCACGGGGGGCGCTGAAGGCGGCGGTGCTGGCGGCGACTGTTGCGCTGCAACGATGGCGGGTGTGGCCAATACGCCCGTGAGCAACGCCGCCCTCAACATCGCGTACGTCATGTTGTGTCCCCGATAATCTTCGCGGTGAACGCAAACGAGATCAACATGTTGCCGCGTTCGCTCCAGGCACTGATCGGTGCACGTGGCTCTCTTGAGCAACAAGGTGAACTTCTGGAAAGCGGGCATAACATTGCGAATCACTTTGTGGTGTGACCTGAGCGCAACGTCGTCTGTCGACGCACTCGTCACCATCGCTTGCCGCTGTCGCAGCCATTGCCGGGTATCGGTCAACCGTGCGATCCGACGACATCGGATGGCGTTGGGCGAGGGGATCACGTGGCGAGCTGGTTGCATCTGAGCCGCACGATCGACGGTCTCACCGCGCGACTCGGCCGTACCGTGGCCTGGTGCTTGCTGTTGGCGTGCATTGTTGCTGCTGGCAACGCGCTGGCGCGCAAGCTGCTGGGCCTTGGCTCCAACGCGTGGGTTGAGCTGCAGT
This sequence comes from Hyphomicrobiales bacterium, assembly GCA_038329675.1. GTDB lineage: Bacteria > Pseudomonadota > Alphaproteobacteria > Rhizobiales > Hyphomicrobiaceae > JANXVY01. The sequence goes on along the minus strand of JBBQNE010000002.1, from coordinate 9,284 downwards.
GGTTGCTGTTTGCTGCCGTCGTCTTGCTCGCTGCGCCGTGGACACTGGCCCGCAACGAGCACATCCGCATCGACATCCTGTCGGGCCTGCTCACGCCACGCACGCGTGCCTGGATCGACCTCGCGGGGCACGCGTTGTTTCTGGTGCCGATTGGCGTCGTCGTCGTGTGGACGTCGCTGCCGTTCGCGCTCACCTCGCTCAGTCAGCGGGAGGGCTCGTCGAACTTTGGTGGTTTGCCGCAGTGGCCGCTCAAAATGTTGATCCCGGTCGCCTTCGCTCTGCTGCTGGTGCAGGCGTTATCAGAGATCATCAAGCAGGTGGCGATCCTGCGCGGGTTTACCGAGCCGCCGCCGACCGCCCGGCCAGCGTCAAGTGCTGCGGCACAGCGATCATGATGGCCATGCTTGCCGAGTTCATCACCGCCAACATGGCGCCGCTGATGTTTATAGCGCTCGTCGGCTTTTTACTGCTCGGCTATCCGGTCGCGTTTTCGCTTGGCGCCGTCGGCCTCCTGTTCGCTGGGCTCGGCATCGAACTAGGACTGTTCAAACCAGACTTCATGCAAGCCGTCCCCGAACGCATCTACGGTGTGCTCGCTGGCGAGACTGGTACGACGCTGCTGGCGATCCCGTTCTTCACGTTCATGGGGTTGATCCTCGAACGGTCGGGCATGGCCGAAGACCTGCTCGAGACGGTTGGCCAAGTGTTTGGCAGCGTCCGTGGCGGGCTCGCCTACGCTGTCATCCTCGTTGGCGCGCTGTTGGCTGCAACAACTGGCGTCGTTGCAGCGTCCGTTATCTCGATGGGGCTGATCTCACTGCCGATCATGTTACGTTACGGCTACGATCGACGATTGGCGGCTGGTACGATCGCCGCGTCGGGAACGCTTGCCCAGATCATCCCGCCCTCGTTGGTCTTGATCATTCTTGCCGATCAATTCGCGCTGCCCGTCAACCACATGTATCGCGGCGCGCTGTTGCCGGGATTAATGCTCGCTGCGCTCTACATCGCATTCGTTTTCTTGGTCACGGTATGGCGGCCCGATGCTGCGCCGGGTCTTCCGCCCGAAGCGATCGTCGACCGTGAGGCCGACGGTAGCCGCGGGTTGAAGTCGCTGGCAGTACTGGCTGGAGGCTCGGCTGCCCTGGCGATTGCGATCATGTCGTGGACCACCATTCCGGGCATCGATCGCATCGTGCTAACGCTGACGCTCGCCACAGCGATTGCCTTCCCGGTTGCGCTGATTAGTTCGTTTATGGCTCAGCCGTTCCTGTCGAAGCTCGCCACGCGTGTCACCTTCGTCATGGTGCCGCCGCTGTTCCTGATTTTCCTGGTGCTAGGCACGATTTTCCTTGGCCTCGCTACGCCGACGGAGGGCGGTGCGATGGGCGCTCTCGGCGCGTTGTTACTAGCTGGCGTCAAGCGGATCATCGATCGCGATCCGGCCCGGCTGAATGTCGCGCTTTTGCGGGACGCGCTTGAGCGGACGGCGAAACTATCTTCGTTCGTTCTTTTTATCCTCATCGGCGCGCGTATTTTTTCACTCACGTTCTACGGCGTCGATGGTCACAAATGGGTCGAGCATCTGCTGATTTCGCTGCCCGGTGGGCTCTACGGGTTCTTGATTGTCATCAATATCGCCGTTTTTCTACTGGCGTTCTTTCTTGATTTTTTTGAGCTCGCGTTCATCGTTGTGCCGCTCCTAAAGCCAGCTGCCGAAGCGATTTTCCGCGCGTCGGCTGAGGCGATCGTGCTGGCCAAATCGCTTGGGTTGTCGACGGCGATAATTGGCGGCCGCGAGACCGTGCTCGATGTTGGGCCGCTCGTCGTGTGGCTTGCCGTGATGCTCGCGGTCAACATGCAGACGAGCTTCATGCACCCGCCGTTCGGCTTCGCGCTGATGTTCTTGCGCTCGGTCGCGCCAACTGAACCTTATGCCGATAAGGTCACGGGCAGCGTTACCGCGCCGGTCACGACCGCCCAAATCTACTGGGGCGCCGTACCGTATCTTGGTATTCAATTGTTGATGGTTGCGATCTTGATTTCAGCACCAAGCCTTGTCGTCAGCGCAACTCGCGATGCGCCCGCCGGTGCGTCGGCTCCGGCTCGCTATGAGTTGCCCGCTCCGGGAGGAGGCCTGTTACTGCCGGGGACGCCGCCGCCAATCGAGGGCGCTAAGTCGCTTTCGCCCGGCACGCCGCGCGGGCCGCAACTTGATCTGTCGGTGCCGCCGCGCCTGTGATGGCAACGCGTCCTCAATCAATGGGCGTGACCGGCAGGTTTCGAGCCGGTTTTAGCGTCGGTACTTGCGTCGGTCTTTGTCGTGCCCGCCGATGCCGCGCCATGGTCGCCGTGGTTCCCGTGACCACCATGACCGCCCGCGTCTTTACTCGCTTCATGGCCCGGTTGGTGGTCCATCCCATGTGGTCCCATGGCGCCGATGGGCTCTACGGTTGCCTCGATGTCGATTGGGCCAGCCTTGGCAAATTGCAGCGTCATTTTGATGAGGTCGCCTTCTTTTAAAGGCGCTTTGAGTTCCATCAGCATGACGTGATAGCCCGACGGCTTCAGCACAAGTGAGCTACCACCCTTGACATCGACGCCATCGACGCGTCGCATTTTCATCACGCCTGCTTCTTCCGTATGCGAGTGGATCTCAACCTTGGCAGCCACAGGCGAGGATACCGAAACCAGACGATCGTCAGCGCCGCTCACGGCTCTGATTTCCATGTATGCCGCGCTCACCGAAGCGCCGCCGGGCGTGGCACGGGCCCAGGGGTGCGCAGCCGTTACGCCGCCTTTCGTCGCCTCGTGGGCAAAGGCTGCCGCGCACAGCGTCGACGTGAACAGAATTGCAGCAACGGTCGTTGAGTAGACGTTCATGGGGTCTCAATTGTTTGCGATAAGGGGGCGATTGCGACTAGGAGGTTGTCTTGAGGCATTCTTCGTCGGGCGGCAGCGGATCGCAACCGGTCGTCGCGACGCAGGTCTCAAGCGCCTTGCGGGTATCGGTCGTGTAAAGGCCGTCGATTTGGCCGTTGTAGAGTTGCTGGGCTTGTAGCCCACATTGGTAGAGTTTGACGATCGGCTCACCGCCGTAACGGATCGCACCCTCATAGTCGCGCATGGCGCCTTTGGTATCACCGCGCGACTGCTTGATGTGGGCGCGGGTGTCGAGGGTGTGCGCGCTGTCGGGCATCAACTTCAAAGCCCGCTCAACGTCGCTGGCGCCGCGCTCGGGCTGGCCGATCTTGAAGTAGGCCCATGCGCGATTATTCAACGCAACCGCGCTGTCGGGATCGATGCCAAGCGAGATATCGTAGTCGGGGATCGCGAGTTCGTAGTTGCCGCGCACCGAATAGGCCAGCGCCCGGGCCGAATATGCGAGTGCGAGTTCTTGGCGGCTAATGCCGGGCGTCGTGATCAGCGCCGAACAGGCCTCCACGCGCCGGGTGTAATCCTCGCCGAAACACTCGTTTGAACGGGCGTCAGCGGCGATTGCTGGCCGGTCAGATGGCGCGGTGGCGGCTAGCAAAACCGTGGCAACGACGACGGCGGTGGTTATTTGCCGTGGCGCACGTGGAGCACGGCGGATTTGCGCTGGTGTTTTTGGCAAAGGGACACATCCAACGGAAAATTCGGGGGGCGTCTATTCCGGAACCCGGTCTTTATCGAAAGCCTAGGTCCCGTTCGTGCCCGATTTTAGACAGCCTTTGGGCACTGGTGCTACCAATTCTCTTAGTCGTGTTAACCGTGGCGCGTCTGCCACTGTGGTAGGCCTGCTTTCGAGGTGGTTTCTGCCACCGATTTCAACGTCTTGCTGGCAAAGTCCCGTGACACGCATCCTGCTTATTATCGGTGGCGGTATTGCCGCTTACAAGTGCCTCGATCTGGTTCGCCGCCTGCGCGAACGCGGGTATGCGGTCCGGGTCGTGATGACCAAAGCTGCGGCGGAATTTATCACGCCGCTCGCCGTCGGCGCGTTGACCAATGAGCGCGTGTTTACCGAGCTGTTTGATTTGGATGACGAACGCGAGATCGGGCACATCCGCCTCTCGCGAGATGCCGATTTGCTGGTCGTCGCGCCAGCCACAGCCGACCTCATTGCCAAAATGGCAAACGGCCTTGCCAACGATCTGGCCAGCACGGTTTTGTTGGCGACCGATAAGCCCGTTATCGTCGCGCCGGCGATGAACCCAAAGATGTGGCTCCATCCCGCGACCCAGCGAAATGTCGCGACGCTGGTGTCTGATGGCGTGACGGTCATTGGTCCAGCCGTTGGCGAAATGGCCGAGCGCGGCGAAGCGGGGCCCGGTCGACTGGTCGACGTGCCCGACTTGATCGCCGCGATCGAAGCCCGTCTCATCGGCGGGCGGCTGGATGGTTCTATGGCGACCACCAAACCACTGTCGGGTTGCCACGTTTTGGTCACGTCGGGGCCGACGCACGAGCCGATCGACCCGGTGCGTTACCTTGCCAACCGATCGTCGGGCAAACAGGGCCACGCCATTGCGGCAGCCGCCGCCGCACTTGGCGCGCGCGTGACGTTGATCTCTGGGCCGGTTGCGATCCCCGATCCGCCCGGAGTGTTCGTCGCGCACGTTGAGACCGCTGTCGACATGCTTGCTGCGGTTCGCGCCGCGCTGCCAGCCGACGTTGGCATATTCGCAGCCGCCGTCGCAGATTGGCGCGTAGACACGACCGCGTCTCAAAAAATCAAGAAAGGCAGTGGCGGTAGTCCAAAAATTGCTCTGGTTGAAAACCCCGATATTCTCAAAACGATCGCCAGCGCGAAGCGCGAACGGCCAAAGCTCGTCATCGGGTTCGCCGCTGAAACGACGAACGTCGCGGCACATGCGCGTGCCAAACTCACGGCAAAAGGCGCCGACTGGATCGTCGCCAATGATGTCTCGCATGATAGCGGTATTGCTGGCGGCGTGATGGGTGGCGATCACAATGCCGTCCACATCATCAGCGCTTCGGGCATCGAAAGTTGGCCTGAGGCGTCCAAAGTCGAGGTGGCTCAGCGATTGATGGCGTCGGTGGCGGCACACCTGATTGCGGGCGGGACGGATCGCTAATGGCAAGATCAGGGGCTCGAACGCCTGCGAAAAAGTCGCGCACGCCATCAACCAAACGCTCGAAGACGCGAACAGCGCGGTCGCCCGCATCCGCTGGGCTCACACCGGCTGAAGTACCTGTCACGGCCCACACTGAGGCGCCATCGATTGCCGTCGTCGAGCCAACACTTGCTCAGCCACTCGCGATCGACGTCGTCCGGCTGCCCCACGCGGCTGAGCTCGCGCTCCCAACCCTGCAAACTGACGGCGCGGCCGGTCTAGATCTGTTGGCCGCTGTTGATGCCCACGGTCCGTTGCATCTGGCCCCTGGGGCGCGCGTCCTTGTCCCGACCGGGCTTATCCTTGCGCTGCCACATGGCTTTGAGGCTCAGGTCCGCCCGCGTTCCGGGCTCGCGCTGAAGCATGGCGTGACGGTGCTCAATTCGCCCGGCACAATCGACAGCGACTACCGCGGCGAGGTGAAGGTCATCCTTGTCAACCTCGGCACCGAGGTGTTCGCGGTTCATCGCGGGGAGCGGATTGCGCAACTCGTCGTTGCGCCGGTTACGCGCGCGGTGCTGATTGAGGTGCACGAGGCGCCGCCGACGTCGCGCGGCGCTGGCGGCTTCGGTTCCACCGGGCGCAGCTGACGGGGCGCTACACGGCGGGGATTAATGGCGGTGCGACATGCTTGAGCCGCCCCCCGAACGCGGCACCACCGCCGGTGGACACGTCGGTGTGCGATGGCTACGAAGAAACGATGACGCGCTCTTCGCCAATTCTGTCACTCGACGATGCCATTCGCTGGCGTCGCGACGTGCGTCGATTCCGCCCGGACGCTGTGCCACCTGCTCTCCTGACAGAGATTATGGCGCTTGCCGAATGTGCGCCCTCGGTTGGCAATTCGCAGCCGTGGCGCATCACAACTGTCGATAGTTCAACGGCGCGCGAGCGTGTTCGGGCCTCGTTTGAACTGGCCAATAAAGCTGCCGCTGACAGCTATCAGCCAGCCCGTCGCGAACACTACCGATCGTTGAAGCTTGCGGGCTTCGATGCGGCGCCAATACATCTGGCGGTGACGTGCGACGAGCCAGTGACTGTGGGCTCAAACGGCGTCGAGGGGCATAATCAGGGTCGTGTTCAAGGTGACGGCCTCGGCGCAGCATCGATGCCCGAAATGCGGCGCTACAGCTGCGTGTGTATGATCACGGTTCTTTGGCTGGCGGCTCGTTCGCGCGGTCTCGGTATGGGCTGGGTCTCGATCCTAGACCCCGACGAGACGCTGGCCGCGCTTGGCCTGCTGCCGCATGCGGTCGAGCCCCTCGTCGGCTACCTGCTGCTCGGCTGGCCCGAGGAAGAGCATCTCGACCCCGAACTTGAGCGCTTCGGCTGGCAGGCCCGCACACCTGCCGTCAATCGGATGCGGACGGTATGACGGGGAGCGCAGAGGGCACTTTTCGTGGCGGCGGATCGGATGCAGCGGAGTTCATCGCGCCCGCCTCATCGACCCCGCTGATCGTACTGTGCGACCACGCCAGCAACGCGCTGCCGCCCGCTTATGGATCGCTCGGCCTCGAGGCCTCAGAGCTTGCTCGCCATATCGCCTATGACATCGGCGCGGCAGGCGTAACGCGGTCGATCGCCGATCGGCTCGGTGCGGCCGCGGTCCTGTCGCGCTGGTCGCGACTGTTGATCGATCTCAACCGCGGCACCGATGATCCAACGCTGATCATGCGTCTTTCTGACGGTGCAGTTATCCCCGGCAACCGTACTCTTAGTCGCGTTGAGCGCGAGGTGCGGATCGCCACATTCTACCGCCCCTATCACGACGCAATCGCAAGCCTGATCGAACGGCACCTCACGTCTGGCTTGATGCCGGTCGTTTTGTCGGTCCACAGCTTCACGCCCATTTGGCGCGGCGAACCTAGACCGTGGCACGTGGCGGTGCTGTGGGACGATAGCGAACCGCGTCTCGCGCTGCCGCTGCTGCAACACTTACGCGCCGATCCAGCGCTTGTTGTTGGCGATAACGAACCCTATGCTGGCGGCCTGCCTGGCGATACGTTGTGGACGCACGGGCTACAACGGGGCTTGCCGCATGTGATCGTCGAGTTGCGTCAGGATCTGATCGAGAGCGAAGCCGGGCAGCGGCAGTGGGGTGAGCGACTCGCTTTGATTATGGCCGAGATCGTCAGGGATTACGGAAGCGCGACTGTCAAATCGGCCGCGGCCTTGCGCACGACATGAACTTGCGCTTCGACTTCAGGTGTCAACGTTCGAGCCCAAGTCCGAGACAGCCCGTTTTTCGGCGCGATTAGGAGCAAACCGGCATGACCCGCAAACAGTTCATCGATCCGATCATTCAAGTCGAACTTGAGGCCGCCGCATTCCGTCGGCTCATCGAGCACCTGCGCACGCGGTCCGACGTCCAAAATATTGATATGATGACGCTGTCGGGTTTTTGCCGGAACTGTCTCGCCAACTGGTATCAGGAGGCCGCCAACGCTCGCGAGATCAACATCGATAAGGCCTACGCCCGCGAGGTGGTTTACGGCATGCCCTACGCGGATTGGCAAGCAAAGCATCAAACCGAAGTCAGCCCGGAGAAAGCGGCCGCTTATGAGGCGGCGCGACCTAAGGATCACTGATGGGCGCGGGGGCGGTTCGCTGCGCCAACATAAGTGGGCGGCCGATTTGATACGGCGGCTGTCTCTACTCAGAGGCTCAATTTACTCAGCAGCTCACTCTATTCAGCAGCTTGGGCGTGAACTTCAGGCTCACTGGCGAGGTCTTCGATCCTAACGGCCAGTGCCGCAGCAACTTGGCGTAGCAACAGGACCGAAGCGTTTCCAGCGCCCCTCTCGAGTTCGGCGAGGTAACGCTCGGACACGCCTGACGTCTCGGCGAGTACGCGCCGCGACATGCCGCGTCGTTGCCGTTCCTGGCGCACGCGCGTACCCACCACGCGGAGGTACGCCTCGGCGGAGGGCTCACTGACACGGCGTAACGGTTGCGGATCATGTTGGGTCATTTCGCACTAGCGATACAACAAATGCTGCGCCGCGCAAAGTCGAAAGTACGAACTGACTTTGGTGGCTGTTTTGTTATGCAATAAAACGCATAATCGCCGAATTCACGGGACATTTGCCGCTGTAATGCCGCGCTACACTAGAATTATCGCAATGGCGTATCCTGCCGATCGGCGCGTTCTCGATGCGGCATACTGTCCGATTTCGTTCCGGCGAGGAATTCGGGCCAAGCCTGTTTTGCTGTGAGCCAGAGATGTTTGCCAGTTGTCCGAAACCATCCATGCTCGCGATATTTGCGCGCGCTTGTCAAAACCGTGGCGCCGACCGGTAGGACCGGCAGACGTTGGCGACGCGCGCTCCACACGAGAAGGTGGTCCTCGCCGTAAGGTGCTGTCTCATCGTAGCCGCCCAGCGTCGCAAAAGCGGTTGCTGGTAAGCAAAACGCCTGATCGCCGAACGGCATCCCAAATACACGCGATCGGACCCTGACGCCGAATTCGGTCACGCGCATGGCAAAACCGCCATCGAATGCCAGATCAAAATAGCGAAGTGCGGCCGGACCTGATGCGAGTTGCGAGGCAAGTTTAGCTGCAGCTTCGGTCGACACCTTCGTATCGGCGTGGACGAACCAAAGATGTGCACCCCGCGCAGCGAGCGCTGCCCGGTTCATGCTGGCCGCCCGTGTGCCGCCGCGCGCGAGGATCACTTCCGCCCCGCTCGGGGCGCTCTGGAGCAGGCGATCGGGCACGGCTTCCAATCGCGCCAGCGGAACAATCATCGTGAGCACCGGCGCGGTCTCTGGACCGGCGGACGGACGGATGTCGAGGTCGATCCGGTCGCTCATTTTTACATGGCCCAATCGGTCGTGTGGCCTAAGTCACGGCGAGACCGGTCGACAGTTGACGACATCGATGGCGATTAACACGCTAAAGTCTTGCGCACCCTGACCCGGCAAAAGGCAACCAGGTGTCGTCGCGTTTGGCTCAAGCCGTGGACGATCCGCACGCGGCGCCGCCGAGCACGCAAAACGTCGCGCAGTACCGATGGTTCAATGGCACGGCAACGGCAGCTTCGGCAAGTGACTGGCCCATTTCGAAGCGCTCGTCATAGGCGATCAACGTACAAGCGACCACGACGGGCTTGTCAGCGCCCTTCCGCCGGACGACCATCCGCGACCGGGCGCACATCACATCGT
>JBBQNE010000001.1:0-61376 GCA_038329675.1 Hyphomicrobiales bacterium | reverse complement strand
TATCCTGGTCGCGGATCTCGATCTCGACGTCCTCGGCCTCTGGTAACACGGCGACGGTCGCAGCAGACGTATGGATGCGGCCTTGGGTTTCGGTGGCGGGCACGCGCTGCACACGGTGGACGCCCGATTCAAATTTCAGTTTGGCAAACACACCCGCCCCGTTGATCGCGGCCACGATTTCCTTGTAGCCGCCCAGGTCGTTTTCCGAGGTCGAGATCACGTCGGTCTTCCACCCTTTGAGATCGGCGTAGCGCTGGTACATGCGAAACAAGTCGGCGGCAAAAAGTGCCGCTTCGTCGCCACCTGTGCCGGCCCGGACCTCAAGAATTGCGCTACCCTGGTCGGCGGCGTCTTTGGGCAGAAGTTCGAGCCGCAATTGCCGTTCGAGGTCGGTGAGGCGCGCTTCAGACGCGAACAGTTCCTCGCGGGCCAAGCTTGCCATTTCGCGGTCGGCGGCTGGATCGTCGGCGAGGGCGACCAACTCACGGGCCTCTCGTTCGGTCGCATAGTAACTGTTGATCGCGGCAACGACGGGGGACAGATCGGAGAATTCTTTCGTCAGTCGAGCGTAGGCGGCTTGGGACGCGCCAGCGTTGAGTTCGGCCTGGATGACCTCATGGCGTTCGACAAGGCGATCAAGTTTTTCGCGCGGGAGTGACATGCAGCGAACGTATCCGTCAGGCGACGGGCTTCTCCCGGCGCCAAGGCAGCGCTTATAGGACTAACCGGGCGATCGGGACAATCACGCTCGCGAGGCCGGTCGCGGGCATGATCGCGGGCCAATTCATGACGGAGCGTCTTGGTTTGGTCGCCGTTTGCGGCGACTTTATTAATGCGCCTAAGCCAATGGCGCGGTTGCCGCGGGCCCTACCAGAACTTAAAAACCGGGCGGCTGGCATTACGCACGCTCATGGCCGCCTTAATTCGTTTTGTTTTGGCTGCATCGACCGCTTCGACCTTGCGACGGGCCGGTTTGGGCTTTGATAGGTTGGCGGGCCAGCGGGCGTAAATCGCATTAAGCGGCGCGGACGCATCGACGCCCGTTAGGGCAGCATAGGCGTGCACGATGCGGGCGGTTTGCGGCCACGCCGGTAAACTCGCCGTATCGCCCGCCTCCAGCGCGTCGATCACATAGGCCTCGGTGTGGAGGATAGCGGCGGTTTGGTGGATCGACAAACCGGTCTCCCGGCGCATCCAGACAAAGTAGCTGGCGATGCCGGGATCAGGGACGGACGGCGAGCCAGACTGTCGGCTTGCCGCGCGCTGCACGTCGCCAGGTTGAGTAACAAGACGCATGACTAACCCGTTCTCACAAAGGTGACCCGCCAGCACGCGAACTCTGATCCCGGCAGATGGCGATAGTGAGACTGTCCAACTATTTTTGCGAGACTGTGACGACTGCAAAAAATCGACAGGTGCGCGAACGCCACACGGACGCAGATATTGCGCGTCAAGGCAGCAGCGCGCTTAGCATGGGGCAGCGATTGATGCGCGTGGGGTCAGTTCCGAGACGCCAGGCCAACGGACAAACCCGTCGCCCTTTATCGGTTATGGTAATGCAACAGCCGGGGTACGGCTCCATCGATCAGCGCATCGGTGTCGAGGCCTGGCGCCATGCGATCGAAATCGCCGTCGATAACGAGCGCAGCGACGCCGTGAACGAACGCCCACAGCTCCAGCGCGATGATCCGCGGGTCGTGGGACACGCCGTGGGTTGCGCAATAAATGCCAACCGTTTCGATCACGCCGCCAAAGCAAGTCTTGCAAACCTGATCGACCTTTGGGTCGGACTTCAACTCCGGGTCTAGCCCAAACATAAGCCGAAACAGCCCGGGTTCGCGGCGGGCAAACGCGACGTAGTTTCGGCCCATCGCTGCGATTCCGGCCGGGTTGATCCCGCCGTGGACGGCGAGCGCGGCATGTCGCGATTCGTGCAATTCCTCCATGCCGAGGATGATCAGCTCTTTCAAGATGTCGTTCTTGTCGCGGAAATGCTTGTAGGGAGCCGCCGTCGACACGCCAGCGACACGGCAGGCGTCGGCCAATGAAAAGCCATCCGCGCCGTGCGCATTCACGATCTCGCGGGCAGCCGCGATCAAGGCGCCGCGCAGGTCGCCGTGGTGATAGCGCTGCTTGCGAATGTCGGCGGGGGTTTCGGCCATAGCTACCATTATGCTGGTATTGCTCTCCTTTTGCGAGCGTTGCGAAATACATCTGTCGAAACTGTCACGGCGATCAGCAGCACGGATAGCCCGCTTTATTCTTGACGAGTAAGTTGCGCTAACATAAGTTATTGTCATTAACTTGGCAACCGGAGTTGTCCGTGCCGAATCTTTTGATCGCCGTTGTTGCAGTTGGGCTGGCGCTGGTGCTCGCTGGCTGCACCGAAGATGCTGCCAAATCGAAGGCACCAACGGTTGCTGTTCAGCCCGTGCAGGTGATGGCGGTAACGTTTGAAGCGCCCGGCAATACGTGGAGCTACACCGGGACGGTGCGGCCCAGGTTTGAGAGCGATCTCGGATTTCGCGTCGGTGGCAAAATCGTCAGCCGCCAGGTCGATATTGGGCAAGCCGTTACAGTTGGTCAGCTGATCGCCAAACTCGACGAGACCGATTTGCGGCTGAGCCTTGAAGCCCAAGAGGCCGAACTTAAGGCAGCCCGGACCAACCAAGAGCAGGCCGTTGCGGCGGAAGGTCGTTTCAAGACGCTGCTGACTAAGGGGTTCGTGGCTCAAGCCGCGTTTGACCAGCGCCGTGCCACCGCAGACGAGGCCCGATCACGGGTGTCGCGATCCGAGCGAAGCCTCGACATCGCCCGCAACCAACTCGCCTACACGGGCCTAAAAGCAACCGCAGCTGGTGTTGTCACATCATTGTCGGCGGAGGCCGGTCAGGTTGTGTCAGCTGGCCAGACGGTCGTGCGCGTTGCGCAATTGGGCGAACTCGAAATTTCGGTCGCCGTTCCCGAACACATGGTGGCGGCTGTCAAATCTGCGTCGGCTGACGTCAGTGTGTGGAATTCGGCGACCGATACACGGCTTGCGGCGGCTTTGCGTGAGGTTTCGCCCGAGGCCGATCCCGTGACGCGGACCTATCAAGCCAAGTTCTCTCTGCCTGCGGGGACGGCCCTTGCCCTGGGCCGGACCGCGACCGTGCATCTTGCAGCCAAGGCACCAGCGCTCACCAACGCGAGCGCGGGATCAAGCTCGGGCTTGGTGGAGGCCCAGCGCGTCACACGGCTACCGTTGGCTGCCGTGATGAACGATGGTCGTTCTGCGCACGTGTACGTGCTCGATGGCGAGACCCGCGTTAAGCGCGTGGCCGTGACGATCGCCAGCCTCACTCAAAGTGGCGTGATTGTCTCAGGTGGTTTGGAGCCCGGGCAAAAAGTTGTCACGATGGGTGTCCACCGGCTCGACGGCAGCCAACCCGTCCGAGTGGTCGAAGTCCGCGCCAGCACGAACTGATCTCATTCAGCCTCCGGAGGCGCGCCGATGCAATCGATCAACCTTTCGTCATGGGCCGTACGACACCGCTCTGTCGTGTTGTTCTTGATCATCGCTGTCACGTTGGCTGGTGCATTCTCCTACCTGCGCCTCGGTCGCGCCGAGGACCCGACCTTCACGATCAAGACGATGATCGTGCAGGCGTTCTGGCCAGGCGCACCGGCTGAAGAGATCCAGCGATTGGTCGCTGAGCCGTTGGAAAAGCGACTGCAAGAACTACCGCAGCTCGACTTCGTGCGGACCTATTCACGCCCGGGCGCAACTGTGATGCTTGTCCAGCTTAAGGACCACATTCGCGGGCGAGCCGTCGCCGACGTTTGGTACCAGGTGCGAAAAAAATTCGCCGACAGCCGCAGCGCGCTTCCAGCTGGCGTGGTCGGCCCCGTGTTTAACGACGAATTCGGCGACGTGTTCTCCGCCATCTACATGATGACAAGTGATGGCCTCACGCGGCCGCAGTTAAAGGCCTATGCTGAACGACTGCGCACGGAAATGTTGCGCGTGCCAGGGACTGGTAAAGTCGTCCTCGTCGGCGAGGTGCCTGAGCGGGTCTATATCGAGGTCAGCTATCGCAAGCTCGCCACGCTAGGGATCGGGCCGCAAACGATTTTTGACGCGATCGGGCGCCAGAACACCGTGGTCGCCGCTGGCGAGATCGAAACCGACGCCGATCGGGTGTCGGTTCGCGTCGATGGTGCCTTCAAGAGCCTTGATGAAATTCGCAAGGTTCCCGTTACGGCCAACGGGCGGACTTTTGATCTTGGCGATATCGCCACCGTTGTCCGTGCGGAGGAAGACCCGCCACTCTTCAACGCGACGCACCGCGGCAAGCCGACCGTCGGCGTTGCGGTCGAAATGGCGGCTGGCGGCAATGTCTTAGAGTTGGGCACCCGGCTCAAAGTGGCCATCGATGGCTTTCGCCAAACCGTGCCGCTGGGTCTCGATATTGAGCAAGTGTTCGACCAGCCCAAAATCGTCGAGGGCGCGGTTAGCGAATTTTTGGTTTCATTCGCCGAAGCACTCGCGATCGTGTTGGCGGTTAGCCTGCTTTCTTTAGGGCTCCGCACCGGGATCGTCGTTGCGCTATCTGTGCCGCTGGTGCTGGCGGTGGTGTTCGTCGTCATGGCGGCGGCTGGCATGAATTTCGACCGCATTACACTTGGCGCGCTGATTATCGCGCTCGGGCTGCTGGTCGACGATGCGATCATCGCTATCGAGATGATGGTCGTAAAAATGGAGCAGGGCTACGACCGGCTGAAGGCTGCAACATTCGCTTGGGAGTTGACCGCATTCCCGATGCTGACGGGAACGCTTGTGACGATCGCTGGCTTCTTACCGGTTGGTTTTGCAGCCTCGACGGCGGGTGAATACGCGGGCAACATTTTTTGGGTGGTCGGCATCGCGCTCGTCGTCTCGTGGTTCGTGGCGGTGGTGTTTACGCCCTACCTCGGCGTGATGCTGTTGCCGGACTTCAAGGCCGCAACGACTGGCGCTGGTGGGCACGCTTCAAGCGGGGGCCATGATCATTCCAGCCTCTACCAGTCTCGCACCTACCGCACGCTCAGGGCTGGCGTGACGACGGCGGTACGGCGGCGTTATTCGGTGATCGCGCTGACGGTGCTGGCGTTTGGCGCTGCGATCGTCGGCATGGGCTTCGTCCAGCAACAATTCTTCCCGACGTCGTCGCGCGGGGAACTGTTCATCGAAACGCGGATGCCGGAGGGCAGTTCGATCGGCGCGACGGCGGCAGCGGCCAAAAAGGCCGAGGCGCTGCTTGTCGGCGACCCCGATGTGCTGACGTATTCGACTTACGTTGGCCAAGGCAGCCCGCGATTTTTCGTGGCACTCAACCCGGTATTGCCGAACCCGAGTTTTGCGCAGACCTTGATCCAGACCCGCGATGCGGACGCGCGTGACCGGTTGAAGACCAAGCTGCAAGCAGCGTTCGATAATGGGGCGGTGCCGGAAGCTCGGATGCGGATTGATCAGCTGGTGTTTGGCCCGCCGGTCGGCTTTCCAGTGCAATTCCGGGTTGTCGGACCCGATCCGGTGAAAGTCCGCGAGATCGCCTATCAGGTGCGCGATGTGATGCGCACAGAACCTGCCGCCATGGATCCGCATCTCGACTGGAACGAGCAGGCGAAATCCGTTTCAATCGAGGTGGATCAGAGCCGCGCGCGCGCGCTTGGGCTTAACACCGCCGATATCGCGCAGGCCTTGCAGACGCTGTTGTCGGGGGCGACCGTCTCGGAATACCGCGAGGGCACCGAAATCTTGAACGTCGTGGCGCGGGCGACCGCCGAAGAGCGCCGCGACCTTGGCCGGGTTGGCGATCTGACGATCACGCTGCGTGATGGTCGCAGCGTACCCGTCGCGCACGTTGCCAACGTGACGTACGGTTTCGAGGAGCCGATCCTGTGGCGGCGCAACCGCGATATGGTGCTAACGGTGCGGACCGATGTTGCCGCTGGCGTCCAGCCGCCGACCTTAACGAGTGCGCTACTGCCGAAGCTCGCGGCCATCAAGTCAGCGCTTCCTTCGGGCTACCGCATCGATACTGGTGGAGCTGTTGAGGAGAGCGACAAGGCAAACGTCGCGCTGTTGCAATTGTTCCCGCTGATGATCCTCGTCATGCTGACGCTGCTGATGTTCCAGCTGCAGAGTTTTTCCAAACTGTTCCTGGTTTTTTTGACAGCACCGCTCGGGCTGATCGGCGCGGCCGCCGCACTGTTGGCTTTCAATGCGCCGTTTGGGTTTGTCGCCATTCTGGGCGTAATCGCGCTCGCTGGCATGATCATGCGCAACACCGTCATTCTGGTTGACCAGATTGATCATGACCTCGCCGATGGCCTGTCGCCGTGGGACGCGATCATCGAGAGCACGGTGCGTCGGGCGCGGCCTGTGGTGTTGACCGCGCTTGCAGCGATCCTGGCCATGATCCCGCTAACGAAAAGCGTGTTCTGGGGACCGATGGCGATCGCAATCATGGGCGGCTTAGCGGTCGCAACCGTGCTGACGCTGTTCTTCCTGCCCGCGCTTTATGCGGCGTGGTTCCGCGTTAAGCTGCCGGTGGCTGAGGGCACGGCGGATGCGAAGACGGATGCGGATACCAAGGCCGATCCGACGGTCGCGGCGGCGGTCGGCACACCGTTCAAGGTTGCCGCGGAATAGGCCTCTATTTGGATCGACTGCTGCATCTCGACCTGGCGGATCGAACGGCTGACGTCGGCGGATTTATCTCCACGGGTGGACGGCACGGCAGCGTCCCGGCGCTCCCATACCGGCTCACGTGGTGCCACTTCTCCTGCAAGTGCTTTTGGCGACCACAACAGGGCCGCCCACCTTGACTTCGTCTGGGGTTGATCCGGCGCAATTTAAGGATAACGTTTACGGGGCAGGTTTGAGCTGCTGCTACGCCTCAGGACGGATCGCATGCCCCAGTCGAACCCGGCCACACCGCTGGTTGCCCTCGACGTTGCCGTGATCGACACCGAGACGACCGGGCTCGATTTACGGATTGCGCGTATCGTCCAGATCGGCGGCATCCGCATGCATGGGCGCGAGATCTTGGACGAGCCGCGGTTTGATCGGCTGGTCAACCCGGGTATTCCCATTCCACCGGCGACAACCGCTGTGCACGGTATCTCTAACGGCGACGTCGCGGCAGCTCCTCGATTTACCGACGTGGCAGCCGACTTTGATGCGTTCGTCGGCGGCGCCGTTATCGTCGGTCACACGATTGGCTACGACTTGACCATCCTCGAGCGTGAGACGAAGCTCGCGGGCCGTGCCTGGCTGGCGAAGCGCGCACTTGATGTCCGGGTGTTGGCTGAAATCGCGCGGGTCCGCGTCGCCCAGCATGATCTCGACCGGTTGGCCGGTGCATTCGGCATCGTCATTGAAGGCCGCCATACGGCGCTCGGCGATGCCGTCACGACGGCGCGCGTGTTCGCCGCCCTGATACCACTTTTGCGCGAGCAGGGCATCCGGACACTGGCCGAGGCCGAGACGGCGTGCCGCGTGATGGCCGAACGTCGTGAGGCGACGGCAGTGAGTTCTCCGTGGCCGCTTGCCGCGCTTCCGCCCGGCGATCCGCTAGCGAATCTGTCGCGCGTCGACAGCTTTTCCTACGTCCACTGCGTCACCGACGTGATGTCCAAGCCGCCGGTTTGGGTCGAGCCTGACTTGCCCGTCGCAGATGCCGTCGCGCTGATGATGGAACGGCGCATCAGCTCTGTGTTCGTCCGCTTCGCCGATGGCGAGCCGGGTATCGTCACCGAGCGCGACGTTTTGAGAATCATCGACAAGCGCGGCGCGGCCGGGCTTGAGGCGCGCGTCCGCGAAGCGGCCAGTCGTCCTCTGCTGACGGTTGGACAAGATGATTTCGTCTACCGCGCGATCGGCCGAATGGACCGGCTCGGCGTGCGCCATCTCGCTGCTATGGGCGAGGGCAGCGAGGTCACGGGCATTGTCACCGCGCGCAACTTGCTGCGCTATCGCGCGACGGCGGCCCTGGTGCTCGGCGATGCCGTCGAACAGGCGTGCGACGAGCGCGACCTCGGCCGGGCGTGGGCGATGGTTCCGAGCGCGGCGCGGGCACTGCGAGCCGAGGGTGTCGGGGCACGCGACGTGGCGAAGGTGATCAGCGCGGAAATCTGCGCCATCACTCGCCGTGCGGCGGCGATCGCTGAACAGCGGATGGTTTCAGCCGGGCGTGGCGGCGCGCCAGCTCGGCATGCGGTTCTGGTTCTCGGGTCGGCTGGCCGGGGTGAGAGCCTCATCGCGGCCGACCAGGACAACGCGATCGTCTTCGATACGGGTCAGGCTGATGGGGGTCAGCTCATTGGGGGTGAACCCGGCAAGGACGACTGCGGTGGAGAGGTGGACACTTGGTTTGCGGATATGGCCGAGCACATGGCCGTGATACTCGACAACGCTGGTATCCCGTTATGCAAAGGCGGCGTCATGGCCCGCAACCCGCAGTGGCGCCTAGGGCTATCTCGGTTCGAGGCGGCGATCGACGGTTGGGTTCAACGCCAGCGGCAAGAAGACATTCTCAACATCGACATCTTCTTTGACGGAAGCCCGGTCAGCGGCGACCTTGCAATGGGCGAGCGGCTGTTCACGCGGGCCCATGCGGCCGCACGGGGTTCGGTCACGTTCCAGAAAATGTTGACAGAGACGGCCCGGATTTGGCGCTCGCCGGTGACGATCCTTGGGGGACTGCGCGTCGAGCGCGACGGGCGGATCGACCTCAAGAAGTACGGCCTGTTACCAATCTTTACAGCGGCTCGCGTCCTGGCGATCCGGCACGGTGACCGGGCGCGCTCCACGGCTGACCGGCTCCGCGCGTTCGCTGGGCACCACCCTGCCGAAGCCGAGCGGATCGAGCGTCTGATTGCCGCTCACGGCGTTATACTCGACGAGATCCTCGATCAGCAGCTCGCCGACACTGTCAACGGAATTCCACCAACGCCGCGCGTCGAGATCAAGCGGCTGTCACCGGCCCGGCGCGACGGTTTGAGAGACGCCGTCTCGCGCGTCGCTACCGCGATCGATCTCGTCGCCGAAGGACGCTTGATGTGACTTGAGGCCTGCGTCTTCAATACACGCGCGCTTTGGGCTCGATGTATTTGACCTCGTTGGTCAGCGTGCGGGTGTGGACAGGGCGCGTGTCAAGCGTGACGCGCTTTGATTTATCGTCGGCGAAGGCCAACGAGTGGACCATCCAGTTGGTGTCATCGCGCTTGGAATAATCCTCACGCGCGTGCGCGCCGCGGCTCTCTTTGCGGTTCTCGGCGCTGACGACGGTCACGACGGCCTGGCAAATCAGGTTGTCGTATTCGAGGGTCTCGACGAGGTCTGAATTCCAAATCAGCGAGCGGTCGGTGACCTTGATATCCTCGCTGTCTTTCCAGATCGCGTTCATCTTTTGAACGCCCTCTTCGAGGACGGTGCCGTCGCGGAATACGGCGCAATTCGTCTGCATGACTTTTTGCATCCGGCTGCGCAGCGCTGACGTTGGCGTTGAGCCATCGGCGTGGCGCAGGCGATCAAGTCGCGAAAGCGCCGCGTCGGCAGCATCGGCGGACAGGCGCGGAAGCTTGGCGCCGGGCTCGACGGTTTCAACGCAGCGCAGACCGGCTGCGCGGCCAAACACCACGAGGTCGATCAACGAGTTCGAGCCGAGGCGGTTTGCGCCGTGGACCGAAACGCAGGCGGCTTCACCAACCGCCATCAGGCCCGGCACGACGCGATCTGGATCGCCGTTGATCTTGGTCAGCACTTCGCCGTGGAAGTTCGTTGGGATGCCGCCCATGTTGTAATGGACCGTCGGGATGACGGGGATCGGCTGACGGCGCAAGTCGACTCCCGCAAAGACCTTGGCGTTTTCGGTGATGCCCGGCAGTCGCTCGGCTAAGATCTTTGGGTCGAGGTGGTCGAGGTGGAGATAAATATGGTCGCCGTCGCGGCCAACGCCGCGTCCGTCGCGGATCTCGACCGTCATCGACCTTGACACGACATCGCGAGAGGCGAGGTCTTTGGCATGGGGCGCATAGCGCTCCATGAAGCGCTCGCCCTGGCTGTTGGTGAGGTAGCCGCCTTCGCCGCGCGCGCCTTCCGTGATGAGGACGCCCGCACCGTAAATGCCAGTCGGGTGGAACTGTACGAACTCCATGTCCTGGAGCGGTAGTCCCGCGCGCAGCACCATGGCATTGCCGTCGCCGGTGCAGGTGTGGGCCGATGTGCAGGAGAAATAGGCGCGGCCATACCCACCCGTCGCGAGGACCGTCTTTTGGGCGCGGAACGTATGCAGCGTGCCGTCATCGAGGTTCAGGGCGACGACCCCGTGGCAGGTGCCCTCGTGGTCCATCAACAGGTCGATGGCGAAGTATTCGATGAAGAACTCGGCCTGGTGGCGCAGCGCTTGGCCATAAAGCGTGTGCAGCATGGCGTGACCGGTTCGGTCGGCTGCCGCGCACGTGCGTTGAGCGGGCGGGCCCTCGCCGAACTCGGTCGTCATGCCGCCGAACGGGCGTTGGTAGATTTTGCCGTCTTCGGTCCGAGAAAACGGCACGCCGTAGTGCTCAAGTTCGTAAACGGCGGCTGGCGCGTTGCGGCACAGGTATTCGATCGCGTCCTGGTCACCGAGCCAGTCGGCACCTTTGACGGTGTCGTACATGTGCCACTTCCAGTCGTCGGGGCCCATGTTGCCAAGTGCGGCTGCGACGCCGCCCTGGGCTGCGACCGTGTGGGAGCGCGTCGGGAACACCTTTGAGATGCAGGCCGTCTTCAGCCCGGCCTCGGCGGCACCCAAGGCCGCCCGCAGTCCAGCACCACCCGCGCCGACGACGATGACATCGAATTCGTGGTCGGTGACGGGGTAAGCCCAGCCATTTGTGCCAGGCGCCGACGGGTGGCTGCCGTTCGATTTACCATTTGCGTGACCGTTGGCGTGGCCATTCGCATGTCCATTTGTCGTCGACATGTCAGGCTCCAAAGCTCAATTTCATGACAGAGAAAACGCAAGCCAGCGCAACTAGGATCGCAAAAAACGTATTCAATGCGAGTGCGGCGAGCTTGGGCCCCTCGTTGTGGACGTAGTCTTCGATGATCGTTTGCATGCCGAGGCGCATGTGGATGGTGCCCGATAGGATGAGCAGCAACAGCCCCATGGCGACGAACGGATTGGCAACGAGCGCCTTTGCGCTTGCGTGGTTGGCGCCAGCGATGCTTGCCACGAGCCACACCAGGAACACGGCAAGGACCGCATTCGACATACCGGTTAGTCGCTGGAGGATGAAATGGTCTGCGCCCTCCTTGGCCGAGCCGAGGTAGCGGACATTTTTTAGCGGTGTGCGGAAATTTCTAGCCATGTCCGGTTTCCTTACCGCGTTGCCAGGAACCAAATGATGCCCGTCAGGCCGAGCGAACCGATGATCGAGCCCCACGACAGCTTGTCGACGGTCGCGAGGTCATAGCCGTAGCCCGTGTCCCACACAAAGTGGCGGAGGCCTCCAAGCATGTGGTGCATCAGCACCCAGGTGTAGCCGAGGAGGATGATGCGCCCCGGCAGCGATCCAAAGAGATCCGAGACGTAAGCGAAATAGGTTGGGCCGCTGGCGAGGGCAGCTAACCACCACGCCAGCAATATCGTGCCGACGTAGAGCGCGACGCCGGTGATGCGGTGAAAGATCGACATCACCATGTTGATCAGCGGCCGATACACCTGGAGGTGCGGCGAAAGGGGTCGCTCTCGTTGCGGTTGCGCGCGGTTGGGTTGGGCCATATGTGTCTCGGTGGTCAGGGGTCAGCGCTTTGATTGAGCGAGTACCGTGGTTTGGCCGGTCAAAAGCGACTTCGCGTTCGCGACCTTCCCTCAATTGTGACGACGAGCCTACCGCGCTGCACACGGAAGGGCAATTCGCCTAAGGATGCGGGGCGGCGTATACTGACGGCATTGGCTTCTGCATTCTCAAGCGGCGTATCGTGAACGGTTGAACAGTGGCCGGGAGCATCGTTAACGCTAAGTTAGTCCGAGCGGCTTCGCTGCAGCACGCGCGCAACGAAAAAGAGCCGCCCCGGATGGAGCGGCTCTCGATTTTCGTTGCAGACGTTCGACGGTAATTTCGACCGTCGTGGCAGAGATCAGAAGTTGATCAGAGCGCCGAACTTGAAGAGCTGATGGTCATCGAAGTTGTTCTTGCCAACGACTAGACCTTGGCCGCCGCACTGCACGGCCGAGCCGCGGCAGCTGACATCGCCTTCGTAGTGACGGTAAATTGCGAAGAGCGACATGGCCGCTGCGTCGATTTCCTGCACGACGCCCAGGCCAAACTGGTCGAAGTTCGACGCGTTGACGCCAGCGGACCACAAGGCGTTGGACAGCTTGTCGCTGTTGTTGCCGTATTCACCGAACAGGACGGTGTGACCAAGTGGGTTCCAGCGCTGCCGGATACCAGCCTTGATGTAGTAGTTCTCGCCGTCGATCTGCTGCTGGCCGGCGAACGTTGCGCCAGTTACATCGTTGAAGTCACGACCGTAGGCACCGTAGACGAACAAGCCCGTTGGAACGTGCTGGAGGTAAAGGCCAGCCTGAAGGGCCGCCGATTCCTTACCGCCACGTGCGCGCTCAGCAACTTCCTTAAGGCCACCACCATTATCGTCGGTGTTTTCAAAGTAACCGATCGAAGCGGCGATCTTAATACCGTTGAATTCGCCAGCATAACGACCAGCAACCGCACCGACATCATCTTCGCCCCACGAAGCCGATGCGGAGAAGCCAGCGAACGTCGGTGTGTCGTAACGCACGTTGTTGTTTGGTACGCCGTCGCAGTCAGCGCCGAGGCCAACAGCACCGAGGCCAGGCTCAGCGGCTTGACAGGTGGCGAGCGAACCCCAATTCACCGTCGTATTCCGCACGCCATTGCGGCGAACGAAGAAGCCGTTCACGTCGTATAGGACGTAGTTAGCGAAGGCGAGCGTGCCCGAGCCGTCCGGCAGCAGGGCAACGTTGTCGGCGGCTGACGACTGGAGACCGACCGACACGCGACCGAGTTGGTCCGATTTGATGAACCAGAAGCTCTGGAGCACCGAGATGCCCGTGCCGCCGTCGTCTGCGATCTGCGATACACCGAGGTTTGCGCTGCTGGCAGCTTCGACCTGAAGCACGTAGCCCGCCGAGTAGCCCGGCGAGATCTGCGCCGATCCCGTAAACTTGAAGTGGCTGTCAAGCGCGCCGCCAAGGCCCGTCTGATAGGCGTTGGTTTCGACGCCGTCATCCCAGATGATGACCTGCTCGGCAACCCAGCCGGAGACCGTCAAAGAGACTTTGCGGTTGCCCTTGCGTGCGGTCGTTGCTTCTAGTTCTGCAATCCGCTCTTCGAGATCGGTGCAGCAATTTCCGCCGAGGTCAGCAGCGTTCGCCGAGGTGATACCACCGGCGAGAGCGCCTGCCGCCACGAGGGCGAGTAGGCTAACATTTTTCATCGTCATCTCCCGTCTGCTTGGTCTTTCCAACAGCGGACGCTAGACAAACGCGAAACAAACCGCTCGTGTTCTTGAATTTACTGTGCCGAATTTACGGTACGCGCCATTTGCCTCTGATTCGAGCATTCGACAATATAACCAACAGATAACTTGTGAGTCTGCATCACAACACGTGATCGAATTGTCACAAAGCTGACGTAGACCAATGTTGTCCACTGTCTAGGCCGCTGGAGGCGCTTGCCATTACCTAGCCCCGTGCGCCGAAAATCGCTGATCCGACGCGGATGTCGGTTGCGCCAAATGCGATCGCCGTTTCGTAATCGCCGCTCATGCCCATGCTGAGGCGCGGCAATTCCAATTCAAGATTGAGCTTTGCTAGAAACGCAAAATGGATGGCTGCTTCCTCGTCAACCGGGGGAATGCACATGAGGCCGACGACATCGAGTTGCTCCACGTTGCGGCAATGGCTGACGAAAGCGCTCGCATCCTCCGGCATGATGCCGGCCTTTTGCGGCTCCTTGCCGGTGTTGACCTGCACAAACACTTGGAGACGGCGGCCTTGCTTGGCCATCTCGGCGGCCAGCGCGGTTGCGATCTTGGGCCTGTCGACGGTGTGGATGATATCGAACAGGGCGACGGCGTCGGCGGCTTTGTTTGATTGTAGCGGGCCAATGAGATGAAGCGTCACGCCCGGGTAATCCTGGCGCAGGCCCGGCCACTTGCCTTGCGCCTCCTGGACGCGGTTTTCGCCAAAGTGGCGATGGTTCGCCTCAAGTAGGGGGCGGATGTCGGCAGCATCAAACGTCTTTGATACGGCAATCAGGTTGACGGAGTGGGTGTCACGGCTGGCCTCGCGAGCGGCTTGGTCGACCTTGCCTTGGACTGTCGCGAGCCGCGCGGGCGCGTGCGATGCGGAAGCTACCGTTGGCACCGATGTCCCTGACTCTGGTGCCGTTAAGGCTGGCGCCGGGCTGGTTGTCGTCATCAATTGTATCTCCGGAACTCGTGGGTGTCGCTCGACAACAAGTCGATATAGGCTCGGTGGATGAAGACCTTGTCGCGCCCGGCTCGCTCTTCGAGCAGTACGCCCGCCGTGGCGAGCGCCTTCAGGTATTCAGACGCGGTTTGGCGCTTTGCGATCCCCGCATCGACGATGTCGCCGATCCGGCAGTAGGGCGCCGTGAACATCAGGTCGACGAGTTCGCGCGAATAGATTTTCGGGACTGCCATCCGCACATGTTCGGCAGTGTGCTCCATTTGGGCACGGATCGCGCGGACTTTTTGCGTTGTCCACTTTGAGGTCAGCTCCACCGCCTGCAACATATACAGGATCCACGGCTCCCACGCCCCGTCCGACGTGACGCCGCGCAGCAGCGCGTAATACTGTGGCTTGGTGCGAACAATGTGCCGCGAGAGATAGAGCGTCGGCAAGTCGAGCAGCCCCGCCTCAACGAGGACGAGCACATTGAGTATGCGTCCGGTTCGGCCGTTGCCGTCAACGAAGGGGTGGATCGCCTCGAATTGATAGTGGAGCACGCTCATCGTGACGAGCGGGTCGAGATCGTCGTCGCGGTGGAGGAAGTCCTCCCAATTTGCCAGCAGGTCTCGCAGCCGCTGCTCGCCCTCGGGTGGAGTGTAGATCACTTCACCGGTCGTGCTGTTTTGCAAGGTCGTGCCGGACACCCGACGAATATCGAGTTGTTGGTCCTTCAACGTGCGGCAAATATCGACGGCGGTATTTGTCGCCAGCGGGCGAGTTTTGATCGCGTCGAGACCCTGGTAGAGGGCGGCCCGGTAGCGGAGCGCTTCCTTTGTCGCGGGGTCGGCACCTTCGTTCAAGCTCGCCTCGCGAAACAGGGCGTCATTCGTCGTAACGATGAGTTCAATTTCGGAGCTGTCCTTGGCTTCAAGCATTGGGATCGTATTGATCAGCACCGACGGGTTGGGGATCAGTTCGCCCGCGAGCCGAAGCTCGGCGAGCGCTGCGCGCGCGGTGACGCAGGCCTTGAGAACTGGCTTTGTTTCGAGTTCGGCCGAAGGCGGTAATTTCGGGAGGTCGTTGTAGGCCCGGAGGGGGTCGAATTTGGCCCGGGTGGGGGCGATTGCGGTTGTCACTGCCTCAGTCCTTGCAGGTTTGGTCGCAGCGGCTGAGCGGGGGGCCACGGCCCCGGTTGGAGGGCTGATGCTGGCTAGCGCGGTGGTGTTGGCTGGCTTGCGGTTACGGGTGCGGGTGCGGCCGCTAGCTCGAGTTGCAGGGCCAGCGTTGGGACGTTTCGTTGTCATGGCCAGTCGCTACCCATGTTCGCTTGATCGACGTTTGCTTGATCGACATGTTATGGCGGATATGTCGATATAACGCAATAATGTCGACATATGTGTGGGAACGTGTCGATCACGTCGACATATCGGATCAGATAAGTCGATTAAATTGATATTTGTCGACATGAGGGGCGGGACGTGTCGAAGCGATCGATATATAAGGTTCGCTATGTCGATCAATCCTGCGATCGTCGACATATGCGACGCCGGCTGCTGGGTTTTCGCGCCAATGAGCCGGTATCGGCGACATCGTCTCGATAGAACCGCCGTCCGATCTCCTGTAGGGGTGCGCCGAAACCTCCTCAAACGACACGATTGTCATGGCCAGCGAACGCTATAATGCCCCCGAACGAGAGACTCATTGGCAGCAAGCCTGGGAAGAGGCTGGAACCTACCGCACGGCAAGCCACGTAAAAGCCGATCAAGATGGGGGCGATCACGCCGCCGCTGACCGGCCAAAATGCTACGTGCTGGAAATGTTTCCTTACCCGTCCGGCCGCATCCACATGGGCCACGTCCGCAACTACGCCATGGGCGATGTGTTTGCCCGATATAAACGGGCGCGGGGGTTCAACGTGCTCCATCCTATGGGGTGGGACGCATTTGGGATGCCGGCCGAAAACGCCACCATGCAGAACAAGCTGCATCCTGGCGCGTGGACCCGTTCCAACATCGCGACGATGAAGCGACAGCTTCGGTCTATGGGCCTGTCGCTCGATTGGGCGCGGGAAATCGCGACCTGCGAGCCCGAATACTACCGCCATCAGCAGCGCATTTTTCTCGACATGCTGGCTAAAGGGCTCGCATATCGCCGGTCGGCAAAGGTCAACTGGGACCCGGTCGACAACACCGTTTTGGCCAACGAACAGGTGATCGACGGCCGAGGCTGGCGGTCGGGCGCGCTTGTCGAGCAGCGCGAGCTGACGCAGTGGTTTTTCAAAATTACCGCCTACTCCGACGAGCTCTTGGCCGATCTCGACACGCTCAAGGCGTGGCCAGACAAAGTGCGGCTGATGTAGGCCAACTGGATTGGCCGATCCGATGGCATGTTGGTCCGTTGGGCGATCGCTGCCCCTCTGACCGGTGGTCCGACCGAGGTCGAGGTGTTTACAACGCGGCCCGATACGCTGTTTGGGGCCTCGTTCGTCGCGGTTGCAGCCGACCATCCGCTAGCACATGCAGCAGGCGTCCGTGACTCGAAGCTTGCCGCGTTCTGTGCCGAATGCAAACGGATGGGCACGTCGCTCGCCGAACTCGAAACGGCAGAAAAAATTGGGTTCGATACCGGGTTGACGGCTGTGCACCCTCTCGATCCGACGTTGACAGTGCCGATCTGGGTGGCGAATTTCGTGCTGATGGACTACGGGACGGGCGCGATTTTCGCCTGTCCGTCGGGTGACCAACGCGATCTCGATTTCGCGCGCAAGTACCACCTGCCAGTGGTCACGGTCGTCGCGCCGCCCGACGAGGTTGCCGCTTTTGAGGTTGGCGACACCGCCTATGATGGCGATGGCGTGATGAAGAACTCCCGCTTCCTCGATGGGCTGACCACCCGGGCCGCCTTCGACGAGGTTGCGACGCGGCTCGAATTGGCGATGCTTGGTGGACGCCCGGTTGGCCAGCGGCGCGTCACTTACCGATTGCGGGACTGGGGGGTGTCGCGCCAACGGTATTGGGGCTGCCCGATTCCGATTATCCATTGCGAGGCGTGTGGCGTTGTTCCAGTGCCGCATTCGGACTTGCCCGTGCGGCTACCTGAAGACGCCACGTTTGATGTGCCCGGCAATCCGCTCGACCGCCATCCGACATGGAAACACGTCGCGTGTCCCTCGTGCGGAAAACCGGCCCGGCGCGAAACGGACACGATGGACACGTTTGTCGATAGCTCGTGGTATTATGCCCGTTTTACCGCGCCAGACGCCACGACGCCGGTTGACCGGGCCGCCGCGCGCTACTGGCTGCCCGTCGACCAGTATATCGGCGGCATTGAGCACGCGATTTTGCACCTGTTGTATTCGCGTTTTTTTACGCGCGCGCTGATCGACACCGGGCATCTTGAATTGCAGGCCTCCGACACTGTCTCCAGCCAACGCGAACCGTTTGCGGCCTTGTTTACGCAAGGGATGGTCACGCATGAGACTTATAAGTCAGATGACGGCCGCTGGCTGTTGCCCGAGGAGGTGACGCTGTCTGGTGAAGGCGGGTCGCGGACGGCCATCGAGACCAAAACCGGGCGTACCGCCACGATTGGCTCGATTGAAAAAATGTCGAAGTCGAAGAAAAACCTCGTTGATCCCGACGAGATTATCGCCAACTACGGCGCCGATTGCGCGCGCTGGTTCGTGCTGTCGGACAGCCCGCCGGAGCGCGATTTCATCTGGACCGAAGCTGGCGTTTCAAGCGCGGGGCGATTCGTCCAAAGGTTGTCGCGGATCGTCGACCAGATCGCAGCGGTTGCAGCCAGGCCAGGTGCTCAACCTCCGATGCCTTTTGGCGCGTTCGGCGAAGACGCGGTCCGAATTCGCAAAGCCGTCCATCGCGCGCTTGATGCGGTAGGATCGAGCATCGCTGGATTGCGTTTCAACGTTGCGGTGGCCCAGGTCCATGAGTTGGCGAACGCCCTTCAAGCCGCGCTCACCGGGGCTGGCGACAAACCAGCAGCCGATGTGGCTTGGGCCTTACGCGAGGCAGGCGAGCACCTGATGGTAATGATTGCACCGATGATGCCGCACCTCGCCGAGGACGGTTGGGCGCGGCTCGGCTACAACACGTTGATTGCGAATGTACCGTGGCCGCTTGCGGAGGCGGGGTTGCTCGTTGACGATGTGATTACGCTTGCCGTACAGGTCAATGGAAAGCGACGGGACGAAATTACGGTGCCGCGGGACGCGAGCAATGGTGACGTCGAAGCCGCTGCTCTCAAACTTGAAGCCGTCATACGGGCGCTCGAAGGTCGTGTGCCGAAAAAAGTGATCGTGGTGCCGCAGAGGATCGTGAATGTCGTGGTCTGACGGGCAATCGCTGGTAGCAACGGAGCACCGACCTTTGGTGGGGCGCCGCGCTGCCCGTTCCATTGCCCGTTCATTCGTGATCGCGGGCGCCATAGCGCTGAGCACCGTTGGCATTCTGGGCGGTTGTGCTGATGGTCAGGGCTTCCGGCCGCTCAACGGTAATCTGGGCGCAGGCTCTGGTTCTGGCGTCAAGTTTTCGCAGGTTGATATCGCGCCTGTCCCGGGGCGCCTTGGGCAGCGGCTGCGCAACGAATTGATCTTTGATACGACCGGCGGCGGCGAAAAACAGACGCCTGCCTACCGCCTCGAAATCGCGGTGCGCGAAAACGTGACGTCCACGTTGGTGAAAACCGACGGCGACGCACTGAGCCAAATCTATTCAGCGGACGCGACGTTCAACCTGATCCGAGTGTCGGACAAGACCGTCGTGATGAAAGGCGTTAGCTTCGGTCGCGCTGGTTTTGAGCGTAACCCGTCGATCTACTCGAATGTGCGCGCGCAAGACGATGCACAAAACCGGGCGGCGAAGACGATCGCACTTGATTTGCGCTCGCGCATTTCAGCGTTCCTGTCGACGACCTAATCACAGTGGGCGCAATTAAGGCCAACCAGGCCGAAGCGTTCCTTAAGGCGCCCGATCCCGCAATCTCGGCGATTTTGTTTTACGGGCCTGACGCCGGGCTCGTGGCTGAGCGCGCGCTGCGGTTGGCACGCGTGATGGCGGCGCGCGACAACCCACCGGGAGAAGTGATTTCGATCGAGGACGCTGATCTCGAAGAGGATTCTGGTCGGCTTTTGCTTGAGTTGCAGACAATCCCGATGTTTGGTGGGCGCAAAATCGTTCGCACGCGCACTGGGCGGCGTGTCACCACGCTCACGATCAAGCCGTTGCTCGAGGCAGCCGGTCAGTCAGGTGGGCTTGCCGGGGTCCTGATTATCGAGGCTGGCAACTTGCGCGCCGATGAGGGGTTGCGGCCGGTATTTGAAAAGTCTCCGATCGCGGCAGCCATCCCATGTTACGCTGATAGCGAACAGGACCTGGCCCAGCTCGCAACAGAAGTCCTGCGGGCCAACGGGCTCAAAATTGCACCCGACGTACGCGACGTGCTGGTCAGCCGCCTCGGCGCCGATCGCGGCCTATCGCGCGGCGAACTTGAGAAACTTGCGCTTTATGCCCACGGTCGCGGGGAGGTTACGGCTGAAGACGTGGAAGCCGCCGTCGGCGATGCTAGCGACCTGCAACTTGACCGCATCCCCGAGGCAGCCGCTGCCGGTGACAGCCTCACGGCGGCAACCGACGCGGACCGGGCGATAGCTGCTGGCGATGGGGCGCAGACGATCGTTTTGGCAACGCAGCGCTATTTCCTCAAGCTCCATCGGCTCCGCGCGGCAGTTGATGGCGGCCGCAGCCTGGACGAAGCGATCCGCAGCTTGCGCCCACCCGTGCCGTTCAAAGCCCAAGCTGCGCTCGCTCAGCAGTGCCGCGCGTGGTCCATGTCGCGATTGACGGCAGCGCTTGGCGAGATCAGAACGACGGTGGCCGCAACTCGTCAAACCGGCGCGCTGGACGACATTCTGGTCGAACGCCTGCTGTTGCGGCTGTCGGCCATGGCGCGGGCGAAGGGGTAGGGGTGTCGTCGCCTACCGCGCCACATTCCCTCGCGCGGTGTGTTCCGGTAACGCGACGGCAGACCAAGCAACCTGGACCGTACCATGCCCGCCCCCAGCCTCGACGTTGTCGGTATCGGCAACGCCATTGTCGATATCATCGGACGTTGCGACGACGCGTTTCTGGCCCGTTTTGAGGCCGCAAAAGGCAGCATGAGGCTCGTCGACACGGCGGCGCTGATGGCGCTTTATGATGCGATGGGGCCAGGGATTGAAATCTCGGGCGGTTCGGCGGCCAATACCATGGCTGGCATTGCGTCGCTGGGCGGCAAAGCTGGCTTCATCGGCAAGATCGGCGGTGATCAGTTTGGCGCCATCTTCAAGCATGACATCACGGCCCAGGGCGTCGCTTTTTCGGGCACTGCGGTGGCGGGCGGGCAGACGTCGCGGTCGCTGATCTTGGTCACGCCGGACGGCGAGCGGACGATGAACACGTTTCTTGGCATTTCGACCGCCTTTGATAAAGCCGACCTTGATGTGGGCCTGATCTCATCTGCTGGGATCGTCTATCTCGAAGGATACTTGTTTGATGCGCCGCCAGGAAAAGCGGCATTTCGCCAAGCTGTTGAGATCGCACGCGGAGCTGGCCGCAAGGTTGCTCTGACGTTATCGGACGCGTTCTGCGTCGATCGTCATCGGGCTGAGTTTCTCGACTTCATGAGGTCGGGCGTCGACATTGTGTTTGCCAACGAGAGCGAAGTCGCAGCGTTGTATCAGACCGGCGCGGACTTCGATGCGGCCGCCCGGGCAATAGGTGGCGACGTTCCGCTTGCGGTTCTGACGCGCAGCGCTAACGGCTGTATCGTTGTTTCTGGCGGCGCGACCCAAGCCGTTCCAGCGCAACGGGTTGATGCGGTCGTCGACACCACCGGGGCCGGCGACCTCTTTGCAGCCGGCTTCCTTTATGGCGTCGCGCGCGGTCTCCCGCACGAAACATCAGCCCGGTTAGGGGCCATGGCGGCAGCGGAAGTGATTTCGCATGTGGGTGCGCGGCCGCAAGCCAATTTGGCGACGCTGGCGAAGACACACGGGATCGCTGCGGCAGCGTGACGTGCTAAGCGGTTACGGGAATGCACTTGTAATCATCGAGTTAGCGCATCAACTTGAGAATATCTTGTATCTGAGCAACACATGTCGCTGCAAGCCTTCTCTATTTTGGTCTTCTCAGGATTATTCTCCTTGGCGAGGTTGGCGGCGTACGGCACCGTCTGGAGCAATAACGAATTGATTCCGCCAGGGATTTTCCATGACACCGCAAAGAATTGGCCGGGGCCGCCCAAAAGGCACCGGGCTCGATGATAGCGCCCAGATCGACGCTATCGCTGGGCTGATTTCGGCAAACCCCGATATGAAACCGACCACGGCGATCAAGGAACTCGGGATCAGCGACCCCTCTGTTATTCGCCGCCTCAGGGACAAATATCACGCCTCGCTTCAAGCGTTCGGGGCAGCCGAAGGGTCGGGCTCCCATGCTGGCGGCCAGCATCGAACCATTGCTGCGGCTCAAACAGCCGAGCCGCGATTGAGTGGGCCGCGATTGAGTGGGCCGCGATTGAGTGGGCAACAGGCGCGCGACGCTACAGCGGTTGAAACAACTCACAACTCTAACGAGCCAAACGCGAACGCCGATCACGGCCTCGCCCGGATGTTCGGGCTTGGCCTCGGCCTGTTCGTCTCGAGCCTCGAAGCGCAGGCATCGATTGTCGCCCACGGGATCAAAAGCGTTCCCGTTGGCACGTATTTTCAAGCGCAAGTTATGTTTACCGAGGCGGCATTGCAGTTCGCCGCCGACGTTTTAAAGGCACCTGGATAGTTCTCCGGTCGGCTGATCCGTTGCGACCTGCCAGGGCCCTGCAGGTGGCGCGGAGACCGGCCGGGTGGTTTGCCGTGTGTCGCTGTCGCGTTGGTCGCAGTTATTCAACGTTTCGATTGAACGGATTTCGATTTTAAAAGTTCTGTGGCGTGCATGCCAATACCGTGCGTCAACACCTCGTTCGCCTTTAGCGCGTCATGCTTGTGACCCTCTTGCGTATCGCCAAACCGATCGTTCGCAATTTGCTGGCGAAACGGGATAGCGACGACGTCCATTGAACCTGGAGGCCGCCCCCAAAGCGGCCTCTTTTTTATTCGACGGACGACGAGCCACGGCTGCGGGGATCATGCCTCGGGGTCGGGTACGGGCTTGGCGGCCGTGACCGACAAAAATACGAGCCCTGCAATCAATAGAGCGCCAAGGACTGCGAGTTCGGCTGGATCGGCGCCAGAGCCGAGGAAGCGCGTCGCATAGTCGATGATCTCTTGGTATTTGAGGGCAAACACTAGCGAGGCAATGCCGCCGCCGATCTTGCCCGCAGCTTCCAAGTCGCGCTGTTCGCGACGAAAAAAGAACAGCACGAGCAACAGCGCCCAGATCAGGAATGATCCGCTCATAATCGGCGATAGCGTCGAGTAAAAGCCCTCGCCGTATTTGCCATAGAGCAGGCTTGAAGACTGCAAAAAGCCCTGGTTCGAGATCGGCCATAGCAGCATTGCGAAGGCGCCAATCAAGATCCCGCGTTCGATCCGGCCAGTGTGATCGCCGTAGAGTTTATCAATCGTGCGCCGCCACATCGCCAGCAGCAATCCAATCGCCAGGATCATCAGCAGGAAAAAGACCTTGAACGGCAATAATGCAGCGTGGACGAGGCCGGTCACGGAGTGGGTTTGCTCGCTGGCATAAAACTGCGTGAGCGCCACGGAGAACCTCGTCTGGGCATCACAACATTGGGCAGCCGTCAGCTTGGTTTTGGTGACGAAGCAATAGCGGCGCTCGGCCATGTCCTGCGGTGTTTCGATCAGCGGATCGGGATCACAGCGGCGAACGAGCACGGACAATCCGTTGCGGATTTTCGATTTGGCGCGCACTTCCGCCACGCTGTCCATAATCGGGTGGCGGAGGCACTGCGTTTGACCAGCGACCGGGTTCGCAACGCAATTCGCCGGGTCGCCGATGTCGGCTGCTAGCGTTTGTGGTTTCAACCACCAGATTGCTGGCAGGTCGCCGCCGACCAGCGCGCGCGAGATCATCACTGACATCAAAATCAGGACAACGGCACCGAATGTGAAACGGGCGCGACCCCATCGCACATACTCTGGCTGATTCCAGTACAGGTCGACGAGCGCGCAGGCTGGAACGTAGAAGGCGCACAACGCCAAAATGCCAAACGTCGGGAAGAAGATAAAGAGATGGCTGTAGAGCGTCGCGAGCGTAAACCAGTCGTGATCACGAAACTCCGAGTAGAGCGTTGCTGTCGTGACGAGGAACGACACGCCAAGCACGGCGAATATGATAGCGGCCACGGCGCGCGTTTGTGCAGACATGCTCCACCCCTGGGATATGCAAAACGGGTTCCCTGCTCTCGTCGGGTTCTACCCGAAGGGGCGGTTCATGTCACAGTTTACGGAGCGATACCGTCGTGACTCGATGATCGGCACTTTTTTCCAGGATCAAGCTTGCCCGGCGACGGGTCGGCAGAATATTTTCTTCAAGGTTTTTGAGATTGATCGAGCGCCAAATGTTGATGGCGGTTTCACGCGCTTCATCGTCCGAGAGCATCGAATAGCGATGAAAATAGGCACGCGGATCGCGAAACGCCGTCGATCGAAGCCGCATGAAGCGCTCGACGTACCAAGTCTCAAGGTGTTGTGGCGCGGCATCAATATAGATCGAAAAATCAAAGAAATCTGAGACGAATGGGATTGCCTCGCCGTCTTTGGGTAGGCGTGCAGGCTGGAGAACGTTCAACCCCTCAACGATGAGAATATCCGGGTTGCCGGTGCGAAAATACCGGCCGGGCACGATGTCGTAGCTAAAGTGCGAGTAGACCGGGGCCTCGACCATGCCGCGGCCGCTTTTGACCTCGGCCATGAATTTTAACAGCCGCGCGCCATCGAAGCTTTCTGGAAACCCCTTGCGTGTCATCAGCCCGCGGCGTTCGAGTTCACCGTTGGGGTATAAAAACCCATCCGTCGTCAACAAATCGACCTTTGGCGTATTTGGCCAGCGGGCCAGCAGCGCGCGCAGCACCCGAGCGGTTGTGCTTTTGCCAGCGGCGACCGAGCCCGCCACGCCGATGATAAACGGCACTTTGCCATCACCGTGGCCAAGAAACTTTGATGACACCGCATGCAGCTCTTGGGCGGCGGCGACGTAGAGGTTCAACAGGCGCGACAGTGGCAAATAGATTTCTTCGACGTCGGCGGCGGACAGCTCTTCGATGACGCCCGACAACTCGTCGAGTTCATTGGCCGTTAGGGTCATCGGCGTGTCGGCGCGCAGTCGCGCCCATTCTGGCCGGGTGAAGGTGCGATAGGGCGAAAAGCCAAGCTGAACCGACGAAGACAGCGACTTATCTGCGCGCGCGATTAATGGGTGGCGCTTGGATGGCGCTGGCGGCGTCACGTGATCGTGGTCCGTGGCCACGCGCTGGCGATCGCTGGGCCACTCAAATGGGCGATCGCTTGCCGTTGTGCGCCGCTGATAACGCGTTTTGCCTGACGCATCACTTGGCGGTACGCGACGCCTTCTCTGCCACACCCGATGTGCCCAACCGACTGGCCAACCTTGCCGTCACGTCGTCCCATGGCACATCCCGGCTCTCAAGAAGTACGAGCAAATGATAAAGCACATCTGCAGCTTCAGATGTCAGCGCGTCTTTCTCGACTTTCGATAGTGGTTTGCGGGCATGCTTACCGTCTCCGGTTGGCCCCGTTGCGCCGGCCAGCGCCGCAAGCACGACCTCCAATGCCTCTTCCCCGAACTTGCGCGCGCAATGGTCGGGCCCGGCATCCAACAGTTCGCGGGTGTAGGACGGCGGGGCTGAGCCAAACGGCGTCGCCGCCGCTCGGCGCTGGCGAATGAGGACGGCAAGTGAGGACAGCACATCGGTCATAATCGGCGTGACTAATGCAGTTTAGCAACGGTGGGAAGCGGGCTCGTTTTCATATTCGATTCGTTTTGTATTGCCTCAACGGTTCGATCCGTATCACCGAAGGTGGTAATCACCCCATGTATGATCACGAGCCCGTCCGCCCGGCTGAAACAGCTCCGCATTCAGCACAAGTTCTCAACGGCCACCGATGCTGCCCGGTCCCACGGGTGGCACGAAACGACGTACCGCAGCCATGAAAATGGCAACCGCGGAATACCTGTTGAGGCTGCCCGGCGATACGCTAAAGCCTATGGGGTGCATCCAAACGAATTGCTGGGTCGCGCGGGTGTACCCGGCAGCCCGGTCACATCTGCGCTAAACGAAGTTGGTATTGGGGTTTGGAGAGACAGGAACATAGACGAACGAAAAAAGAACATTATATTGGACATGTCATTCCTAGGCGCGGAGTCCGACGTGCAACGCATTGTTAGAGTAACCGACGAGAGCGCCGACAAACTTATTGGAATTGGAGAATTTGCGATCATCACGCCGTCTGACGGCCTGGAAGCGGGTCGGCACTATCTGATCGAACGGCAGCGCGGAGACCTCGTCGAAATGTCGATCCGGACCGCAATCTCGCAGGGTGATGGCTTTAAGCTTGTCGCGCCATCGACGCACCGCAGGTACGTTGACGATGTCCGCTATCCGTCCAAAACACCGGGCGAAATCACGACAATCCTTGGCCGCGTTACCGGGCGCTATGCCGAGATCAGCTGAGAGGCCGGTGTGTCGGCTGTCCGTTGGAGCTTGATCGGCGGCCGTCGAATTGCCTCACACAGTGCCGCTCGACCACTCAGCTGCCGCCGGTAAGCCGCTGCCGGATGTAGTCAAGTTGGTCGAAGCTGCCGTAGCGGATCGAGAGCTGACCGGTTTCGCCTGCGCCCTTTTTGATTTCGACTTTTAGGCCCAGTTGGTCTGCCAAATCCTTCTCAAAGGCCTTGGTGTCTGGGTCTTTATCGCGCGGCTTTCGGCCCGTTGCACCTGGCTGGCCGATCGGGCCGCCTGATGGGCCTTGAACAAGGGCTTCAACTTCGCGAACGTTCAGACCTTCAGCAATGATGCGACGCGCGATATCTTCGGCGTCATCACGGCCCACCAGCGCGCGGGCATGCCCGGGCGTCAACTCGCCGCTCTGCAGCATCGCCTGTATCGCCTCTGGCAACTTTAACAGGCGCAACGTGTTGGCGACATGGCTCCTGCTTTTTCCAATTATTTCCGAGAGTTGTTCCTGGCTATAGCCATATCGTTCGATCAACTCACGGTAGCCCGACGCTTCCTCAACCGCGTTCAGATCGGCGCGCTGGACGTTCTCAATGATTGCGATTTCGAGCACGTCGCGGTCGTCGAGATCACGCACGATCACTGGAAGAACGTGGAGGCCCGCCAACTGCGCGGCGCGCCAGCGACGCTCGCCCGCGACAATCTCGTAAAGGCTGCCGTTGATCGGCGACGGGTCTGGTCGCGCGATGATCGGCTGGACGAGGCCTTTTGACCGAATGCTGTCGGCGAGTTCAAGCAGGTCGTCGTCGTTAAAGTCCCGACGGGGGTTCAGCGACCCACCGCGCAATTGCTCAATTGGCACCACGCGCTGCTCGCCGTGGACGGGCAACCGGGCGCCCGGCATTTGGACGATGCCTGAACTTGGCCCGATTGGCGTTTGGATCGCGGTTTCGGCCGACGGATTTTGGTCGCGGGACGGCGTGGCTGGGGGAATGTCGCCGATGAGGGAGGCTAATCCGCGCCCGAGGCGGCTACGCTGCAGGGGGACGTTCATTGCTTAACCTCTTGTCTGCGCGCGTATTTTTCGTTCAAGGATAATGAACACATGGGCTCGTCTTAGGCCGCCTTGGACTGGCGTTCACGCTGGATGATTTCGGTCGCCAGCCGGATGTATGCTTGGCTGCCCGAACAATCGTAATCATAGAGCAACAGCGGTTTGCCGTGGGATGGTGCCTCTGCGACCCGCGTGTTGCGCGGGATCATCGTCTCGTAGACCTTGGCCCCGAAGAACGCTCGAACGTTATCGGCGACCTCGCGCGACAACGATGTGCGGGCGTCATGCATGGTCAGCACAACGCCCTGGATCTCGAGCGCGGGATTGAGCGTCGTTCGGATCTGGTCGACGGTATCTTTGAGCTGCGAGATGCCTTCGAGCGCGAAAAACTCGCACTGCACTGGAACCAGCAGGGCATCGGCCGCTGTCATGGCGTTGAGCGTCATCAGCGATAACGACGGCGGGCAGTCGATCAGCACGTAGCTATATGACTTGGCGGGATTGGCGCGGCCGGCCGCTGCCAGCATCCGCACGGCGTCGCGCATTTTATAGAACCGATTGGCGTCGCTCCCCATGTGGGCGTCAATGCCGACCAAATCAGCGTTTGCCGGCACCAGATGCAGGTCGGGAACGGCTGTTAGGACGGCCGCCTCTGTTAGCGCCACGCCGCCAACGAGCACATCATAGCTCGTCCGGGCCCGCTGATCGGGCGGCACGCCTAAGCCCGTCGAAGCGTTACCTTGAGCGTCGAGATCAATGACTAACACGCGCTCGCCCACCGCTGCCAACGCGGTCCCGAGATTGATTGCCGTCGTTGTTTTGCCGACGCCGCCTTTTTGGTTGACGATGGCGAACACACGCGGACCGCCGCCTAGCGCCTGCGAGCGGGTTAGCGGAGGCGGGCCGGTCAAGGGACCACTCGTCATTTCTGCACTCCGCCGTTGACTATTGATCCGGTCCGCCGACTGTTCGGTTGGCCTCTATGCCGTATCACCGGCGTCGCGCCAACCGCGTCACAACGGCAATCCGCGCCTCTGGGTCGGTTATACTTGGCACCAGCTCGCAGTCGAATTTCCATTGCTTTTCAGCACCTTGTAACTCGACGACGAGATCGCGGCCTTTCGGTAGCAGCAGCACTGTGCCAGGCGCTACGAACGGCGCTGACCATTCGAAGAGCCGCGTCAGTGGCGCTAGGGCACGGGCAGAGATAAAATCAGCTGAGCCAAGGTTAGTGCGAGTCGCGGCCTGTTCAGCGCGTTCGCACAAGATATCCACAGGCGTACCCGTCAACCGGGCGACGTTGCGCAGAAATGCAGCTTTCCGGCTGTCGCTCTCGACCAACGTTACGCGCGTCAGGCGCTCAAATTTAGTTATGAGTTCAGGTGACAGCATAATGGCGGCGACGAGGCCTGGAAATCCGCCACCGCTGCCGAGATCCACCCATGTCCAGGGCCTGTCTTTTGACGAACCGGGCGCGCCCGGATCGACCATTCTGCGCAGGGCAATCGCGACGACTTGCGCGGAGTCGGCGAAATGCCGCTGCCACATGTCGGGCAGCGTGCTCGGTGCAACGAGATTAATCGTTTTTTGCCAACGCGCGAGTTCGTCTGCGTAAATCTGAAGTCGCGCCCCGGTTTCACGTGAAACCCCGAAATGTTCCATGAAACCGGCCGCAGTCGTGATCGCAATCTGCGTTGTATGGGCGTTGCTCAACCCCTGACACGCCGCACGTGTTGGGTGGACGTCGCGCTCGGAGCTTTACCGATACCTCGATGGATGGCAGCCCGAAGGACCAGAAGTGCGGCTGGCGTTATGCCTTCAATACGCCCCGCTTCGGCCAACGTACTTGGTTGAATACGTTGGAGTTTTTGGCGAACTTCGGCGGACAGGCTAGGTAATCCGTCGTAGGCGAAATTGAACGGGATGAGCGTTGCTTCCTCGTTGCGCAGGGCTTCAACGTCGGCAGCTTGTTGGTCGACGTAGGGCGCATATTTTGCGTCGATTTCGATCTCTGCTGCAATCGACGGCTCGAGCATAGCGAGTTCGGGCCAAATGCGCAGGATTTCGCTCAAGCCGACCTGCTTGAATGCCATTAGCTCGAACGCCGACCGACGGCGGCCATCTTGGTTGATTGGAATGCCGAGGCGGGCGACCTCCGAGGGCGTAATCGTCAATTCTTTCAACCGCTTATTAGCCGCTGCTAGGGCGTGACGTCGTGCTTCGAAGGCGAGTTGGCGATCGCGGCCGACGCATCCGAGCGCGATGCCCATCGGGGTCAGGCGGCGATCTGCGTTATCGGCGCGCAATCGTAAGCGGAACTCCGCACGCGACGTGAACATCCGGTAGGGCTCGCTGACGCCATGCGAAACGAGATCATCGATCATCACGCCAATGTAGCCGTCAGCTCGCGATACGACGAATGGCGATTGGGACGTCGAAGCTGGCCCTTCGGCGGATGATCCGCTGGTGGACGCGCTGGTCGATGCGCCTGCTGCTTGTGCCGCGTTTATTCCAGCGGCGAGCCCCTGGGCCGCAGCCTCTTCATAGCCCGTCGTGCCGTTGATTTGTCCCGCCAAA
This sequence comes from Hyphomicrobiales bacterium, assembly GCA_038329675.1. Taxonomy (GTDB): domain Bacteria; phylum Pseudomonadota; class Alphaproteobacteria; order Rhizobiales; family Hyphomicrobiaceae; genus JANXVY01. The sequence continues at coordinate 31,562 of JBBQNE010000001.1, read as the reverse complement.
TAGAGCCCAGGCATCCGTTTCACTTCTAACGTCGGCTTCAGCTCGCGCGGGTCCACGTAATCGTACTCGATCGCATAGCCCGGCCGCTTTATGATGACGTTTTCGAGCCCGGGCATTGTTCGCAAGAAGGCCAGTTGCACGTCGGCTGGCAGCGATGTCGACACGCCGTTTGGGTAGACCGTGTCATCGTCGAGGCCTTCTGGCTCCAAAAAGACTTGATGCCCGGAGCGGCTAGCGAACCGCACGACCTTATCTTCGATTGAGGGGCAGTAACGGGGTCCAGTTGATGTAATCGCGCCCGAATACATCGGCGATTTATCCAGGTTGGCGCGGATGATGTCATGCGTCGCCGACGTCGTGTGCGTGATCGCGCATGTGACTTGCGGGACTGTGATTTGGCGCGTCATCGACGAAAACGGGACCGGCGGATCGTCGGCTGGCTGTTGTTCGAGATCGTCCCAGCGGATTGATGAGCGCAACAGGCGCGCGGGCGTTCCGGTTTTGAGGCGGCCAACGGCAAGGCTTAAGGCTCGGAGCCGCTCTGACAGGCGGCGGGCCGGTGGCTCACCATGGCGCCCGGCTGCTTCGGTTTCGAGACCGCGATGGATTAACCCATTCAAGAACGTGCCGGTGGTCAACACCACGGCGGCCGCGCGAATCTCCTGCCCGTCAGCGGTTACAACGCCGGCAACGCGTTGGGGGCTAAGCGCGGGACCATGCTCAACGATCAGATCATCAACCCCTGCCTCAATGATCGTCAGGTTGGCGGTTTCAGCAATCGCTTGCTGCATCGCTTGACGGTACAGCGTTCGATCGACCTGTGCCCGCGGCCCCTGGACCGCTGGACCCTTCGACCGATTGAGCAAGCGGAATTGGATACCGCTCGCGTCGGCTACGCGCCCCATTAGGCCATCGAGCGCATCGATCTCGCGCACGAGATGCCCTTTGCCGAGCCCGCCAATGGCGGGGTTACATGACAACTCGCCAATGGTTGCGGCTTGGTGCGTTACGAGCGCCGTCCGGGCACCCATTCGCGCCGCGACGGCTGCGGCTTCACAGCCAGCATGGCCGCCACCGACGACGATCACGTCGTAGCGCATTCCCATCGACGATACTGTGTGGCCGGACATGGCGAAATGAACCTCGAGCCGTGGGACGTGGGACGTGGGGACGTGGGATACGTAATTTGGGCCCAGTCGTCAGCGCTTTACACCGGGTTTGTAAGGTAGCAAAGCATCGCTCAACGACTAAGCCGGTCGAACATAACGCTATGATTGCTGGCGTGATCCGGTTCAAGCCAATCGTATGTCACGGCGGAACCCCGTGGGAAGCCCGTGGCGGGAACCGCGACCGCTTCGGCAAATTGTTTCACGTGAATCATTGTCAAGATAGCCTGCCTTAGATGCTCCCAGGTGTTTCACGTGAATCAACAGCTTTCGGGCGCGCTTTTCACTTGCCGATGCAGAACCGGCTGAAAATTTCTCCCAGGACATCCTCGGTGCCGATTCGTGCCGTGAGCCGTCCAATGTGAGACGCCGCGCGGCGGAGATGCTCGGCGCGGACCTCCAAGGCTTCATCCTTCGTGCCGTCCAGAAATGCTGCTAAAGCGCCGGTCGCCTCATCGATTTCCCGACCGTGACGCAGGCGCGAGATTACAGCGTCTCCCGGACGTCCTGTCGCGTCCTTGGCATAGCTTGAGAGCATGGCGGTGAGGCCATCCAACCCTTCACCGGTTTGGGTGGAAATCCGCACCGCAGGCCTCCTTGATCCAGCAGTCGCGGGAGCCAAGTTCACGTCGGCCGCGATCTCGACCAGTGACCCGTCAGCTGGAAACTGTTCGCGGTGATCTCTTGCGTTCTGGCGATCTGCGTTTTGGATGAGATCGGCTTTGGTTTCCACCGGGATGATTGGACTGGACGTTAGGCACAACTCATCTGATAAATTGGATGGCCCGCCAGGCTCGATGAGCCAAAGGACAAGATTAGCGCGTTTTGCTGCCGCGATCGTTCGCCTGACGCCTTCACGTTCGACGTTGGATACCGTTTCGCGAATGCCAGCGGTATCGGTGATGACGACAGGCCAGCCGTCGAGATCGAGCCGCACTTCGATGGTGTCGCGCGTCGTTCCCGCTTCATCGGAGACGATCGCAGCGTCGCGCCGGGCGAGCGCATTGAGCAAACTCGACTTACCCGCATTTGGCGCCCCGGCGAGGACGACGCGAAAGCCGTCTCTCAGGATTTCACCGCGGTGCTGATCTGCACGAGCTGCGCTCAGCGTGACGCTTAACCGCCGGGCGACGACCTCGGCTTGGTTGACCGCATCGTCTGCCACGTCGGCCTCATCGGTAAAATCGATTGCGGCGCTGACCAGGGCAAGAGCTGACAGAGCGTCACCACGCCAACTTTCATAGATCGCGGAGTTAACTCCCGTTGCTTCCGCCATCGCCTGGAGCCGCTGCGCGTCGGTTTCCGCTTCGATCAGGTCGGCCAAGCCTTCCACTTGCGCGAGGTCGAGCTTACCATTTTCCAACGCGCGCCGGGCGAACTCTCCGGGTTCGGCGGGCCTTAAGCCTGGTCGTTGCGACATCGCGTGGAGGACCGCGCGGACAACAGCCTTCCCGCCGTGGAGCTGTAGCTCGGCTGTATCCTCTCCCGTTTGCGACCATGGTCCGGGGAAGAAAATAACAACGGCTTCGTCAAGAAGCGCGTTGGTGTCGGGGTCAGTTAAGCGGCGGACACTTGCGCGTCGGGGCTCCAAGCGTGCCGGTGTTAAGGCGTGAACGGCAGCCGACGTCGCTGGTCCCGATATCCGGATTACCGCGATGGCCGAGCGACCAGGCGGCGTTGCCAGGGCGAAGATCGTATCGTTCGGCATCGCGACTATATGATCCTGTATCATCCTCGGCTGGAGGCGGCCGTCACGGCTGTTCGATGAGACGCCGCCCCCGAGCTACGCTGGACCCTGCAAAACTTCTCCCAGACGGTCAAAGCCTCGCTCGTCGTGTCAGCTCAGGGCCTTGGCTGCGACGCGCTGAAAGTTTGCGACTATGCTCAACAATTGTTCCACGTGAATCATTTTTCAGATCGCGCGCCTGATCTTTGCTTTTGCAGACCAGTTTGCCGCTTCAGGATATGAACCCACGTTTCTTGAGCAATCCCTCGACCTCAGGCTTGCGCCCACGAAATGCGATGTAGGCGTCTTCTGGATCGCGGCGATTGCCGGCCGCATAGATATGGTCGCGCAACCGTTTGGCGACTTTTCGAGAAAAGATATTTCCGGTTTCTTCAAAAGCAGCGAACGCATCGGCGTCCATCACCTCCGACCACATGTAACTGTAGTAGCCGGCTGCGTACCCGCCAGTAATATGGGTGAAGTGCGGCAACCGGTGGCGAAGCGAGATCTCCTTGGGCATACCGATCCGCGCGAGGGTCTTTTTCTCCATGTCCGCGACATCGAGCTTTTTTGCATCCTCTACACCGTGGAGATCCATATCGGCGATCGCAGCGGCGGTATACTCGACGGTCTGGAAACCCATGTTCCAGTTGCGCGCCTCGCGTAGTTTCGCCACGAGGTCCTCCGGCATGGCCTTGCCAGTCTTCCAGTGGCGGGCATGTCGTTTCAGGACCTCGGGCTGCGAGAGCCAATGTTCATAAAGTTGGGATGGCAGTTCGACGAAGTCACGGCTGACGCTGGTTCCCGATAACGAAGGGTAGGTGACGTCGGACAGCATCCCGTGGAGGCCGTGGCCAAATTCGTGGAACAGTGTCCGGGCGTCATCAAATGACAACAGCGACGACTCGCCATCGCCGCCGCGGGCAAAGCTCATGACATTGACGACGATGGGACGGACGTCGCCCTTCACGCGCTGCTGGTTACGGTAGCTCGACATCCAGGCGCCCGAGCGCTTGGAAGGCCGTGCAAAGTAATCGCCGAGGAACAACGCGATGTGGTTGCCATCGGCGTCGGTCACATCCCAGGCGCGGACGTCGGGGTGGTAGAGCTTCATCCCGGTCTGCTCGTTGAACCGCAAACCGAAAAGACGATTTGCGACATCGAACGCTGCGTCGATCATGCGGTCCAGGACGAGGTATTGGCGGACCTCCTGCTCGTCGACCGAATACCGTGCCGCGCGCTCTCTTTCCGCCAAGTAGCGCCAGTCCCAGGCGGCGACCGGATCGTTTTGGCCTTCAATTGCGGCTCGTTTTGCCAGGATATCGCGCTCGATCGTGGCGCGGGCGAGCGCTGCGGGCCAGACGCGGTCTAGCAGGCCCCGGACATTGGCTGGCGTTTTTGCCATCGTGTCGTGGAGCGCGTAGTCGGCATACGTTTTGGCACCCATGATGTTGGCAAGCTCAAGCCGGAGGGTCGCGATCTCGGCCAGGATAGGGCGGTTATCGGTCTCCTTGCGCATCTCGCCGCGCTGGCTCCAGGCGCGCCAGGCTGTCTCGCGGAGATCGCGGCGGGTCGAGGCCTGGAGGAAGCCTTCGACGCTTGAGCGTTGCAGCGTGATCGCAAATTTACCTGGCTGACCCGCATCTGCGGCCGCGCGGGCGGCGGCGGCGCGCTGACCATCCGATAGGCCAGCCAAATCATCCTGTTTGTCGAGAACGAGCTGCCACGCTTGTTCATCTTTCAACACGTTCTGGGAAAACGCCGTCGTCAATTCGGCCAGGCGATTGTTGATTTCTTTTACCCGCTTCTTGTCAGGCGCCTTCAGCTTGGCGCCAGCGCGAACAAACCACGTGTGATACCGTTCGAGGAGGCGCGCGTCTTCGACCTCCAGACCCAACGTGTCGCGTGCCTCATAGAGGCTGGAGATCCGCTTCCACAGCTTCGCATCAAGATAGAACCCGCTCCAGTGAGCGGCGAGCTTCGGCGCCATCGCTTGCTCGATCTTCATCAGCGCCGCATTTGTATCGGCGGAGGCGAGATTGAAGAACACGTCGCCGACGCGGTTTAGGTTGTGGCCAGCTTTCTCCAGCGCAACGATCGTGTTGGCAAATGTTGGAGCTGCCGTATTGCTCGCGATCGATTTGATTTCAGCTTTGTGTTCGGCAAACGCAGCAGCGAAGGCTGGCTTGTAATCGTCTTGGCCGATCCGGTGGAACGGGGCGAGGCCGAACGGTCCTGACCAGCGCGACAGTAATGGGTTGGCTACTGCGGCAGCTTTTTTGGACGCGCTTTTTTTGGATTTGGCGGCGGCGGGCATAAGGTTGTCCTTGGGCTCGGGCGTGGTTTGCGCGGGCGGGCAAGGGGCAGCCTCAACGGTCACGCGCAATTTCATTCGTGACACACACTTGCGGCCAACTCGCGACTGGTCAAGTTGCAACTCATCAAGCTGCAATGCGTCGCGTCGCGACTGCCAGACCGGCTGCCACGTACAAATTAGCTATTCGTATCGCCGTTACCGTAGCCCTTTCACGGCCAGGGCGTTCAAAATTGCCGCGAACCGAGATGGGTCGGACGGCGATTGTCCATCGAGCACGAGGGCCTGGTCGAGGAGCATGTGCGCGTGGTCGGACAGGGCCGCCGCATCGACGGCGATACCTGCTTCAGCCAGCGTCGAGATCAGCGGATGACCCGGGTTCAGCTCGAGCACCGGCTTCATGCCAAAGCCGCGGTCTTGGCGCGACAGCATACGATCGAGCATGAGGTCAGGGCCGTGGGCGGGCGCAACGAGACAAACGGCGCTTGACACAAGCCGTGTTGAAACGCGCACGTCGCTTATGGCGTCGCCCAAGGCCTCCTTGATCCGCGCGGCTAACACGGCGGCTTTCCCCGACGTTTCGGCGGGCGGCGGGGCGTCGTCAATTGGCGAGATCAGCGATAAATCGATGTCGCCTTTCGTCAGCGATTTCAACGGCTTGCCTTCGTATCCTCCGTTCATTGACACCCAAAACCCATCGATCGGGTCGGTCATGAACAGCACTTCGATACCGCGCGCGCGTGCTGCCTCTAATTGTGGGCTGGCGGCGAGGCGTTCGGTGCTCTCACCGGTCAGGTAATAGATTTCGGTTTGGTTTGGTCGCATCGCAGCGACATAGTCTTTGAGAGAGCGCCAACCCCCTGCGACCGAGGACTTGAACCGGGCGAGTTTTAAAACTTGGTCGCGGCGATCGAAGTCTTCGTACAGGCCTTCCTTCAACACCGCACCGAAGCTGTCGTAAAACGCCGCAAAGCCGTCGGGATTTTTATCCGCGAACGTTTCGAGTTCGCTCAGCACGCGGGCGGTCAGCGCCTTGCGCATTTGCATTACAGTCGGGCTCGACTGGAGCATCTCGCGGCTAATATTGAGAGGCAGGTCTTCGCTATCGACAACGCCGCGCATGAACCGCAGGTACGTCGGCATCAAGTCGGCGTCTTCGGTGATAAACACGCGCCGGACGTATAACTTGACGCGCCCCTTTCGGCCCGGGTCGTAAAGGTCAAAGGGGCGCTCGCCTGGCACATACAGCATCACCGCATACGATAGCCGACCCTCGGCCCGATAATGGATCGTCAACCGCGGGTCGTCGTAGGCACCCGCCAGCGATTGGTAAGCTTCAGTATATTGTTGCGCGGTGATTTCCGATTTGGACCGCTGCCACAGCGCGCTTGCCGCGTTGATTTGGCGTGGCGTCAGGTCTGTTTGTGCAAGCTCGACGGGAAATAAAATATGATCCGAGTAGGTTTTCACGATCCGTTCGAGCGTCGCACCCTCCAGAAAAGACAAACAGTCCGGTTTTAGTTTCAGCCGAATCTCTGTGCCACGCGTGACGCTCGCGGCTTCCTCGCTCGTGCTGGCACGGACTGTGAAGCCGTCAGCGCCATTGGAGGCCCACACGTTGGCCACGCCAGCACCAGCCTTACGAGAGATCACCTCGATTTCGTCGGCGACCATAAAAGCGGAATAGAACCCCACGCCAAATTGGCCAATGAGAGCCGTGCCTTCAGATTTTTCGCCGAGCCGTTCCAGGAACGCACGTGTCCCCGACCGGGCAATCGTCCCGAGGTTTGAGATCAATTCATCGCGGTCCATCCCGATGCCATTGTCGGCAATAATAAGCGTGCCCGTGTCCACTTCCGGGCGAAGCGTAATTACAAGTCGGTCGCCGTCAGGAAGCAGGCCAGCATTTGAGATCGCTTCGTATCGGAGCTTGTCGCAGGCATCCGATGCGTTTGAGATCAGCTCGCGGAGAAAAATGTTCTTCTCGGTATAGACCGAGTGCACCATCAGGTGCAGCAAACGGCCAACTTCGGCCTCGAACGATTTTTTTTCCGATGTGGCTGTTGCGGTCGCTGCCATTGTCGGCTCCATATTACATCCAGAAGCGGTGCCTCCGGGACGGGAGTTAAGCCTCTCTGGCAACGGGTTCAATGGTTTCGACGACTTCTTGAGGGCAATCCGAGACCGTCAAAAGTCAAAGTATCGTGGAGGCCCGCCATCGCATTGGCCATCGCCTAGAGCATTATGGCGGCGAAAAAATAGCGGCCTACGCACTAACCCCTTTCAGTCAAACAGGAACTCTGGTAGTAAACCAATGCCGCGTTACTGCTCAGGTTGCGCGGAACACAGGTTTGGCCGTCGGCATCGTTGCCACCGTCAAGCCTGTAACGCGGCCTCGGCTCGCGTGCTTTAGCTTCCTTCACGAACACGTTCGTCCCCTCGTTTAATTGCGGTTATTGACCGCTTTGACATCGCCGCATCTGGCTTGGCTTCGCGATCCGGAGCCACTGGTCTGTTCTGCTGTATTTGCAGAATTGAAATGCGGCTGTCCTCCCGGAGCCCCTTTCCCCATGACCGAAGTTAAGCTCGAAGACTTGAAGGCTAAGTCGCCGACCGAGCTGCTTGCCTACGCCGAGGAAGTCGGCGTCGAAAACGCGTCAACCTTGCGCAAGCAAGAATTGATGTTTGCCGTTTTGAAGCAGCTGGCGGCCCAAGACACCGAGATCATCGGGACGGGCGTCGTTGAAGTGCTGCTCGACGGCTTTGGCTTCTTGCGCTCGCCCGACGCTAACTATCTGGCGGGGCCCGATGACATCTATTTGGCGCCAGCCCAGATCCGGCGGTACGCCCTGCGTACTGGTGATACCGTTGACGGGCATATCCGCGCACCGAAAGATGGCGAGCGTTATTTCGCATTAATCAAAGTCAACAAGATTAACTTCGAAGAGCCGGAAGCAACGAAACACAAGGTCAACTTCGACAACCTTACGCCGCTGTATCCAACCAGCTGGCTGAAAATGGAAACCGAAGATCCCACTGTCAAAGATTTGTCTCCCCGGGTCATCGATATCGTTGCGCCGATCGGCAAAGGCCAGCGTGCACTCATCGTCGCTCCACCGCGCACCGGTAAAACGGTCTTGTTGCAAAACATCGCCAACTCGATCGCCAAGAACCACCCAGAATGCTTTTTAATCGTGCTGTTGATCGACGAGCGGCCCGAGGAAGTCACCGATATGCAGCGATCAGTGAAGGGCGAAGTGGTCGCCTCGACGTTTGATGAGCCGCCAACGCGCCATGTGCAAGTTGCTGAAATGGTGATCGAAAAAGCAAAACGGTTGGTCGAGCATAAGCGCGACGTCGTCATCCTGCTCGATAGCATCACGCGCCTTGGCCGCGCCTACAACACGGTCGTTCCGTCATCGGGCAAAGTGCTGACCGGTGGCGTTGACAGCAACGCATTGCAAAGGCCGAAACGGTTCTTCGGTGCGGCACGCAACATCGAAGAGGGCGGGTCGCTGACGATTATCGCAACTGCGCTGATCGAAACCGGTTCGCGTAAGGACGAAGTGATCTTCGAAGAATTCAAAGGCACCGGCAACTGCGAAGTCATTCTTGACCGTAAGGTATCTGATAAGCGCGTGTTCCCGGCGATCGACGTTGCCCGGTCTGGTACGCGCAAAGAAGACCTGCTCATCCCGCGGGACCAGCTGCGCAAAATCTATGTTCTGCGTCGTATCTTGAACCCGATGGGAGCGATGGACGCGATCGAGTTCCTGGTCGACAAGCTGCAAAAGACAAAGACCAACGGCGAATTCTTCCAGTCGATGAGCACGCCTGGGGGGAACTAATCCCTGACGCTGACGGAGGAGTATGGCCGATTGCCATGAGATGCCGGACTGGACTGCGAGACCGCAGCCAGCTGGCGACACGCTAGTGGGACGCTACTGTCGCCTCAACCGACTCCAGGTCGAGCGGGATGCTCCGTCATTGTTCGAGGCGTATGCATCGGCGTCGAAAAATGGCGATTGGGATTATCTTCCCTATGGGCCGTTCCAGACTGTGGAGGCCCTCAGCAATTGGCTCTCGCAGGTGTCGGCGGGGTCCGACCCGCTCGTTTATGTGATCCGGGACAGTGCGGACGAGGGGTCAACAGGCCCGGCAACGGGCATTCTCGCGTTCATGCGGATCGACGCGCCGAGCGGCGTGATCGAGATCGGGCATGTTCATTTCTCGCGGCGGCTTCAGCGGACCATAGCGGCAACCGAGGCCATTTTTCTTCTGCTTGCGCACGCTTTCGACGAACTTGGCTATCGCCGGATCGAGTGGAAATGCGACGCGGCCAATATCGCGTCACGCCGGGCGGCCGAGCGTTTCGGGTTTCGTTATGAAGGCACCTTCCGCCAGCACCGCGTGGTCAAAGGCCGTAACCGAGATACGGCGTGGTTTGCGATGCTCGATGGCGATTGGCGTGTGATCCTGGCTGAGTTTCAGCGTTGGCTCGATCCGTCGAATTTCGATGCGGCTGGCCACCAACTTACGGCGTTGCGGTCGTTACGCTAACGCGTTGCGCGTGCCGAGCCGATCAGGTCCTCGACAAATACAATGGTTCGAAGATTTCAGCGGAAGCTGCCAAATAACATGTTGAGAAGCTCTGGACAAGGCAAGCCGTGCCTTGAACTCCACGGCTCTAGTCAGCAAAGTTGTCCGCGTCGTTGCGTATACGAGTCGGATGGGACCGCTCGATCTGCAAATCAAACGTTCCCGCGTCAAGATCTACCGGAGAGGTCGATTGCAGGACGGGCAACCCAAGAATCGCACAGTCGCGAATTCGAAGTCAACTTGCGTCGGCTTTTTCTCCACATAATGGAGATGCCGATGCGCATCCAAGTTCGCTGCATCAACAAGACCAATCGTACCAGCATTCACGAGAGAATTTCTCACGTGGGCAACGGTATTTCGAGGTGGGCGTTAGATGACGCAATTGCTTGGCTGGAACGGCCTGGTAACAGCTTCTTCGTTCAGCCGGTCGGCCCAAATGGCCGTAAATACCTGCGAACCGTAGCGGACACGACAACGGTCAACAATCTTTTGTCGCTTCCCGAGTGCGGTGAATAAAATTGATAGCTGCGGGGGAAACCTCGCAGCTATCTCGAGCGATCAATCAACGCTTCGATTTTGGGGTCGATGAGCACGCCTGGGGGGAATTAGGTCGCGCCGACGCGGCGGGGGCGACCGGCGGTTTGCCCCGTCACGTCAACTCGGCGCACTCGGCTTTTTTGCTCAATTCAACTGCGGTTATGGCAGCGGCTTACTAAGTTTCTCGTCGCCGGGATCGGCGAGGATCGCCAGGATTTCAGGTGGTAGGTCTGAATCGGCGGCTTGCGCTATATCGGTTTCGCCAAATTGGCTACCCAACGGCGCGCCAGGTAGCGTTCCGGGCTCCGCCGCCACGGCATTGGTCGGAAAGTAAGATGCCTTGTTGAAGGTTGGCAGTTTTTCCAAAATGCCCAAGATGTCGGATAAATTGTACATGGTTGCATGTCCTCATCAAAACGCCAGTACGTCGGACTTAATCGTTGGAATATCGCCCAGAACTGGCCTGGGCTGCAAGCTGCGATCGATTGGCTGGGGGTTACACGCACTGGCAACCGTCCTTGTCGTGGAGGCTGCCGCCTCAACGCACGGCCACCGCCCGGCCGATCAGCTCCTCGACCTTCGGCGTGATGCGGCGGACGATTTCAGCGACGCCTTTTGCGTTCGGGTGCATGCCGTCGCCTTGATTCAGGTCGCGCTCCAACGCGACGCCTTCGAGGAAAAATGGGTAGATCAGCGCGCCGTGTTTGGCGGCGAGGTCGGCGTACATGCCGTCGAATGCGGCCGTATAGCTCTCGCCCCAGTTGCGCGGCGCCTTCATGCCAGCAATGAGCACCGGGAGCTTGCGCTGCCGCAACCGTTCCATGACCTGCTCTAATGTGGCTTTGAGGGCGGCAGGGTCCTTGCCTGTCAGCCCATCGTTGGCGCCGAGCTCAAGGATCACAGCGTCGGCATCGTCGGCGATTGCCCAATCGAAGCGTTCAAGGCCCGCTTTCGCGGTATCGCCGGCGACACCGGAATTGGCGATCTCGACATCGTGCCCGCGCACTTTCAGCGCCGCCTGCAATTGCGCGGTGAAGCCATCGGATGGCTTTAGGCCATAGCCCGCGACGAGGCTGTCACCGAACGCGACGATTTTCATCCGCTCGGCCAACCCTGGTTTCGTTGGCTCCGCCAACCCTGGTTTCGCTGGCTCCGCCAATGCTGAACTTGCCAAACCGAGTATCAGCATCGCGCTTGCGACGAACAGCAAGTCCCGCAACCATTGGAATCGCCTCGTTTGAACCATATGTCCCGTGCAACCGTTCGAATGTTACGAGCCCTCACCTAGGCGCGGTTTGCGACGCTCGCAAGGCCGCGCGGCACCGCATAGGCCCCATGCAAAATTCACATGCTTACGTCGCGTCGAACACGAAGCTCCCGTTGATCGCCTCGCTCACAAACGTTGGGCTGACGCTCGCCAGCCGCGCTGGCCCAGTCGAGATCCTGCGATCGGTATCGCTGGATATCGAAGCTGGCCGGTCACTCGCTATCGTTGGACCATCGGGCTCGGGCAAGACGTCGCTGCTGATGGTGCTTGCCGGACTCGAAGCCGTGACCCGGGGTCGGGTCATCGTGGCGGGCGCGGATTATTCATCCATGAACGAGAGCCAGCGGGCCCTGCTTAGGGCCAAAGACATCGGCATCGTGTTCCAGTCGTTTCACCTCGTGCCAAGCATGACGGCGACCGAGAATGTCGCGCTACCGCTTCAATTTGCCAATGTTGCTGCGGCGGACGATCTCGCGCGCGGCCTCCTCGACGACGTCGGGCTCGGCCATCGTTTGCGGCACTACCCGTCGCAATTGTCGGGCGGTGAGCAACAGCGCGTCGCGCGCGCTCGCGCGGTCGCGTTGAACCCGAGACTGCTTTTGGCAGATGAGCCGACGGGCAATCTCGATGGCGCGACGGGTCGCCAAGTGATCGACATGTTGTTTAGGTTGCAGCTTCGCAACGCGGCGACGCTCGTCCTCGTCACCCATGACGAAAAGCTTGCTGCGAAAGCTGATCGCGTTATTCGCATGGCGGACGGTCGGATCGTTGGGGATACGGCTCAGGATTTACCGGCACGAGACGTAACGGCCGCAGACGAGCCCAAACGCGTTTCGGCTGCCAGTGACGCGGCGCAAAGTCGATGAGCCCACTTGATGTTGCGCGGGGCTATGAGCCCGAAGCGGCTCGTTCCCTTGCCCAGTCACGCTGGCCGTTGTGGCTGACACTGGCGCTGCGCGACTTGCGCACGGGCTTGTCTGGCTTTGCCGTATTCATTGGCTGTATTGCGCTTGGCGTGATGGTCATTACTGGCGTTGGTGCGCTCTCGGACGCTTTGCGCAACGGGCTTGCGACGCAGGGCAAACTGATCCTCGGCGGTGATCTGGCGTTCGTGCGACCACATGCTCGCGCGACGACTGACGAACGTGCAGCCTTGGGGAAACTCGGTCGCGTTTCAGAATCCGCAACACTCCGGTCAATGGCGCGGCGTCTCGACGGCAGTGACCAGACTTTGGCTGAGCTGAAAGCCGTCGACGGGCTTTATCCGCTGGCGGGAGCCGTGACCCTTGATTCATCAGCCGCGCTTGCCAGCGTGATTTCGCAGCCCATGGCGGCGGCGGTCGAAGGCCCGTTACTCGACCGCTTGTCGCTCAACGTCGGCGACACGCTGAAAGTCGGCGACAGCGATATCGTTATTCGCGCCCGGTTGATGTTTGAGCCCGACGGTCTCGGTGACCGCGCCTCGTTCGGGCCGCGCATTTTAGTATCGATGGCAACGCTTGAGCGGACCGGTTTGATCCAGCCTGGCACGTTGATCCGCTGGCGGTATGCCGTCGATTTACCCGCCTCCGTCCCGCAGAGCCGCGACAGCTTGAAGGAAATCGCGGCTCAACTGCGCGCTGATTTGCCCGGCGCTGGCTTTACGGTGGCTGACCGGTTTGAACCGTCGCCGCAACTGACCCGAACACTCGAGCGATTGCGCCAGTTTTTGACGCTGATCGGCCTGACGTCACTGATCGTTGGCGGAGTCGGAGTGGCTAACGCCGTATCAACATTCGTTGACAAGCGGCGTAAAGTCATCGCGACGATGAAGAGCCTGGGCGCGCCTCCACATTTCGTCTTCCGCATGTTCCTGACGCAAATTCTGGCCGTTGCGGGCATTGGCGTCGCAATCGGCTTGGCGTTTGGCTACATGGTACCATTCGTGGTCGATGCGGCCGTCGGGTCGTCGCTCCCCGTGCGAGCTGAGTTCGCGGTCACTTGGAACAGTGTCGCAACCGCGATTGCTTACGGGCTTCTTGTTGCCCTTCTATTTGCGCTTTGGCCGCTCGGCCGGGCCGAACGTGTCTCGCCGACGGTGCTGTTCCGCGACGAAGTTTCAGGCGACCGGACGTGGCCTCGCGCGCCGGTTATTGCTGCGACAGCGGCGGTTGGAGTCGCATTGGTTGCATTCACGATATTGACCACCGACAGGTGGGATATCGCGCTCGGGTTTTACGGCGGCCTTTCGATCCTGCTGCTGGTGTTCTGGGGGGTTGGGCAGATCGTGCCACGCTTCGTCCGTTTGTTGCCGCGGCCCCGTTCGCCCGAGCTTGCGGTTGCGCTGTCGTCAATCGCGGCACCTGGCGGATTGTCGGCTGCGATTTTGTTGTCGCTCGGGTTAGGGCTTTCACTCCTCGTGGCCGTGGCACTGACCGACCGCAGTATGCAAGAAGAACTATCGGGTCGTCTGCCCGAGCGTTCGCCGACCTACTACGTGCTCGATATTGGAAAGGGTGAAGCTGCGCCGCTTCAAAGCTTTATCGCAAACCGTGCGCCAGGTGCGTTGATTGAAACGGCACCCATGTTGCGCGGCCGCCTCGTGGCGCTGAAAGGCGTTCCAGCTGAGAGCGTTAAAACAGCGCCCGACGCGCAATGGGTGCTCTATGGCGACCGCGGTTTGACGTTTTCAGCGGCTATCCCACCCGGGTCCACGGTCGTTGAGGGGACGTGGTGGGATGCAGTCTACACCGGCGAGCCGCTCGTCTCGTTTGAGGCTGGCCTTGCGCGCAAGCTTGGGCTTGGCGTGGGTGACGAGGTGACCGTCAACGTGCTTGGGCGTAATCTTACTGCGCGGATCGCCAACCTTCGCGAGATTAAATGGGAGAGCCTCAACCTTAATTTCGTGCTGGTGTTCTCACCCAACGCGCTTGAAGCGGCACCCTACAAGTTGCTGGCGACAGTCACGCTGCCGCAGAATGCGTCGCTTGAGAGCGAAACCGCGCTGGGTCGCGACCTTGGCAAGGCGTTCCCTACGACGACGCAGGTGCGGGTCAAGGAGGCGATTGCCCAATTTAACAAAATCCTGGAAAAGGTTCTGATCGCTGTTCGTGTCGCGGGCGGCGTCACGCTGCTCGCTGGAGCCCTCGTTCTGGCTGGCGCGTTGGCGACGGCCCAGCGGCGGCGACTGAAGGAGGCGGTGATCCTCAAGGCGCTGGGCGTCACAAACCGGCGGATTATGTTGGCGCATATGTGCGAATACGCGATCCTTGCAACCGTTGCCGGGGTGTTTGCGATCGTTCTGGGCTCGCTTGCGGCCTATATTGGACTGAGGGTCATGGATGTTCCGTTCGTGTTTTCGCTAACGGCAGTTGCCCAGGCGCTTGGGGTTGCCGTTGCCCTTGTTGCGCTGCTTGGCCTGCTGTCGACGACGCTTGTGCTACGAACGCCGGCCGTGCCGCTTTTAAAGTCGGAATAGTCAATTGGTTCGGCACAGGCGTGATGAAATCGTCGGTCGGACAACGCTTAAAACGCGTTCAGCAATCTCTTGAAATTTAGCTGAGGCAGCCCCATATCTGCGGTGCGGAAGTCAGAAACCGCATAAACAGGGAACCTGCGAATAATGTCACAGTACAACAACAACGCCCGTTATGTGCAGTCCGGCTCGGCAACCCGTTCTGGCGTTGCTGTCGACCAGGGCCTGCGCTCCTACATGTTTGGCGTCTACAACTATATGACGCTGGGCGTCGCGCTCACTGGCGTCGTCGCCTACGGTATGTTCATGTTGTCATTCCAACAGGTCGCTGGCGGACGTATGGGCCTGACCCCGCTTGGACAGGCTATCTACGGTTCGCCGCTTAAGTGGGTCGTCATGCTGGCGCCACTCGCCGTCATCATCTTCATGAGCGTTCGCTCACATCGGATGAGCGCCGCCACCGCACAGCTGACGTTTTGGGTTTACGCTGCCCTCGTAGGATTGTCAGTTGCAACCATCTTTGGCCGCTTCGACGTGAATACGATCGCGCGGACGTTCTTTATCTCGGCGGCTGCTTTTGCTGGCTTATCGATCTACGGCTATGCGACGAAGCGCGATTTATCAGGCATGGGTACGTTCCTCGTTATGGGCCTGATCGGCGTGATCATCGCATCGATCGTCCACCTGGGACTGATGATGGTCTACCAAACGACGTTCCCAGCGCTCAGTTTCGCCATTAGCTGCATTGCGCTTCTCGTGTTCGCCGGCTTCACCGCCTACGACACGCAGAGCATCAAGGAAGGCTACTTCGAACTCGCCCAGTCGGGTGATGGGGAAGCGATGGCTAAATCGTCGATCTTTGGCGCCCTGGCATTGTATCAGGACTTCCTGGGCATCTTCCTCAACCTGTTGAACCTGACCGGCAGCAGCAACGAGTAAGGGTCCATTTCAACACAGGTCGGGGGCCTCGCGGGAAACCGCGGGGCCTTTTACGTTTGCCTCACTTCACCACGCTCAATCGGCAATCAATCACTTCCAGCACCCGCTTCAAATCGTGACCGCGTTTTAGAATTTGGCCGGACGCCGTCACGATCGAGTAGGCCCCCTGCTTCCGCGCAAGCTTTGGCGCCTTAACCACCCGGTAGATCGGCACTTCAGACGCGCGGCGGAACACGGAAAACACCGCAGATTCCCGGCCCCAATCGATGGCATAATCACGCCATTCGCCAGCCGCCACGCGGCGCCCATACACATTGAAGATGTCGTTCAGTTCGAGCCGGTTAAAAACCACGATTGGCGGCTCACGACCGGGGTGGGTTGCTGCCGTCGGCGGCGGTGAAGACCGGCTGGAGTTTGCACTCATGTCTGCGATCACGGGCGTGCCACGGCCTGGGTCCGTGCTTGTTGCGGACGCGGGCCGCCGGAACGATATCGGGTCACTGTCGCTCAAGTGAGCCTCCTGTCACGATCCGTTCATGATCGCCCCGTCGCTCGCGCTTTTCAAGTGTTTGCGCCAACGGCCAGCCATAACATCGCCCTGACGACGGGTTGCGTGGCGATTGATGTGTGCTCACTCAGTTAACGATGTTCTGAGTGCTTCCTTTACGTTTCTTGAGATAAAGTCCCGTAGCCGTATTTGAGCCAAGTCGCGGCCCAAAAAAGTTCTTAATGCCAAGCGATCCATGGGACGTTGCCAATCGGTCCGGTCTTCCAAAGAGAAGCTCTGGAACTCTCAGCCCCCCAGCCCCCCGGGGCGTTTCGAGGGAGACCGGTCCGATTGGCAGCAACTGTCGATCTCTCTCCTGCTGATGCGGGCTGGCTTCTTTCCCCTGGGAAGCCAGCCCGTTTTTTATTGCGAACGGTGAATTGATGTGGCGCGTCATCGACCATGGCAGCCCGCAACGCAGCCAGTCAAAACGGTTTGACGATCACCAGAATAACGATCGCAAACATTAAAACGGTCGGGACTTCGTTCATCAAGCGCCAGTAGCGCGCGGGCTTGACGTTCGCATCTTGGGCGAACCGACGGACGGACGCTGAGAGGAAGCCATGGACCCCGCTCATGGCGATCGCGGCTGCAAACTTTGCCCACATCCACCCTTGCGTGTGGAACCCTGCTTGCCAAACCAGCCAGATGCCTAGCACCCACGATACGACCATGGCGGGGTGCATGATGATCGTCAAAAGTCGGTATTCCATCATCTTGAACGTTTCCGACTGCGGCGAACCAATCGGAACATCAGCGTGGTAGACGAACAGGCGCGGCAAGTAGAGCATGCCAGCCATCCACGCCATCACAGCGATCACATGGATGGCTTTGATCCATAAATAGGCGGCGCTGCCCAGGATCACCATCAGCAGCACGGCTGCTGCCACGGTCACCGCGAGCGCAACAGCCGCCCGCCGACCGGGTGCGCCGAGCCGCTTCTCGGCAACGGCTGCGCGACCTGCGTCCGCCAGCGCGGGTTCGTGAGATACCTCTTTCAGGTTTTGCCTCCCCGGATCCGCGCCATCAGCCGCTCGACGTGCTCAGGCGGCGTTTGTGGCACGATTCCATGGCCGAGGTTGAAGATGAAAGGCTTGCCCGACAGCTTTTCAATGATCTCGTCGACCCGGCGATCGAGCGCGTCACCGCCAGCCACCAGCAGCAGCGGGTCAAGGTTGCCTTGAACGGCCACACCGTGGCTTTGGAGTGCCGCCATATCGCCAAGTGGCATCGAGGTGTCACAGCTGACGCCAGATACGCCGGTTTCGGTCACGAACTGCGTGACGAGCCCGAGCGCTGCCCCGCGCGGGAACCCGATCACCGGCACGTCGGGATGGCGTTCGTTGAGCGCGGTGACGATCCGTTTGGTTGGCGCAATGACCCAGTGCGCGAACTCGTTTTCGGGCAGGCTGCCAGCCCAGCTATCGAAGATTTGCAGAACGTTCGCGCCAGCTGCAACTTGGCGGGACAGATATTCGATCGAGGCTTCGACCAAAATGTCCATTAGCTGCTGAAACGCGATCGGATCGCGGTAGGCGAACGTGCGGGCATGCGCCTGGTCGGACGATCCTTCGCCGCCAACGACGTAGGTTGCGACCGTCCATGGCGCGCCACAAAAACCGATCAACGCGGTTTCCTTGGGCAAGTCCTGGCGCAATCGCGCGACCGTTTCATAAACCGGCGCGAGGTGTTGATGCAGGTTCGTCAATGAAAGCCGCGACAGACCCGCAGCATCGCGGATGGGATCGAGTTTGGGGCCCTCACCTTCCTCAAAACGCACCGGTTGGCCCAGCGCGTGGGGGATGACGAGGATATCGGAAAACAGGATTGAGGCGTCGAAGCCGTAGCGGCGGATCGGCTGCAGCGTCACTTCCGTGGCGAGTTTTGGATTGTAGCACAGGTCAAGGAACGAGCCGGCGACTTTACGGGTTGCGCGGTATTCCGGCAGATAACGGCCCGCTTGGCGCATCAGCCAAACCGGTGGCGGGTTGATCGCTTCGCCGTTGAGCGGTTTGCAGAACCGGTAACCCGTTGCGGGTGACCGTGCGGTGTCGAGGGGTTGGGCATGGGCCATGCGTCGTGCGTTGTCCTCGTTCGTGGAAGCTCGACCTGCTCTTTACTTAAAGAAGGTCAGATTTTTCTCTTTTATTGAAGTGACTCTTAGGGGAGCGAATATTGGTAATTAAGGTTTTGTCCCACGCGTATCCCAAAGTCATCCAGACCTTGTGGACCTCCTGCTGGCGACCGCTGGACATCTCATGGCAGGGCTGCGTGCGAACCACAAGGCTCCCAAATGATGTTTGGTTCCAGGTGGTTGGTGGATTGGATGAGGGGGTCATCGTGTCGGCAGTGTGTTGACATCTGTAGGTGGCTTCAGCACAACCCAACAGCGGCGGCGGTTTGCCTGGGCGTCGCGGCATTTTCGTTCGCGTTGGCGCTGATGTTGGCAAACCGGTGGAGTAACGGACCTCACGGGGTTGGTTGCGGTGGCCACTCGTCCGACCATGTGTGTAACCTCGGATTTCATCCACAGATGGCCAACCCGCTGCCGAGCTATTTTCACCTCCATCTGGTGTCGGATTCAACCGGCGAAACGTTGACCATCATCGCCAAGGCGGCAGCCGTGCAGTACGCCACTGTTCGCCCGATCGAGCACGTTCATCCGCTCGTCAGAACGGCGCGCCAAATGACCCGCGTCATCCAAGAAATTGAGCAGGCGCCCGGCATTGTTCTCTATACGGTCGTGAATAAGGAGCTTGCAGCTTCGCTTGAAGCACGCTGTCGCGAGTTGATGCTGCCATGTCTGTATGTGCTGGCGCCGATAATGCAGGTTTTTGAAAATTACCTCGGCATGCCAAATACACCTGTCGTTGCTGGCCAGCATGTGCTTGATGCAGCCTATTTCCGGCGCATCGATGCGATGAATTTCACGCTGTCGTATGACGATGGCCGTTTGCCCGATAATCTCAATGACGCTGATATCATCTTGCTTGGCATCTCTCGGACTTCAAAAACGCCAACTTCGATTTATCTGGCGCAGCGCGGCTTCAAAACCGTGAACGTGCCGATTGTGCCCGGTGTCCCGCTGCCAGCTAAGTTGTTTGAGCCGCATTCGGCATTCGTCGCTTGTCTTGTTGCCAGTGCCGAGCGGATCGCCGAAGTCCGTCGCAACCGTACCGAGCATCTCGGCAAGCATGACCTCGACGACTATGTCGACCGCCAGCAAATCTCAGCTGAGATCCTTCAATCACGTCGCATTTGCGCTGAGCACGAATGGCCCATCATTGATGTAACGCGGCGCTCAATCGAAGAAAGTGCAGCTGCGATCATTCAACTTTTTCAGGACCGTAAGCAAGGGATGGCCGTCAATGACGCCGGTTGATCCTGTGCAGTTGGGCACACGCGCTGGTGCATCAATTGAAGAACGTGCTGGCGCGAAGCGCATCGTGCTCGCCTCGGCGAGCCGGGTCCGCCACCAGATGCTGATTAATGCTGGTCTCGCATCGGTCGAAGTTATTCCAGCGACCGTCGATGAAGACGAAATTCGTGCAAGCCTGTTGGCTGAAAGCGATTGCATTGAGCCCGATATGGTTGCTGGCGTGCTGGCCCGAGCCAAGGCGCAGGCCGTCAGCGCACTCCATCCCGGTGCGCTAGTGATCGGAGCCGATCAGGTTTTGGCCCTGGGTACCCGTATGTTCCAGAAGGCTGCCGACCGTGCTGAGGCGCGCGATCACCTCGATCGGTTTCGCGGGCGCACCCACGACTTACATGCAGCCGTCGTGATCGCCGAAGATGGTGAAGCCGTGTGGGGTTTGGTTGATAGCGCGCGACTGACCATGCGGGATTTTTCCGACGCATTCCTTGATAGTTATCTTGATGGGGCCGGTGACGCGCCGCTTCGTTCGGTGGGCGCCTATGAACTTGAACACACCGGTGTCCAATTGTTCGATCGCATCGAAGGCGATTACTTCACGATCCTCGGGATGCCGCTCCTGCCGTTGTTAGCCCAACTTCGGTTGCGCGGAGCGTTGGCGCAATGAAACAGGCCTGTGTGATCGGCTGGCCGATCGGCCATTCACGATCGCCCATCATTCATGATCATTGGCTGAAGACCTATGGGATCGCTGGGTCATATTCAAAAGTTGCTGTGCGTCCGGAGGATGCCGCGTCGTTTCTGACCGGCTTGGCCGGCCAGGGCTTTGATGGCTGCAACGTCACGGTGCCGCATAAAGAAATCGCGTTTCGTTTAGCGCGAGAGCGCGACCCCACGGCTGCGGCAACCGGGGCTGCGAACACGCTATGGCTCGAGGGTTGTAAGCTTTATGCGGCCAATACAGACACTTACGGCTACATGACGCATCTGGGGCAATCGGCACCGGGCTGGGATACGCGAGATGCGCCTGTGTCGGTGTTGGGGGCGGGTGGCGCAGCGCGCGCCATCATCTATGGCTTCCTTCAAGCGGGTGTGGGGCAAGTCCGCCTGTTCAATCGTTCGCGCGAGCGGGCCGATGACGTTGCGGCTGCCTTTGGCTCATCTGGGGGTGCATCCGCTAGTTCTAAGATCGTTGTCTTTGACTGGGCCGAGCGCGGTCGCCAATCGCAAGATGCTTCGGTCATCGTCAACACGACGTCGCTCGGGCTCAATTGCCGGGGGGATATCGGGATCGACTTTGCTGCGTTCCATGCCGCAACCGTCGTTTCCGACATCGTCTATACGCCGCTTGATACGGCGTTTTTGAGCGCGGCGCGGCGCTATGGGCTGCGGACGGTGGATGGCCTGGGGATGCTATTGCATCAGGCCGTCCCGGGGTTTGAGCGCTGGTTTGGTGTACGGCCCGAGGTGACGCCCGAACTTCGCGCACTCGTGGTCTCCGATATCAATGGCTTGAGACCATGATAATTCTCGGCCTGACCGGATCGATTGGCATGGGAAAATCGACGGCCGCGCAGCACCTTCGGTCTCGGCGCATTCCCATTATTGATGCCGATGCGTTGGTTCACAGCCTGTACGCCGGTCCGTTGGCTTTAGAAATCGAAGCCGCATTCCCAGGCACGACGCGCGACGGTCCCGCGCCGGATCAGACGGGCACAACCGTCGTTGACCGCGCGAGGCTCGCTGGAGCGTTGGGGCAGGATGCTGCGAAATTTAAGCGGCTGGAGGCCATCGTCCATCCAGCGGTTCGCCAGCTCGAGCGCGAGTTGTTGCAAGAGCTTGCCCGCCGTAGAGAGGCGGTGGCAGTCCTTGAGATACCACTGTTATTTGAAACGGGCGCTGACCGGCTCGTCGATGCAACCATCGTCGTCTCGACCGATGCGGCTACCCAGCGCCACCGGGTCCTTGCTCGAACCGGTATGACAGAGGCTAAGTTTGCAGCAATCGTTGCCCGTCAGTTGCCCGATGCTGAAAAACGGGCGCGTGCCGACTTCATCGTGGATACGTCGGGGCCGGTTGAAGACACGGTGGCCCAAATCGATGGAATACTTGCGACTATGCCAGGACGCGCAGCCGATGCGTTTGCCCTTCATTGGCGGGACATCGCGGGGTGACTTGATTGAAACGCGAAATCGTACTTGACACCGAAACCACGGGCCTCGACGCCCTGCGAGGTGATCGCATTGTTGAAATTGGATGCGTGGAATTGTTGAACGGCATCCGGTCGGGCGAGGAATTCCACTGCTTTATCAACCCTGAGCGCGATGTGCCGTCCCAGGCAGAGGCCGTTCATGGTCTTACGACCGCGTTTTTAAGCGACAAGCCACGGTTTCCTGAAGTCGCCGATCGGTTTTTATCCTTTATCCGGGGCGACGTGCTTGTCATTCACAATGCCTCGTTCGACATCGGTTTCTTGAATGCTGAGCTCTCCCGTCTGCATAAGCCCGCGATTCGTAGTGAGCGGGTATTCGATACGCTGACGCTGGCGCGGCGGAAGCATCCGGGTTCACCGTGTACGCTTGATGCGCTGTGTAAACGCTATGGCATTGACAACACGAAACGGGTCAAGCACGGCGCGCTCATGGACAGCATTCTGCTGGCAGAGGTCTACGTCGAATTGTTGGGCGAGCGGCAAGCAGCACTAGGACTTGCGGCTTTGGGCTCAAAGCAGGGCGACAACGATGTATCTGCTGCCGGTCAGCCCGCGCGCCAGCGGCCGGTTCCGCTACCATCTCTGGTATCACCTGCCGATCTTGAGGCCCACGCCGCATTTATTTCGGGCATGGGCGACAGGGCTATTTGGAAACGTTTCGGCAGCTGACGCCTGCAAAGCGCGTTAGCTTTTGACAGGTTGAGCGGCCATTTCTTGCTGGCGGCGCATATAGAGCCCAGCGAAATCGATCGGATCGAGCAACAGCGGCGGAAACCCGCCCTCTCGGCTTATATCGGCAACGAGCCGTCGCAGGAATGGGAACAGGATTGTCGGGCAGTTGATGAGCAAAAATGGCTCGAGCGCCGGGTCCGGCACGTTTTTTAACCGGAAAATGCCGCCGTAGACGCATTCCAGAATGTAAATTGTGCCGTCTTTGTTACTGGCGCTCGCATTAAAATGAATGGTGCTTTCGTACATGTCGGACTGCTTGAGCCGTTCAGCATTGACGTTCACTTCGAGTTTCAGATTGGGGCTTTCGGTCAGCCCGTCTATCAGCTTGTGAACATTTGGATTTTCAAACGACAGGTCGCGGATAAATTGGCCAACGACTTGGGCCTGCATCGGCAGGTTTGCGCTGTCTTTGGCCGCCACGGTACCGCCGCCGTTACCTTTAGATTCGCCCGTACCGTTCGTATTGTCTGCCATTGGCGCTGTCCCGTGTTGCCGCCATGCGGCCGCGTGCTTTCAAGCGCGGGTCGCTACCATGCGCTCGACGGCCAAGCAATCGGTTCCCAGCGCGTGCACTGCAGCAAACCGGCAGTCGTCTCAACGTCGCGAGTCACACGGTCACGGGTCGCAGGGACACAATCGGGCAGACACACGGATTGCAATCAGCAGATGGCATCAATCGCGAGGGTCGTTGCCGAGGTCGCGCTCGTCGAGACGCTCAAAATTGCCATCGATCGTATCGCGGTTGCTTTGGCCGGTTTTGGCGGCTCCACGCACGATCGTAACATTGCTTTGGCGTATGATCGCTCTCGCCAACAGGCGCCGCAATGGCGGTATCAACAACAGCGCGCCGCAGACGTCTGTGATCAACCCCGGTGCGATCAACAGGACGCCAGCAACGGCCAACAAGCTGCTCTCAATCAACGGTTCGACGGGCGTTTCACCTGATCTGGTGCGTTTGAACGCGCGCCTTGCCACGCCAGCACCTTGCTGCTGAAACACTGTTACACCGATGACTGCGGTGCCCACCACAATGCCGAGGGTCGCCAGCACTCCGATGCTTGCTCCGACTTTGATTAACAGCGCGAGTTCCAGCAACGGAAACGCTAATAATAGGATCGCGAAGATCAAACCGGCAGGCGGCATCCTTCATCATCCGTTGTTCGTGGCCATCCGCCACAGTGGCTACGGCCCGACCGGTTGTCTTTTGGCTGTTGGCAACATGGGCCAAAACTACCATATTCCAAGCTGACAATGGTTTGCTCGACCGATCTTCACGGCCGTGCGACCGTATACCTACCTGACGTATTTGCTACTGACACTGTTCCATCGCCCCGCCCTGCCTTGGTGGGCGCCTGAACGACATAGAGAGTTCGCCCATGTCCGGCCAGTTTGATGTCTACACCCTGATCGCGTTTGTCGTTGCGGTCGTGGTTATTTTAAAGCTGCGCAGCATGTTGGGCACCGACACGGGTTCGCCAGAGCGGCGTGCAGAACGGTCAGCCGAGGCCAAGCGTCGGGCCGGGGCCAACGGCGGGGCAAATTCATCCGATCCGGGCAAAGTCGTTACATTGCCGCGCCGGGAGGCTGGCGCATCGGCGGGCACTGGCGATGTGGCAGTTGCCGATGCCGAACAGCGGATTCGCGCGTTTGCTCCCAACGATGCTGCGATTGCAGACGGGCTCGTTGAAATTTATCAACTCGACCCGGCGTTCGACCCCGCTGGCTTCGTCAAAGGCGCAAATCAGGCCTACGAAATGATCGTCACCGCGTTCGCCGAGGGGAACCGGAAAATGCTGAAAGACCTGCTCAGCAAGGAGGTCTATGAGGCCTTCAACGGAGAGATCATGGCGCGTGATCGACGCGGCGAAATTATTGACCAGAGCTTCGTTGGCATTTTGAAATCCGAGATTACGGAAGCCGACGTCAAAAATGGCAACGCGTCTGTCACCGTTCGCTTCTTGAGCCAATTGATCAGCGCAACTCGCGACCGTCGCGGTGGCGTCACGGCCGGTGATCCGCAAAAGATCAAGGAAGTGACGGACGTGTGGACGTTCAGCCGTGATGTTTCGACGCCGCGTGCTCGCCAGAACCCCAATTGGCGGTTGATTGCAACTCAGGAGCAATGACCATACGAGCGTGACGGAGCACCGATGATGGCGACGCCAGCCGTGACCCATCAGCCCGTCGATTATGGCGCAGTGCCGTTCTGGCTTGAAGATGATCCGCTGCCCGCGTTTCACGCCATGATCACGGCAGCAGAGGTGGTCATTGCCAGACCGCAAACGCCGCCGCCGCTCGCCGCCGTTTATCGCGCTGCGCTCGGCGAACAGCCGTTGATATCGAGCCCGGACGCGGCTCGAACTTTTTTCGAGTCGCGCTTTCGGCCTCATCGCGTGGTCCACGCTGCGCCAGCCGGCCTGTTGACGGGCTACTACGAGCCAGTTCTCGATGGATCGCTTGTGCCTGACCGACGGTTTATCGTTCCGCTCTATCGGCGGCCGGCCGATCTCGAAAACGTTGTTTCGGAAGCCGATCGCGGGGCGAAATCCGCCGAGGGGCTAACCCATGTCCGTCGGCGCGGCGATGGACGCACGGAGCCCTACGCTACGCGGGAGCAAATCGAAGGCGGGGCGTTGGCTGGCCTTGGCCTTGATTTCATTTGGCTCGACGACCCGATCGAAGCGTTTTTGCTGCATGTTCAGGGTTCGGGTGCCATTCAATTGCCCGATGGCCGATTAATCCGCGTGACCTACGATGGCAAGAACGGCCATCCTTACACTTCGGTCGGCCGGGTTATGATCGAGCGCGGGCTCGCGGACCGGGACACGCTGACGCTTCAATCGATGACGGCGTGGCTGAAGGCAAACCTCGATGCAGCTCGTAGTCTGTTGTGGCACAACAAGAGCTTCGTATTTTTCCGGCTACTCGATGGACCTTCGCCGGTCGGGGTGCTGGGTTCCCCGTTAGCCGACGGCCGTAGTCTGGCGGTTGATACGGCGTTTCACGAGCTTGGCACGCCGATCTACGCCTCGTCACCGGGAATGACTCACGTGAAACGTGAGGGGTTTCACAGGCTGATGATTGCGCACGATGTCGGGTCGGCGATTAAGGGCGCCGAACGCGGCGATGTCTACTTTGGCACGGGCGCTGCGGCGTTGGCACTGGCTGGCGTCACCAAACACGCAGCGAACTTATTCGTCCTTTTGCCACGGGAGGCCAGGCCTTGAGCCTGGACTTGACCGATGTCTGAGGAGCGGAGCAAACGGCGCACGCGACGGCTGACCGACGATGAGCGGGCGCTTTGGGATTATGCTGCCCTGAGCATGTCGAAGCTTGAGCGGGCAAAAGCCCGCTTTCATCCAGCCGTCCCCGATGCTGAACCTAGGGCCTCACCCGACGCGGGGCCGGGCGCTGGGCCTGCACCTTTACCGCAGCCATTGCCGAAAACTGTGTCGCACCGGGTTCCTTTATTGCCGCCGTACGTGCCGCCAGTGTCGCAGCCTATTTCGACAGCGCACCACACGGTGTCTAACGCTAAGGGCGGGGTCGCGTTGCCGTCGTTTGAAGCAAAAGCCGCTCGGCGCCTCAGGGGCGGACGCATCGCGATTGAGGGCCGAATCGATCTTCACGGTATGCGTCAAGATGAAGCCCGCGGAGCGCTGTTTTCATTCTTAAGGTCGGCGCAAGCGCGTGGCTGTCGGTATGTGCTCGTCATTACAGGCAAAGGCGCCCCACGCGGTTCGGCCGATTCCGAGCCGTGGTCGTTCGACAGGCCACAGCCTCCGGGCGTTCTGCGACGCAATGTGCCGATGTGGCTGGCCTCGCCCGAACTGCGCTCCCTTGTCGTCAGCTATACGGAGGCGGCGCAACAGCACGGCGGCGGCGGCGCGCTCTATGTGCAAATTCGCGGGTCGTTGAACGATTAGTTTGCCGTGATACGTGCTGCGGCGGTCGCGCACATGCGGCGACAGGAGCAGGTCTGGCTGGTTGAAACCTGGGCCGCAGACCCGTATGTTTTGCGTAAGCTATTCATAACGCATACGTTTGGAGTGAACCATGCAGGCCGCCGCTGGCTCCGTTAACATTGCCCCCGCCCGAGCAGATCGCCCGCTCGAAGTTCGGCATTATAAACCTGTGACTTATGGCGACGCGTTCGCGTTGCGCCTGGTCAAGCTGCTGCGGTTCTTTGCCGACGCATTCTTCAAAAAGCGCTACGGCCACCGGGCCGTCATCCTCGAAACCGTGGCAGCTGTCCCAGGTATGGTTGGGGGGATGTTGGTCCACTTACGCTCGCTGCGGAAGTTTGAAGACGATCGAGGCTGGATTCAAACCCTTCTCAATGAAGCCGCGAACGAGCGCATGCACTTGATGACGTTCTTGAACGTCGCCAAGCCGAATTGGTTTGAGCGGATGCTCATCGTATTTGCACAAGGCGTATTCTTTAATGCGTTCTTCGTGCTCTATCTTTTCTTCCCAAAGGTCGCGCACCGCTTCGTTGGGTACCTCGAGGAAGAGGCCGTGGTCAGCTACACGTCCTACCTCGATGATATTGATGCTGGTCGCATCGAGAATGGGCCTGCTCCGCAAATCGCGATCGATTATTGGAAGCTGGCACCCGATGCGAAACTTCGCGATGTCGTGATTGCGGTCCGTGCCGATGAGGCAGAACACCGTGATGTGAACCACGGCTTTGCCGACGAACTGACACCGAAGCCAGCTACATCGGCGAAAGAGCGGGCTGCTGCTGCGCCACTCCAGACCGCTTCGGAAGCGCGTCGGTAGTCGTCAGTTACATCAACAGCCAATGTTTCAGCGCCTCAGGGATCATCCTTGGAGCGCTGATTTCGTTTTGCGCGAATTCAGGTTGCCTAGCCCCGCCGTTTTCGCTCGACGAGCTGCATGATCATCGGCGTTAAAATCAGCTGCATTGCCAAATCGAGCTTACCGCCTGGGATAACGATCGAATTGGCGCGGGACATGAAGCTGCCCGCGATCATGTTGGTCAAGTAACCAAAATCTATGCCCTGCGGTCGGCGGAAGCGAATAACGACCATCGATTCATCGGGCGTCGGGATCCACCTCGCTATGAACGGGTTCGACGTATCGACGGTTGGGATGCGCTGAAAGTTGATGTCGGTTTCGGTAAACTGCGGGCAAATATAGCGGACGTAATCTGGCATTCGTCGCAGGATCGCTTCCGTCACCGCTTCGGTTGAATAGCCGCGCTCGTCTTTGTCACGATGGATCTTTTGGATCCATTCGAGGTTGATGACGGGCACCACGCCAATTTTGAGATCGGCATAGCGGGCCAAATTATAGCGACCGGTTACGAGGGCGCCGTGCAGGCCTTCGTAGAACAACAAGTCCGTGCCGGGCTCGATCTGTTCCCACGCAGTAAAGGTGCCAGGCTGCTTTGCTTCTAACGCCGCTTGCCGGTCGTCATGCACATACCGTCGGGTACGCCCAGTGCCGTTGGCGCCGTAGGATTGAAACGTCGCTTCCAGGTCCTCGATTAGGTTCGCTTCGAGCCCGAAATGGCTGAACGTATCGTTGCCGTCGGAAATCGCTTTCGCGGTCGCTTGCTGCATGCCAGCGCGGTCGTAGCGGTGGAAGGCATCGCCATCGATGTAGGCGGCCTGGACCTTTTCACGCCGGAATATCTGCTCAAACGTCATTTTCACGGACGTCGTACCCGCGCCGCTGGAGCCCGTGACGGAAATGATAGGGTGCCGGATCGACATGAGGGGGTTATTTCCGTGCTCTCAAACGCGGAACAGACCGCGGCGCGCGAACAGCGGCGACCGTTCGCCGACAGGATATGGGTCGCTGTGCAGGCGTTCAATGTGGGCGACATCGTCGGCCGATCCAGCAAAGACCGGTGTGCGCTGATGCCATTGCGCGATGGGCGTGTCGAGTAATCGGACACGGCCGTTTGACGCCGCACCGCCAGCCTGTTCGATGATCAAAGCCACGGGGCCCGCTTCGTAGGCCAGCCGCAGCCGTCCGTTGCGGTATGCCGGTCGGGCATCGCTGGGGTAGAGATACGTCCCGCCGCGGATCAGTATTCGATAGACTTCTGCGACAAACGAACCAGTCCAGCGCATGTTCTGCCCGGTCGAAACTGTCGTCGTTGGGTCGTGCGGGCGATCGGGGTGATGCGCGCCATCGGTTCCACGAAGGCATGTCTCGACGTAGCTGCGGATGGGCTCGTCCCAGTGAAAGTGGTTGGCTGCGTTGATCGCAAATTCGCGCGCGCTGCTTGGAATACGAACGTTCGGCGAGGTCAGTATGAAACGATGCGAGGTTGGATCAAGCGTAAAGATATGCGTTCCAGCACCCAGTGTGAGCACGAGAACCGTCTGGGGACCGTAAACGGCAAAGCCTGCCGCGAGTTGTTGATCGCCAACTGCGAGTACGGCGCTGGAAGAAGCGTCTCGTGTATCAACTGACACGCGCGACGCCGGATAGACCCCAAAGATCGTGCCGATTGCTGCATTCGTGTCGGCGTTTGAGGCGCCATCGAGCGGGTCAACGGCGACCGTCAGGTGGCCTCCTTCAGCCAGTGCTAGCGGTTCGTCGAGTTCTTCCGATACGAGCCAAGCGACTGGAGTGCCAGCTAACGCGTCGATGACCTTGGCGTTGGCCATCACATCAAGGGCGCGCTGGGGGTCGGTATCGCCCCATTTGCCAGTCCTAGCGCCAAACGGCCCGGCGAGCGCGCCAAGCGCCAGAAGCGCTGCAATTTCAATAACGGCGTTGGCCATTGCCAGGATTGTCGCCGCGACCGGCGCTCGCCTACCGCTGACGTTTGTGCCCGTGGCTTGCTGTTCCCAGGCTTGCTGTTCCCAGGCCTGCTGTTCCCAGGCCTGCTGTTCCCAGGCCCCACGCTCCCAGGCGGCCAGATGCTCCGCCAGAGTTTCAGGCATGGCTTTCAGCTCGGTGCGATCGGCGTCTTGCAACATCTTGGACGGAAGGCCTGGTTGAAGCGGGGCCGGGGCTCAATTTCCAGCAGCGTCTTAGACTCTAGTCTAAGATCATAGGAAAGCGAGTGGCCACAGGCTGTCAGGTGCGTTCGATGTGGACGCGGCAGTGTCGCAGTGGTAGCGCGGCCGACGGT
The DNA here is from genome assembly GCA_038329675.1 of Hyphomicrobiales bacterium. Classification (GTDB taxonomy): domain Bacteria; phylum Pseudomonadota; class Alphaproteobacteria; order Rhizobiales; family Hyphomicrobiaceae; genus JANXVY01. The sequence goes on along the minus strand of JBBQNE010000001.1, from coordinate 1,579 downwards.
GTAGGGTATGCGGGCGCTGGCGAGAGCGCCGAACGGGGAGGCGACATGCGCGAGCAGATTTTGGGGCAAGAGCAGATACCGGGGGGCGATATCGTTTGCTACGGCGGGGAAGGCACGAAGCCTGAGCCAAAAACGCAGAAGCCGACGTCCGCGCCCACGTCGCCGACCCCAAAGCCTGCCTCTCACAAGGTCGATCCCGCCGACACGTCGAAGTCTGGATGACGACGAGATGCCTCGGTTATCTGCCAATCTCAGCTTTCTGTTTCCCGATTTGCCGTTCTTGAAGCGGTTCGCTGCGGCAAAGTTTGCTGGTTTCGAAGCCGTCGAGTACGTGTGCCTTTACGATCACCCCGCTGACGTCCTAGCAGCTGCCGCCAGCGATGCGGGTGTCGATACGGTGCTGCTGAATGTCGCTCATGGCCGGTGGGCCGACGGCGAACGCGGCATCGCCTGTCATCCCGATCGGGTTGAGGAGTTCCGCGCGAGCCTTGATCAGACGGTTGCGTATTGCCGGGCGACCGACTGTCGGCTGGTCAACTGTCTGGCAGGTCTATCGCCGATCGGGGTCGACCCGGCTCTATTGCGGGCGACGTTCGTTGGCAATTTGCGCCATGCCTCGCGGGTTTTCGAGGATGCGGGCATCGGCTTACTGATCGAGCCGATCAATACGCGCGATATGCCGGGGTTTTACCTCAGCCGCACACGCGAGGCCGTATCGATCATCGCGGAAGCTGGCGTTGCGAACTTGGCGCTCCAGTTTGATTGCTATCATGCGCAAGTGATGGACGGTGATTTAACCGAAACGATCCGCGCGCTGTTGCCCCGCATCGGGCACATCCAAATCGCCGATAATCCTGGGCGCCACGAACCTGGAACCGGTGAAATCAACTACCGGTTTTTGTTGGCCGAGCTTGATCGTCTTGGTTACGGCGGCTTCGTTGGGTGCGAATACCGACCGCGAGCCAGCACCGCTGAGGGGCTCACGTGGGTCGCCGATCACGGGTTTAGCATGGCCTGTTCGGCTAGTTAGCCATCGACGCGCCTCTTTTACGCCCCGCGCTGAGCGCGTTGGAGCCTTCTTGAGCCGCTAGGTCATCCGTGGGGCGATCAAGCATCAGTCAGCTGCGGCATGCCGTGACTGGGGCTACGTGGGCTGGGGCTACGTGCAAGACGTCTTCCGCGGGGCCGCCAATGCGTAGTTGTTATGTCTTGGCGATTGCTGCGGCCGTAATTGCGGGGGCCTGCTCGTCTCAGTCAACTCGGCGATCGGACGTTGCTCCGTTACCGCCCGTTTGCGACGAAGCGGTCGGGTAGGCGGCAACGGCGGGTCTTGTCGCGTCTCGCCAGTACGCCAGTGCCGCGCTTGGGCATCGGGTCGGAGAGACCAAGAGCTACCTCCACGTGCTCGGCTACGGGCTCGTCATCACGGGGCGACCGAGCATCTCGTGTCAGCCGTACCGCATCGGTCCCATTGCTACGGGTTTAACCCGGCGTGTCGCCGTTGCACGCGTTTGCGGACGCTGATGCGGCGCGGTTACGGCTTGGCTTCGGTCGCAGCGCGTGGAGTTGGGGCGAGGGT